>NZ_JTHN01000372.1 GCF_001399685.1 Paenibacillus sp. A3
GCCCCCTCCCGGCTGCGCCGCTGCTGGCGCTCCCGCGCCTGCGCCCA
Organism: Paenibacillus sp. A3; assembly: GCF_001399685.1. GTDB lineage: Bacteria > Bacillota > Bacilli > Paenibacillales > NBRC-103111 > Paenibacillus_G. The sequence goes on from NZ_JTHN01000372.1 coordinate 48, forward strand.
CTCCCGGCTGCGCCCCAGCAGGCGTCCCCTCTCCACCGTCGGGTCTCGCCCCGATCAGCAAGCTCGCCGTATCGCGAAGCTGCTGAACAAGCTGCCGCACGTTTTGCAGCAGCTCACGGCTTTGCGGCGACAGCGAAGCGTTGCCTTCCAGCTCGCGTCCTGCAAGCTGTCCGAGCTGATCCAAAACCTCATGAAACGGCGGACCCTGCACCGCCTGTCGTACCGATGCTACCGTCTCCGGAGTCAACGGCAGTCCTTTTTGAAACGCGATGACTGCCGAAGAAAGCCATGCTTCTTGCGGCATATTCGGAGGCATTTGAGCCTGCAGCTTCGCAAACGCCTGCACATTCTCCTTCGTCAACGTAACTCCGGCCTGATGCAGAAGCTGCACCAACTGCCGGTTTGCCGGAGAATCAGGGAGTCCCATCGTTTTCACGATATCCGCAAGAGATCCGTCCGATATTTGCACGTTCGACTGCAGCGGCTTAAGGACCACCTGTCCGCCCGACGATTCCGGCTGCACTTGAAGCATCGTCACTTCCCCCGGCTTCAGCGGAGCTTCGAGCTGTGCCCGTACCTGCACCCCGCCGATGTTGACCAAAGCATCTTGCTCCGGTCCAACCTGAAGCACCATGCCCTTTACCACTTGCCCGACCTTCAGCTCCAAGGCTTTCGGCTCCGCCGCCTGCGCGTCGCCCGCCAATCCCCGGATCAATCCGCTGATATTCATCGCTGCCGCTCCTTCCATCTATACAAATAAAGCCGGCCTGGGCACCGCTTGTACGTCTCCCTGCCGGCTGCATTTCCGGTTCATTGTATATATCGGCTGACCGCCGGGCTTTTTTCAGCGCGGACTTGCAGCGACTAAAACAGCACCTGCTGTTCGTAAACGATGTTTCTTAGAAACGTTTTGCGATGCATCGGCGACGGACCATATTCCGTCAGACGCTCCCGATGCATTTTTGTCGCATATCCTTTATGTATCGCAATGCCGTACTCCGGAAATTTCATATCCCATTGCAGGCACATGCGGTCCCGTGTCACCTTCGCAATAATGGAAGCGGCTGCGATCGACTGGCTTAAAGCATCACCGTGTATGACGGCAAGCTGCTCCACGTCCACATCGACTTTCTCGGCATCGACAAGCAGCGAATCGGGAATGGGGTCCAGCTGTTCGACCGCACGTTTCATTGCGAGCCGTGCCGCCTGCTTAATATTGATCCGTTCGATCGTGTCGACGTCCGCCATCCCGATTCCGATGGATAGCGCCTCCTGCCGGATCACATCATATAACGCTTCCCGCTTTTTCTCGCTTAACTTCTTCGAATCGTCGACGCCTTCGAGCACCAGGCCTTTTGGCAAAATAACCGCCGCAGCGACCACATCGCCGAATAAGCAGCCCCGTCCGACCTCGTCAACTCCGGCCACGAGCGTTCTTCCTCGACCCCAGAGCTCTTGTTCGTATTCCAGCATTCCCTCACCCGCATTTCCTGCACCAAAATTCGACCTTGTCATTCGCCATGATGTTCCATTATACCGCAGGATTCGGGACCTGCCTATCCCCTTACGCATAAAACCGCGAATTCAAGCTTTTTCTCGTTTCGTCCAATAAATGTAAAATCACATTTTTTCCTTTTGCCGTCAACGTATAGTACTCTGCGGAACGACCCAGATCCACGAACAAACGGTCGTTATTTTGCGCAAGCCAAAAGTACAGCGGATGCTCTCTGCCATCCTTCAAGCTCAGAGCGATCGACATGTCGGGGGGCCGAATGTCCGGCTTGGCCGCCTCTGCGGTCGCTTCCTGTATCGCTTCGAGAAACTGTCCGATCGCATCCCGGGAAACGATCGAACCTGTATTGCCCGACGAATCGGTAACGATCAGGCTCGCAATATCTTCCGCCCGAATATCATGCGGCTGGTCCCAAGTCCGTTTTCCGGCGGCAAAATCTCTTCCCGCCTCGTGATTGCAAGCACTGAGCAATCCGATGCCGAATAAAGCGGCGACAACGGCCACCCGCATCCGCACTTTCCATCCGTTCATTCCGTTCATTTTCTCCCGCCTTTCAGCAGCTGTAACTATAAATACAGGACGTCGCACGCAACCGTTTTGTTTCTTCTTCCCAACCAAAAATTTTCAGGGCCTGTCCCTTGCGGCTCCCCAAAAATACAAAAAGGACCCGATTATGGAAAACCATAATCAAGTCCATGAACGCTATTGCCGAACTCGGCTGCAATAGAGGAGAACCGAGCACATTTATATACATATTTTTGTATAAATATACATTAATGGATATAAAAACTGCTAGACTTGCAAAACCATCGCTTCATTATAACTGCGCATCATCTGGGACACGGTTACCAATTTGTAGTTATTCCCAAGCAAATGCGGAAGCAGCATTTCGATGGCTTGTACCGTCTGGCTGCGGTCCTCGTCCGGATCGTCTCCGCTGCCGTCGTGAAATAAAATAATATCGCCTTTTTGCAGCGTTTCCAGCACCCGCTCCACAATCGTATCGGCACCCGGGAGACTCCAGTCCTTCGTGTTTTGATGATCCGGCCATATCACCGTATGGAGCCCAAGCCGATCGGCCGCCTCGACGGTATGCTTATTGAATTCGCCAAAAGGGGGGCGAAACAAGGCAGGCTCGATTCCTGTAATTTCTCGAATAATTCCGTTCGTCGTTTCCAGCTCGTTATAAACATCCTGCCTTTCGCATGCGGGCAAAGCAGGGTGGCTGTACGTATGGTTTCCTATTTCGTGCCCTTCTTCAACAATACGGCGAAGGAGGTCCGGGTATTGCTTGGCATAAGAGCCGATAACGAAAAAAGTGGCATAAGCTTGGTGCTTCTTAAACAAATCCAGAATTTGCGGAGTATAGACCGGATTCGGACCGTCATCGAACGTGAGCGCGAGCTGGCGTTCCCGCGAAGGCAATTGATAGATGATCATCGGAACTCTCCCTTCCAAGAGGAAAATAACAAGGAGAGGCGTTCGCTTCCTCTCCGAAAGCACGAGGTCCTCGGGTCGGATCGTCGCTATCGCTTGGATGCCATCGCCGTCTCGGATAATCGTTGGTACAAGACGTTGCCTAATTCCTCCGCGACCCGGTACACGGCCAGTATACTTTCCACGTGGGTTCCAAGAGCATCCTGGTTCAATAACGGGCCGATGACAAAGCCGTTATCCACTCCCTCAAGCTCGAAAGAATCCGGTCGCAATTGGAAGCCCCGCAAGGAAGCGTTCGTTTTAAAATGATTTTCGCGCGCCCGCAAATTGCGGATCAACGGGGAATCCGTCCGATTCACGCGCCCCGCTCCGGTGCAATTGACCACGATATCTGCCGTTAGCTCGATTTCCCCCTCCTGTCCATCCGCTTCGATATACAACCGCCCGTCTGCCTTGCTGTCAATATGGATAATTTTTGCCTGCGTGGCGGTGACAAGCCCTTCCGAGACAAATCGGGCAGCGATCTCGATGTACTCGCGCGCCGACGGACGCTGGCCTCCGGACGTCAGAGCTTCGTTCTCTTCGCCTTCAAAGACGCCGCCAGGCAAATACCCGCTTGAGGAAACGACATTGATGCTGCGCACAGCAGAGAGCAGCTCCGCCCGGTTCGACAGAAAATAGATCGCCTCAATCGCCGAAGCGTTCGAGCCTGCGATCAAGATATCCAGCTTCCGACCGGATGCTTTGGCGCGCTTCGCCACCGCCTGCTCCAGACCAGCATAGGCATCCTCGTACAAATCGTGGATGTACCCCTCATTCACGTTCAAGCCGCAGCTGTTGCTGCGCGGAATGCATCCCGTTGCCAGCACGAACGCCCGGCTATGAAAGCTTGAGTCGTCAGCCAGCCGAGTCGTAAAGCCGGCATCCTTCGGCTCGATATCCGTTACTTCTCCTGTAACGAACCCGACCTTGGCCAAATTACGCTCTTCCGCCAGCTGCACCGTTTGGCGAAGCAATCGTTCGACGTAGAAGCCGAACAGCTTCCGGGGCACATAAAGCTCGTCTACCTGCCCGCTATCGAGCTGCTCCTTATAGCGAAATATCCAAGCCTGCAGCAAACGATCTTCATGGTGCACGCCTTCATGGACCAGCTCCTTATAATGCAGCGACAGCCAGTCCCGAAACTCTTTCGGTGTCGATTGGGCGGCCGGTTCAATCAGCAAAAATCCGGACGGGCTTTGTTTCCCGTAAGGAATCCCGCGACCGAATTCGCCGAAACGGTCAATCATCACGATTTCGATCGGCTTTTCTCCCGCTTCCTTGCCCGCTTCCAGCAATCGGTTTAATACATGAATCACCACCCGACTTCCCGACAGTCCTCCGCCGGCAACTACCAAATCGGCATGATTAAGGTTAATCATCGCTTCTCTCCCGCTCCTTTTTCAACTATCTTTTCCACGCAATCTGTCGATATAAATCCCCGGATTCGATCCTTCGATATCGATAGCGCCTACGACGCGCGCATAGAACGGGGCCGCCTCCTTGGGACCGCCGATAATGGCATAGGCGTAGCCCAGATCCGCCATCGCATGCAAACAATGCAGCAGCAGCGCTTTGCCTACCTGCCCGCCCCGGAAAGC
>NZ_JTHN01000373.1 GCF_001399685.1 Paenibacillus sp. A3
AGTCTGTTGACCCGTGCGATTCGTCAAGCTTTGCCCCGCCTTCTCCACGTCCAGTCCGCTGACGCTCTTCAGCATTCCCGGCGCCGTCGCCACCAGCTGCGTCACGTAGTTGCGGACCCGCGCCGCGCCTTCGCCGTGACCGGTATCGACAACCGTAAGCTTGTCGATCGATTTGATCGGCTCGGCCACCTTGCCCGCCAGCTCCGGCAGCATCTTGACGATGATGTCGAGAATGGCCGCCTCGCCGAACTTCTCGAACGCTTCCGCAAGCTTCTGCTTCGCTTCCGCTTCGGCCAAGCCGCGCAGCCGGATCACCTCCGCCTCCGCCGTCCCTTTGGCCCGCTCGGCATCCGCAATCGCCAGACCCTCGAGCCGCTTCTGCTCCGCCTGTGCTCTCGCCTCCGCTTCGATGCGGTACTGCATGGCGTCCGCTTGCGTGATCTGCTTCGCCTTCTCCGCTTCCGCCGCCTGAACGACCGCATACCGGTCGGCGTCCGCCTTCTTCTTCACCTCAGCGTCATACTGCTTCTCGCGACGAAGAATCTCCTTCGCTTCCAAATCGATTTCGCGCTCCTTCCGCACGAGCTCGACACGCATTTGCTCCTCGACGACACTTTGCTTCGAACGCGCCTCCTGGATGTGGTACGCCTGGTCCGCTTCCGCCCGGGCCATATCCTGATCCTTTTTGAAGGCGGCTACCTTCAACTCCTTCTCCTTCGAAGCCTCGGCGATGTTCGTGTCTCGCAGCAGCTCGGCCTTCTGCCCTTCCTCCTCGGCGCGCGCCTTCTGAATCCGCGAATCGCGGAGCGCCTCCGCTTCGGCGATTTCCGCATCCCGCTTCACGGCGGCAATTCTCGGCTTCCCGAGCGCCTCCAGATAACCCTGCTTGTCGCGGACGTCCTTAATCGTAAAGGAAACAATTTGCAGGCCCATTTTCTTCAAATCCTTGGCCGCCACACCTTGAACCTCTTGTGCAAAGCGATCCCGGTTCCGGTACACTTCCTCCACCGTCATCGAGCCGAGAATGGCCCGCAGGTGGCCTTCCAGCACTTCCTGCGCCTCTCCTTTAAGCGCTTCCGTCGGCTTGCCCATAAACTGCTCGGCCGCGGTTGCCACATCCTCGACGGACCCGCCGATCTTGATGATCGCCACGCCGTCGGCAAGCACCGGCACCCCTTGCTCCGTATATACTTCGGGAGTCGAGACGTCAAGCTTATGCGACAGCAGCGACAAAAACTCGGCCCGCTGGAACACGGGAAGAATGAACGAACCGCCGCCGCGTACGATTTTGATTTTGCGTCCGCTGTCATCCGTCAAGACGTTTCTGCTGCCGAGAAACGATCCGGTCACGATCATCGCTTCGTCCGGGCTGACCGTTTTGTACCGCGCCCAGAACGCCAGGCCCAACACGACGATAACGGCAACGACAATTACGGGAACCAACAAGGCATCGCTTATTCCATCCATCTGCACCGCTCCTTCGATAAGTAATTAATGATTGGAGTCCAGACAAGACACCAGCAGTGCGCCGTCCTTCACTTCCAC
>NZ_JTHN01000374.1 GCF_001399685.1 Paenibacillus sp. A3
GGGTGGAGGTGGGGGCGCCGTCGGTCATGGGCTGCGCCGCTCCAGCAGGTTGCTGTGGCGGGCGATGAACATCGCCGCCGGATCGATGCCCTTGGTGCGCAGGGTGTGCAGGCGCGTGGCGGCCTCGGTCAGCACCGCCAGGTTGCGGCCGGGCATCACCGGCAGGGGGGTCAGCGGCACGTCCAGGGCCAGCCCGTGGCGGGGCCCGGAATCGCCGGGGAGGCGCTCGTAGCCATGGGGCGTGGGCTCGGTCATGGGCCGGGTCAGGGGCACGATGAGCCGAAGGTACTTGTTCTTCTTTACAGCCGTGTCGCCGAACATCTCCCGCACGTTGAGCACGCCGAGCCCGCGCACTTCCAGCAGATCTTGAAGAAGTTCCGGGCAGTGGCCGTCGAGCACGTCGGGGGCGATCTGGGTGAATTCGGGGGCGTCTGCGGCAACCAGGCGGTGGCCGCGGCTGGGCAGTTCCAGCGCCAGTTCGCTCTTGCCCGAACCCGCCTCGCCGGTGATCAGCAC
>NZ_JTHN01000375.1 GCF_001399685.1 Paenibacillus sp. A3
GCTCCGGCGTGACGACCGGATCGATATCCTTGTCGATCGCTTCCAGCCACAAGCGGGCTTCGAGATCGGCCGGGCTTTCGCCGTTGCCTTCGTAGAAATCGACGCCTTTGGCATCCAGTTGGATTTCGTTCATGAACAAGCGGCTGTGCTTCTCGCCGTTGATGCGCAAGCCGTCCCACATGTCGGCGCCGCCCTCGGTGCCGCACAGCGTCGTTTTGGCTTCGCCGGTTTGCAGCAGGTTGATCGCCCAGCTCGATTCGAGCACGATCGTCGCTCCGTTCTGCATCGTGATCATGCCGAACGCGGAATCCTCAACCGTGAACTTCTCCGGGTCCCAAGAGCCCCAAGCGTTGGCAGCGTTTGCTTTCTTCGACAGCTTATGAAACGCGGTCCCGAGCACGGCCTTCGGCTTGTAATTATCCATCATCCACAGCGTCAAATCGAGCGCGTGCGTCCCGATATCGATCAGCGGGCCCCCACCTTGCTTCTCTTCATCCAGGAAGACTCCCCAGGTCGGTACGGCACGGCGACGGATCGCAT
>NZ_JTHN01000376.1 GCF_001399685.1 Paenibacillus sp. A3
CTTCGGCTCGATGGCGACCGCAGCATTCGGTGCAGCGATGCAGCTCTCAAGCTATATTCAAATGCCGGCGATGGCGATCGGCGGCGCCGTGTCCACGCTGGCTGCGCAGAACGTCGGAGCGGGCAAATGGGACCGGGTGCATAAGACGACGCTGCTTGGCATTGTGTTCAACTTTGTGATGACGGGCGCGCTCGTCGGACTGATCTATGTATTCAACCGGCAGGCGCTTCAATTGTTTCTGCAGGACGAGGCGGCAATTGCCATCGGAATGAACATCAACCATATTACGCTGTGGGCGTTCGTACTCTTCGGGATTACGTTCGTCGTCTCCGGCGTCGTTCGTTCGACCGGCGCGGTCATGGTGCCGCTGCTTACCGCCTTCCTGGCGCTCTGGTGCATCCGTGTGCCGGTGGCCTACTATTTGGGAAATACGTTCGGGCTGGAAGCGCTCTGGTGGAGCTTTCCCATCGGCTTTTGCATCAGCATTGTGATTTCCGTTGCTTACTACGTGTGGGGGAATTGGCGC
>NZ_JTHN01000377.1 GCF_001399685.1 Paenibacillus sp. A3
GCGATCAGCTCGATTTTGTCGCGTTGACGGCCGAGCTCCAAGTTCATGGCCTCGACGATTTTCGGATCTTGTTTGCGCAAATGTTCCATAATGAATAAGTCCTCCTCATAGTTAAAATGATATATGGTTATTGTGACTGTTCATCGCAGCTTTCTTCTCTGCGAGGCGACTCTGCCGTATAGACAGCACGGGCTCCGCCGATCAGCTTCGGACGGGTAACCGCCATCAGCACGGGCGCCTCGCCGATCTGCCGGATCGACGGCCGGACCGGTACGGCTACGCGCTTCAAGTGCATCCCGACCAAGGTGCCTCCGATATCGATGCCGGCATGCGCCGCCACGGTCTCTACAACGACAGCGTCGGCCAGCTTCCGATAGGCATAAGAGGCCATGGAACCGCCGGCTTTCGGTACCGGGATGACGCTCACCTGCTCCAAGCCGTACCGCCGCATCGCTTCCCGCTCCATCACAAGTGCCCGGTTCAAATGCTCGCAGCATTGATACACCGGAAAAAAACCGGCTTCTGCCCTCACGGCCTCTACCGCTTCATAGATCTGCCCGGCGACCGCTTCGCTGCCCCCGGTGCCGATATGGCGGCCGAGCACTTCGCTCGTGCTCGTCCCGATCACGATAAGCTGGCCCGGCTCGATTTTCCCGGCCAGGACTAGCTCCCGGACGATCGTTTCGACTTGCGTACGTACGGCTGCCACAGGCGAACCCGCGGCCTGCCCGCTTTGCACATTAGGCTGTTCGGTCATCGATCTCACCCTCTTTTCCTGCCGTGCGGCAAATTTAAGGATGTACGGCGAACTTGTCTTCGAGCGCTTTGACCTTGTTTACCCGATTCTGG
>NZ_JTHN01000378.1 GCF_001399685.1 Paenibacillus sp. A3
CTGTCGAACTGCGGCCCGATTACCGTCACTTCGGCCCCGGGCAGCCGCGAGCATTGGCCGATCAGCCCTTCGTCGATCCAAGGCGCCCATGCTCCGACGTAGCCGATCTGTTTTCGCTTCGATGATCCACGACTTGCAGCGGCTTCTTCGTCCGGCAAGTGAAGCTTCGTACTTGGATCGTAACCATTGCGGATCAAGGCGGCCCTCTGCTCCGGGTAACATCTTCGGATTCGGTCGTACAGCCGCTGCGATGAGCATACGATGGCATCCGCCCGGACGGCCAGCTGTTTTTCGGCCCGGAACCACTCGCCGAGCTCGTCCGAACAGTCGTAAACGAGCTGATCGGGGGAATAGGCAGCGGCAATGGACAAGTAGGCGAAGGGCAGCGAGCACCAGACGATAACGGGGGCGGCTTTGCGGATTTTGGGCCAAGCCGTTTGAAGCCAATGCTCATGATGATGGACGACAAACAGGTTCGGCTCGATGCGTTCCACCCGCGGAATCGATCTGGTCCGGTTGCAGAAAAATACCGTGTAGCCCAGTCTTGCCAGTTGGGTCATCAACTGCTGCGGGCGCTGCTTCATCCATAGCCAATCGAGG
>NZ_JTHN01000379.1 GCF_001399685.1 Paenibacillus sp. A3
TTTTGCCGCAGCCGGACGGACCGAGCAGCGTGGCGAATTGCCCTTCTTCGATGACGAGATTAACATCGGATACCGCATTCGACGACTGCTTGGTGCCCAAGCCCGCATAAGCTTTCGTAACCTGTTTGAGCGTGACCGATTTGGCTGCCAAGTCTTTCTCCCCCTACATTAACGTTTTTTCTTTGCTGCCGCCGACGAAGCGAAGCAGCAGGTTAAGCAGCAGCAAGGCTGCGATCATGATCGCGATCAGAATCGTGCAGTACGCGCTGGCGACGCCGATCCGTCCGGATTCCACCTGCGTGAGGATGGAAGCCGTGATCAGGTTGTATTTGGCCGAGATGAGAAAAATGACGGCGCTCATCGCGGTCATGCTTTTGACGAAGCCGTACACAAGGCCGCTGTAAAAAGCCGGTTTGATGAGCGGCAGGACGACGGTGAAAAAGTTTCGCGCCTGTCCGGCCCCCAAATTCGTCGCCGCCTCTTCGATCGACGGATCGATCTGCTGCAAGGACGCGATCCCGGACCGGATGCCGACCGGAATGGCCCGCACGACGAACGCGACGATAATGATCAGCGCCGTACCTGTGAGCGCAAGCGGAGCCTGGTTGAACGCCAAAATGTACGAAATCCCGATGACCGTCCCCGGAATGGCGATAGACAGCATGCTGACGGATTCGAGCGCTTTTTTCCCGATGAACTGCTTGCGGACGACCAGGAACGCGATGATCATGCCGAGCAGGCCGGCAATCGGCGTCGCGATGATCGACAGCA
>NZ_JTHN01000038.1 GCF_001399685.1 Paenibacillus sp. A3
ATACGCTGCCGTTTATGTTGGCGGGCTTAACCTGCTTCATCGCGGCTTTGATGTCTGTCAGGATTCAAGCCGCCGGTCGGCGAAAAATCGCTGCGGCCGGCTGATGAGGCAGCAAGGTCATGCGTAAACGTCGGGCAAAAGCGGGTTTTCAGGACGCCGGATGCGGGGAGCTATCCGGCGTCCTGCGCTTGCTGCAGATAAAAAGCGATCCGGCATCGCATCCGTTCCTTTTCGATCGTTTCGATAAGGAATTCAACGGATTATGAAATATTGTATAAATGAGCACAAATAAGTTCGGTCCGGTTCAGAACAGCAAGCCTTGCTCGAGTTTGCCGACCATGCCTTCGATCCAACGCAGCTCGGCTTCCAGCCGCGCCGAGAAGAGCCGCAAATTTTCGCTTAAATAATGAGGAGTATTGGCGGGAAAAAGGTTGAAATCGGCGGTGGCTTTAAAGCTCTCGATATCGGCGCGGAGCAGGTTGATCCGATGGCGGAAGGCGCCGAGCAGATGATCCTTCGAAATGCGGTTCATGAACATCAGCGCGATGTGGAACGAATCGAACTCCGGCTTGTATTCCCATATGGCCTTGTCCAGCAGCCGCTCGAATTCCTGCCTTCCCTTCTCGGTTACTTGGTAAGCGATTCGGGCAGGTCCTTTTTTATTTTCGATGATTTTCTCGGAGGAGGCCGTTTCCGCAAGCCCTTCGGAAGCCATTTTATTCAGCGCAAAATAGATGGACCCGTAAGCGATGTTCGCCCACTTGCCGGCATGCCAAATTTCCAGCTCCTTGCGCACATCGTATCCGTGAATCGGTTGACGTTTAAGCAGAACGCCCAAAATAAGCAGACGGGTTGACGACATGATTTGTGTCCCTCCCGAATGGATATGGTCGGATTATACTTATTGATCATAAGGCAAAACGGTTGTTTTTGCAAAATTTTCCCAAATGGAAATCAAGGGCTGCCCCCTCAAGGAGCCTGACGCTCGATCGGCGTGCGCTCGGAGGGGGCAGCTCGGACAGCGAATATTGGTCGAGGAACGTCAGCGGCAGCGGATTTTCCACGTCGATGATATCGGCGAATTGCTCAAGTCCCGGGATTTTCTGGTGTTCACGTCATCGTAGATGCTCAGCCCGTTCTGCACGTAGAAGCACAGATTGGCAATCGTATGCTGCGCCAGATCGCCGACGGGAAATGCAAGGAACGCGCCGGGTGACGGAATGGTGCCATCCTGTGACGCCCCCGACCGCAAGCAAAATGAGCAGCTTCTCGAGATTGTCGAGCGGCAGCGGCTCGTGCTCGAATTTATAGGCGAGCGATCCGTCCGGAATTTCCCCCGGAAAAAACGCCGGGAACGGCGGTCGAACAGCGCTTCCACCAAGGGAAACTCGGCGATTTCCTTTAACCATCGCTCGTCGATTTCGATGTTGTCCAGCGACATGCTAATCCCTCCGCAGCGATGAAGTAAATGAGATTAAAAAATAGACATCAATGGACCAGGCGCCGAAGCGGTGAAGCTTCGAAGGCATGGCACAATCATGTCTCTCCAGTGGACTGGTCGATAATTAATATTTACGATAGAAATACTAGGAATATATCATATGTATCATAATCCGGGCTTGTTTTCGTTGTCAATGCCCAAATTTTCTGTGTAAGCCTTACGCGGCACAGGCGGTTAAAAGCTTATGTAGCTCGCCATATAACCCCGATTCAGGGTTTCTGGGTTGCCCCGACATGCCTATAGCTCCGCCGGCCGCTTGATAGGACCGGACGAACACCGCATAGATGAGCGCCCAGACACAGCCGGCGTAAGCGGGCCATACCCATCTCTTGGTGAAGCGTTCGAAGGCGCTCCATTTTGGGGTTTTCGCAATGTCATTCATTGTGGTTTGCTGCATGGTGATATGCCCCTTTCTTTCGGCAAGGACATATGGTAGGAATCCCCATCGGCGCGGCGTATCTCAGATCTTTCGATGGCGACATCTTGATGATACACCGGCCAAATTCGGTTTGTGACGCGTCTGCAGATCTGTTTGCCTGCAGGCCCGGAGGTCCGTTTGCGAACAGGAAAATGGGAGGAGCGCTCGCGGTGTTCGGTCACGTGCACTACCGGAAGCGGGTGCGCTTGGGGGAGACGGAATTCGTCTGCGGCTGCCTGGGAGACCGGGAGGAGTGGCGGCATCCGGACAACATCGGCGGGAGCTGCCGCACGCTTTTGCAACGATTGAGATCGGCTGAGTTTGCAAAAAAACTTGAGTCTGCGCCCGTTTCCCAGTATATTGGGGATATCCATATTTCACGGGGGTAGAACATGAGTCGAAACGACGAACTGACCGGGTATGGCCGCCATCATCTCCAGATGGAATCGTACGGAGCGGCCGCCTTTTGCTTTTATCGGGCTATAAAAGAAAACGAATTCAACGGAAACGCATGGAACGGACTCATTCTTTCGCTGAGTTTGATGCGCCGGGAGGAAGAGATCCGCACGACGCTCGCCCGCTTCGCCTTGCAGCCGGGCCTGGATTTCGACCGCGATCTGCTGACCTTCGTCTTCATGATGTGGCAGCAAAATCCGCGCGCTTTGGCCGAATGGCTGCGCCGGATCGTGGAATTCAACGGCATCCCCGAAAAGGACAAGCTGGCGTTCACGGAAATTGCGGAGGACGCGGAGCGGGCTTACGAGGATCTGGTCGCGAAGTACGGCGCGGAATCGCTGCACAGCCGCGGCATGCTGACGCTGGAAGAGTACGCGGCGCGTCCGATTCAATTGGACTGGCTGCTGGAAGCGCCGGTCGATACGATTTACGAGCAGCTGCAGTGGTGGCTCGAGGACAAGGACTCGGCGCTCTCGGCGGTGCGCCTGCTCTGCATGCTGCCCGACACACGAAGCGAAAAGCTGCTGCGCCGCGTCTGCCGGAACGTCGCCATCGAGCCGAAGGTGCGGACGCACGCGCTGCTGGCGCTCCGCTGGCTTGGCGTCCGCGGCAATGCGAAGCTCTACAAGTTCAACGAGTCGTTCGTTATCGACTTGGATAACCCGAAGCCGGAGCTGACCATTTCCGTTCCGGCCGTTTACAAGCCTGCGCTGGACCGCGTGAAGCTGTGGGCGGCCAAGGAAAAGGGGCTCGTGACACCGGAGGTGTACGAGCAGTACGCTTCGACGGACGAGGTCCAGCTGCCGCCCGAGATCGTCGAGAAGCTGGACGAGGCGGAGGTTCCGCCGCTATTGCAGGAAGTGTCGCATGCGCTCATTCGCGCCGCTCATGACGAGTACTACCCGCTTGTGCCGACGATCAGCGGCACGCGACAATGGAGCGCCGCGCTGCTCATGCTGATGAAGGACTATGCCGTCGGCATCGGGGAAGAGTGGGCGTACGGCGAGCCGGAGCAGGACGAAACGGCGAAGCAGCACCGCAACTGGCTGCTGAGCGCGAGCCCGGATTTTTATCCGAGCATCGAGGAAGTGCGCAAGTTGAAAGAAAGCTGATCCGCGCGGCGGTGTCCGCGTAGGGTCGAATAAATCATGAAAAATGCCGGTTTTCTCCGTTCCATCAGGAGAGGTCGGCATTTTTGCGTTGTTCAAATTGGGTTTCGTTTTTTTCGCGCCAAAGGGCGTTCGCACATGACCCCGGCACTTGTGCTACATAGCATAGATAGGAATACGTTCCTTCCTGAAAGGGGGGCATCGCTTGCTTGCGGATTTTATTTTTGGAAAATCATCCGATGTGGGTTCACGGTTTGCCTAACGGGTTTCGGCAGCTTGGTCATCAGGTCAGAACGTATTTCCCGGACGCAAACACGTCCCAGGCAAGCGGCCTCTTCCGCCCCCATCTTGTCATCGTCATGGGATGGACGCCGGCCAATGATACGGTGGAAAAGCAGCTGCGGATTTCAAAGGCCGTCCGGAAGTCCGAAGTTCCCCTCGTTTATTGGGCGACGGAAGACCCCGGGTATCACCGGAAGTTTTCCAGACGGCTATATACAGCTTTACCGGCAGAAGCCGGGCCATTTCCGGTTCAAGTCTCTCCGTACGCTGGTCAACCCGTTTTTGGCAAAAGGCCTTGACGTTTCATTGTATGGACGTTATTGGAACAAGATGCGAGGCTTTTTCCGGACGCGCCTCCCGAAAAAATCGATTCGCGGGTATATCCCTTATCCGGAAGCGAACAAGGTATATAGCTCGGTCAAGTTCGTCATTTGTCCGCAAAATGCGGGGGACCGCCTCACCCAGCGCACTTATGAAATTATGGCTTCGGGAGGGCTTATCGTTACAAACGACACGCCCGAAATACGCCGATCGTTTCGCCCCGGCCGCGATCTTCTCGTCACTTCTTCCGAGAAGATGACGCGAAGCCTGATCCGGAAATACGCCCGGCAGCCCGGGGCCTGCGAGCGCATACGCCGCAACGCGGTGCGCGCTGCCGCTCCGCACGCCTACTTGCATCGTGCGCAGTATATTTTGCGCGTGTTGAGGAAACACGGGATTCTACAGCGCGGCCGGGGCGGGACCGGGCTACGGAATGGACGCGGGGCCGGCCCGCAAGAAGGTTGGATACGCTAAGCAGCCGGTAGCCTCTGGCACGCAAGCGGTCGATAATTTTCGGCAAGGCCTTCGCCGTTTGACTGGCGGAATCGCTCGCATGCATCAGGACGATGTCTCCCGGTCTCACGGCGTTCAGCACCCGCCGTACGATGGCATTCACTCCCGGCTTCTTCCAATCCAGCGAATCCACGCTCCAATGAATCGTCAGGTACCCGAGCATTCGCAGCTTTCTTACGACGCGGGCATTCAAATCGCCGTTGGGCGGCCGGAACAGAACGGGCTTCACCCCGGTTGCCTTGCGGATGACACCCTCCGCCTTTTTCACCTGTCGGTGAATCCACCGGTTCCCACGCCCGGTATAGTTGACATGCAGGTCTCCATGGGAGCCGATTTCATAGCCTCTGGAGCGGATGGCGCGGGCAAGGCGGGGGTGGCGGGCCGCCCATGAAGCGGAAAGGAAAAAAGTAGCCTGAGCCACCTTCTTTTTCCGCAAAATACCGAGCACCGGACCCGGTACTCTGCTGCCCCATCCGATATCGAACGTCAAGGCAACCCGTTTTTGCTTGGTTTCGGTTTTATAAATCGCTTGGTCGCGGTTTTTCACGGAATCCCTCCTTATACCTATACTATATTCCACATGGGGGACAGCCTGACCGTGCGTCTGTCATGACGGATGTCAACGAAAGGAGCCCGAGTATGAGAATCCTCTTTTTCGAGAACGGAACGATCTGGTCCAGAGGCCTGCCGGATGGACTGCGCGATCTGGGGCATACCGTACGGATGTCCGGACCGCTGACGAAGCGCCGCATTCCCGCCATCCTGGCTTCCTTCCGTCCGAATCTGATCGTCAACGTCGGATGGGGGCCGGATCATACCAGAAAAAAACAAATATGGATGCGAAAATACGCCAAGGCCGCGCGGATCCCGCTCGTGTATTGGTCTACGGAAGATCCTCATTTTACGAAGACGTTCACTCTTCCGCTCATCCGGAGGATGCGGCCCGACTACGTGTTTACGATTTCCGCCAAAACGGCCCGGAAATTCCGCAAGCTGGGAATTGCCGCCGCTCATTTGGATTTCGGGTTTCATCCCAGCCTTCATCGCAGGGTGAAGCCTTCGAAAAAATATGCGTGCGATATTGCGGTCGTGGCTAACGCCTATCCGTCGGTTCTGCAGAAGGCCCCGGGGCATTTTCGCCGGGAGGCGATCCGGATGCTCCTCCGCCCCTTGCTGCAGCACGGATTCCGCGTCGATTTTTACGGACGGGACTGGGACAAAATGAAGCCTTATCTGGGGCGCCGCATTCCGCGTCAGTGGATTCACGGCTATTTGCCGTACAAGGACGCAAGCAAAGCGTACAGCTCGGCGAAAATCGTCCTCGGTCTGCAAAATTACCGGGACATGGCCACCCAGCGCACCTACGAAATTGCGGGCTCGGGAGCATTTTTGCTTACCTGCGATACGCCGGGGGTCCGAAAGCTGCTGAAGCCGGGATACGAGGTTGCCGTGACTTCTTCACCGGCGCAAACCGTCCGGGCGGTACGCCGTTACTTGAAGGATGCCGCGGGAAGGGAGCGTATCCGGCGTCAGGGCCGAAAGGCGATTGCGAAGCATAGCTATACGCACCGGGCGAGGTTATTGTTAAGCATGCTGCGGAGGCACGGCATTATTGGAAACCGCTAATCCCTGTTTTCTCATTAAAGGAGGGAGGAATAGATGGAGAAAAGCGGGAGAAACAGGGTCGCTTTTCTTACGTTTGACGACGGGCCGCTCCGGAATACCGGCGTTATTCTTGACCTGCTCCGCCAACATCGGGTGAAGGCGACCTTTTTTGTCGTCGGCAATCCGGCGAGGTACGCCATCCGGCTGTACAGGAGAATGGTACGGGAAGGCCACGCGATCGGCAATCATTCCTTCACGCACGATTACCGCTTGATTTACCGTTCGGTAGACGATTATGTAAGAGACTTCCGGCGGTTGGAATCGTTTTTGGTACGCGTTACGGGGAAGAGGCCGGCGCCCATTCTTCGTTTTCCCGGGGGAACCAGTAACCGGGTAAGCCGGAAATATGGAGGCAGGAGATTGATGCCTCTTCTGGTGAAGAGGATGCGGGAGGCAGGCTACCGGCATTATGACTGGAACGTCGATTCGGACGATGCGGAAAAGCCGCCACCGACTGCCGGTACGATCGTACGCAAGGTGCTCGAAGGGAGCCGATTCAAGCGGCGGGCTGTCATTCTTTTTCACGATTTCAATCAAACGTCACTTGAGGCTTTGCCCGCTGTCATCCAGGGCTTAAAGCGGAACGGCTTTACATTCTGTACCTTATCGAAGGTATCGTTTCGCTGCCAATTCCTACCATAAGAGGTGTGCAGACTATGCGCGTATTATTTTTGGAAAGCCATCCGATGTGGATTCACGGTCTCCCGAACGGCTTCCGCGACGCGGGACATCAGGTGAAAATATCCGGTCCCCTGACCCCAAGGGGCCTTCAAACGCAGATTGCCCGTTTCCGGCCTCATCTCATTGTCTCCCTCGGATGGACCCCTGTGCACAGGCAGCACAATCGGAAGTGGATTCGAAAATATGTCGGCAGATCGGGAATTCCGCATGTGTATTGGGCGACAGAGGACCCGACCCATACGGAATATTTTACCCTTCCGTATATCCGGGCCGTGAAGCCGGATTTTGTGTTTACCATTTGCCGTTCCCGGGTGAAGGATTACCGGAGGATGGGCATCCGGTCCGCACACTTGGATTTCGGTTACCACCCCAAGGTGCACAGACCCGTCAAAGCCAGCGATCAATACCGGTGCAGCATCGCCGTTGTCGCCAACGCGTATCCCCGGAATCTGGGCAAATATCCGAAGCATTACCGCAAGCAATCGCTCCGCAAATTAATCAGCCCTCTTGTCCGGCATAAGATTCGCATCGATTTTTGGGGGAGAAAATGGGGAGCCATGAAGCGGTTTCTCGGCGCCGACATCCCCAAAAGCTGGATTCACGGGTACTTGTCCTACCCCAAAGCGAATCAAGTCTACAGCTCGGCAAAAATTAATATCGGATTGCAAAACAAGCTCACCCAGGTGACTCAGCGCACGTATGAAATTCTCGGTTCGGGTGGCTTTCTTCTCACTAGCGATACGCCGGAGATCAGACGATTGTTTAAGCCAGGCGAACATCTGGCCGTCTCCTCCTCGCCTCAGCAAACGATGAGGCTGGTCCGCTACTATTTAACCCATCCCGAACAGCGCGAGCGGATCCGCAAAGCCGGACTGCAGGCCGTGAAGAAGCATTCCTACAAGCAGCGCGCCTTGCAAATGATCCGCGAGCTGAGAAGGCAAGGAATTTTGAAGCGCGCTTGAAAAAACGGCGCCGCATTTATTCAGGCTTCCGCAGGGGCGCGCCCAGATCTACCTCCATCAAATCCCGGCCAACCGTAATCGGTCCGCCATAAATCTCACTCATGCCCCGGATGTAGGCCGCTTCCGCTTCCGGCGTTTTGGCCGGAGCCGGAATATGATGGGTGAGCAGCAGATGCTTGACGTTCGCCTGACGGGCGATCTCGGCCGCTTGCAGCGTCGTCGTATGGTATTTCGCCGGATTGCCAAGGCCTGTGGCCTGCTCCGGATACAGGGCAATCAGGGCGTCGAGCCATTCCTTGTTGTAAGCCTCGTGAACGAGCAGGTCCGCTCCTTGGGCGTAACGAACCATATTGTCTACCGGAACGGTGTCTCCCGAGATGACGGCCGCTTGCCCGTTGTATTCGAATTTGTAGGCGACGGCCGGGTATACCGGACGATGGTCGACCTCAAATACCGTAATCCGGATGCCGTCCCGATCGTATACGACGCCTTCGTTGCATTCATGATACTCGATTCTCGAACCGCCCAAGGCGGATTTGTTGTAATTGATTCGCAGATCGACGTCGAAGGCGAACGACGCTTCCATTTTTCCGATAATGTCCCGGGTCGTTACCGGACCGTACACCTGCATCGGAACGGTGCGGTTCTCGTAGACGGCGCCCGGGACGACATGCGTTCTCCAACTGCTGATGAACACGTCGAAAAAGCCGGAGTTGTGATCGCTGTGGTGATGCGTGAACAGCACGTCAGAAATGCGCTGGGGCATGATGCCGGCCAGAAGAAGCTGGCCGACGGTTCCCGCTCCGCAATCGACGAGAAATATTTTGCTGCCGGCGAGCACGGCCACGCCCGGTTTGGCAACCCCGCAGACCGCCCGCGGCGATCCGGTCCCGAGTAAAATAACTTTTAAATGCTCATGAAAATCGGGCACGAGTTTTTCCTGCCCTTGAATGTACCTGGCGAGGTCTGTCAATCGAAAAAGCCCCTTCCCGTGTGTAAAATGCAAGCTTGGCTTCCAGTCGTAAATCTATTATAGAGCAAGAGGTCTGCGCTTACCATACAAATCATTTTGGAATAGTCGGAATTATAGGGAGGCTTCCCGCTAGGCCGGCTTCCGGCTCTGCTGTCGTGCCGATGGCGGCGTTGGGACAAGCTTTTCTAATTTGTCCGTCAGGTGTGCTATACTTGTTATGTTGCCTGCTATCGATTTCCGAAAGGGTGGTTGCCATGTTTACAAGTATATTGGTTGCTTACGACGGTTCCGAACTGTCCCAAAGAGCTTTGGCCAAAGCGAAAGAGCTGGCGGCAGAGTCAAACGCCAAGCTTGAGGTCGTCCATGTGCTGCATCATCCCGTTGTCGTCATCGGCGAAGCGGTCGTATCACCTCCGCGAAGCTATGAAGAAGAGTACATACAGCATGCGCAATCTCTCATCGACCAAGCGAACCGGGAAATCGCCGGGCTTCCGAACGCGAAAGCCAGTTTGATGCAAGGTCAGCCTGCGGACTCCGTCCTGGATTATGCAGGGGAGATCGGGGCGGATCTCATCGTGATCGGAAGCCGAGGCTTGTCCGGCCTCAACGAATGGGTACTCGGAAGCGTGAGCCATCATGTCGTGCAGCACGCCCGGATTCCTGTTCTTGTCATCAAATAGGGCTTTTGATATTAAAAAAAGACGTGCGCAGGAACCGCAATCGCCTTGGCAATCGTTCCGCGTACGTCTTCTTTATTATGCGCAGCTATTCTTCCTGATACAGATCGGTCGACAAGTACCGCTCGCCCGAATCCGGCAGCAGCACGACGATCGTTTTCCCCTCATTCTCGGGCCGGATCGCCAGCTCCGTAGCGGCAAAGGCCGCGGCGCCCGACGACATGCCGACCAGCAGTCCTTCCTGCTGCCCCAGCAGCCTGGAGGTCCGGTAGGCGTCGTCCGTGCGCACCTTGACGATCTCGTCGATGACGGCCCGGTCGAACACTTCCGGCACGAAGCCCGCGCCCAGCCCCTGGATGCGGTTAGGCCCCGGCTTGCCGCCGGACAGCACGGGCGAATCGTGCGGCTCCACCGCAACGATGCGTACGGCCGGATTGTGGCGCTTCAGCACTTCGCCGACGCCCGTCACCGTTCCGCCGGTCCCGACGCCTGCGACAAAAATATCGACTTTGCCGTCCGTGTCCGCCCATATTTCCTCCGCTGTCGTCTTCCGGTGGATCGCCGGATTGGCCGGGTTATTAAACTGCTGGGGGATGAACGAATGCGGCGTTTCCGCCGCCAGCTCGTCCGCTTTGCGGATCGCGCCAGGCATCCCTTCGCCGCCCGGCGTCAGCACGACCTCGGCGCCGAGCGCCTTGAGCAGATTGATCCGTTCCCGGCTCATCGTATCCGGCATGGTCAGGATCAGCTTATAGCCCCGGGCAGCCGCTACGGAAGCGAGGGCGATGCCGGTATTGCCGCTTGTCGGCTCGATGATGACGGACTCCTGGGGGCGAATGAGTCCCCGCTCTTCCGCATCGATGATCATGGCATAGCCGATCCGGTCTTTGACGCTCCCGGCCGGGTTGAAAAATTCCAGCTTCGCCAGCAAGGTCGCTTTTAATTCTTGCTTTTTATGATAATTGGACAATTCCAGCAGCGGGGTATTCCCGATCAGATCCGTTAAGTTTTTCGCGATACGGCTCATCTGTATTCCTCCATTCATTCCGATTAACCCTATTCTTTTAATTACAATATATCATGATACTGCAATAACGATCGTAAGGTCAAACGACGCCCGGACGGCAAGGCTGCCGCGGTACACAAAAAGGGTTAAACGATAGGTTCAAGCTATGATTATGATACGAATAATTGAATTGAACGATAGGTTTGGCGGGCTTATACTGGACTCCGTAAGTATACCATCCAGAGAGAAAGAAAGGGAATCTGCATGATCGACCATCAGCGCACGCCGCTATTTTCCGCCTTGCTGGAGCATGTGCAAAGACAGCCGCACCAATTTCATATCCCCGGGCATAAAAAAGGGGAGGGGATGGAACGCGGCTTTAAATCGTTTATCGGCGACAACGCCTTGTCCATCGATCTGATCAATATTGCGCCGCTGGACGATTTGCACCAGCCGACGGGCGTCATCGGGGAAGCGCAGCGCTTGGCGGCGCTCGCCTTCGGGGCGGAGTATACGCTGTTCTCGGTGCAGGGCACCAGCGGCGCCATTATGACCATGATCATGACCGTCTGCGGACCGGGGGACAAAATCATCGTGCCGCGCAATCTGCATAAGTCGATTTTGTCCGCCATCATCTTCTCCGGGGCCAAGCCGGTTTTCGTGTCCCCGGAGCGGGACAAGAAGCTGGGGATCGACCACGGGATTTCCGTCCGTTCGGTGAAAAAAGCGATTGAGATGCATCCGGACGCCAAAGCGGTGCTCGTCATCAATCCGACCTATTTCGGCGTTTGCACGAATCTGCAGGCGATGGTCGAGACGGCCCACCGCTACCGTATTCCGGTGCTGGTGGACGAAGCGCACGGGGCGCTGCTCCATTTTCACGACAAGCTGCCCATGTCGGCGATGCAGGCGGGAGCCGATATGGCGGCGACCAGCATGCACAAGCTGGGCGGCTCGCTGACGCAGAGCTCCCTGCTGCATGTGCGGGAAGGGCTCGTCTCGGTCAAGCGGGCGCAGACGCTGTTCAGCATGCTGACCACGACGTCGACCTCGTACATCCTGCTCGCATCGCTTGATGCCGCCCGCAAAAATCTCGCCACACGCGGGAGGGAAATGGCCGAACGGACCATTCGGCTGGCTCAGGAGGCCCGGCGGAAAATTAACGAAATTCCCGGGCTGTTCTGCTTCGGCGAGGAGATTTTGTGGACGGAGACGGCATACGATTTCGACCCGACCAAGCTGACGATCCATGTGCGGGGGCTCGGCATGACAGGGTACGAAGCGGAAAACCGGCTGCGGGACCGGCACAATCTGGAGGTGGAGCTAAGCGACCTGTACAATATCCTGTGCCTGATTACCCCGGCGGATACGGAGGAATCGATTGCCGTGCTGCTGCGGTCGTTGGAGGAGCTTGCCAAGGAGCGGGGCAGCGGGCGCCAAGCGGCGGAGCGCGACATCCGTCTGCCGGATATCCCCCAGCTCTCGCTAACGCCGCGGGACGCGTTCTACGGGGACACGGAGAAGATTCCGTTTCGGGAATCGGCCGGCCGCATCATCGCGGAATCGATCTACGTATATCCGCCGGGCATCCCGATCCTGCTTCCCGGGGAAGTGATCGGCGAGCGGCATATCGATTATATCGCCGATCATCTGGAGGTCGGGCTTCCGGTGAAGGGACCGGAGGATTTGACGCTGCGCGAGGTTAAAGTCATCGTCGAAGCGAACGCGATTTTCTAAAGGAAAAAGGAGGGGAGCCGGATGAACGTTTCGGCCTTGCGCGAATGGTTTCCGATATTGAAGCAGCAGGTGAACGGGTATCCGCTGACGTATTTGGACAGTGCGGCTTCGGCGCAGAAGCCGGTTCAAGTCATCGAAGCGCTGAAGCGCTTCTACGAATGGGACAACGCGAACGTGCATCGCGGAGTGCATACCCTC
The DNA here is from genome assembly GCF_001399685.1 of Paenibacillus sp. A3. Taxonomy (GTDB): domain Bacteria; phylum Bacillota; class Bacilli; order Paenibacillales; family NBRC-103111; genus Paenibacillus_G. Next base: position 12,500 of record NZ_JTHN01000038.1, read on the forward strand.
GGCTCGCGGGCGACCGAGGCGTACGAGGGGGCGCGCGCCAAGGTTGCGCGTTTTGTGAATGCCGCCTCGGAGGCGGAAATCGTCTTTACCCGCGGGACGACGGCGAGCATTAATCTGGTCGCGGCCGGGTACGCGAGGGCGATATGCAGGGAAGGGGACGAGATCGTCCTTACCCCGATGGAGCATCACGCCAACCTCATCCCGTGGCAGCAGGCGGCCAAGGCGACAGGGGCCGTATTGAACTATATCCCGTTGCAGGAGGACGGTACTCTCTCGCTTGAGGACGTGGCAAGAACGGTTACCTCAAGAACGAAAATCGTCGCCGTCTCTCATATCTCCAACGTGCTCGGCGCCGTCAATCCGGTCAAGGGAATCGCCGAGATTGCGCACCGGTGCGGGGCGAAGCTGCTCGTCGACGGAGCGCAGGCGGTCGCCCACAGGAAGGTGGACGTGCAGGAGCTGGATTGCGACTTCTATGCGTTCTCCGGGCATAAGATGTGCGGTCCGACCGGCATCGGCGTGCTGTACGGGAAACGGGCGCTGCTGGCGGCGATGGAGCCGGTCGAATTCGGCGGCGAGATGATCGGCCATGTCGATCTGCGGGAAGCGACGTGGAAGGAGGCGCCGTGGAAGTTCGAAGCGGGCACGCCGATCATTGCCGGAGCGGTGGGCCTGGGCGCGGCGATCGAGGTCTTGGAGCAAATTGGCATGGATGCGATCGAGAAGCACGATCTGGAGCTGACCGCTTATGCCGTCGCCCGGATGAAGCGGATCGAAGGCCTGACCATCTATGGCCCGACGGAGGGGCGCATCGGGATGGTGACCTTTAACCTGGACGGCATCCACCCGCACGACTTGGCGACAGCGCTGGATGCGTACGGGGTGGCCGTACGGGCGGGGCATCATTGCTGCCAGCCGCTGATGAGACGGCTCGGGGCGCAAGCGACCGCCCGGGCGAGCTTTTTTGCCTACAATACGGAAGAGGAAGTCGACCGGCTGGCGGAAGGGCTGTACCGGGCCAAGGCGTATTTCGCGGATTAGCGGCGAATTCGGGCGGTATAATTTACGAAGAGGAGGGGCGGGCGATGGACGGCATATCGTCTAATTTGGCCGCGGCCGAGCGCCGCATTCGGGCTGCGTGCCTTCGCGCCGGGAGGCGCCGGGAGGACGTCGGGATCATCGCCGTTACGAAATACGGCTCCGCCGATTTGACGGCGAAGATGCTGCAGCTAGGGATGGCGCACATCGGCGAAAACCGCTGGCAGCACGCGCAGCCGAAGTGGGAGGCGCTGGGAGGTCAAGGCATCTGGCATTTTATCGGCCATCTGCAGACGAACAAAGTGAAGGACGTCGTCGGCAAGTTCGCGTATATCCATTCGTTGGACCGGATGTCGCTGGCGACGGAAATTCAGCGAAAAGCGGACGCTTTAGGCGAACCGATCCGCTGCTTTATTCAAGTGAACGTGTCCGGGGAGGAGAGCAAATACGGCCTGCCGCCGGAGGAGCTTGTTCCGTTCGCGCGGCAGGTGTCCAAGCTGGATGCCGTACAGGTGGTCGGCTTGATGACGATGGCTCCGCTGGACCGGGATGCCGAAGCGGCCCGGCCCGTATTCCACGGGCTGCGGCAGCTTCGCGACGAGCTGAACGAAGCGGGGGCGCTCGGGTACGAAGTCCGGCACCTGTCGATGGGCATGTCCGGCGATTTTGAAGTCGCGATTGAAGAAGGCGCTACCTGGCTCAGGCTCGGCTCCGTACTGTGCAAACAAGAAGGTCAAGCCTGACGCAAAAGCGGCAACTCCGCAGGGCGGCATCGTCATGCCCTCGGAGTTGCCGCTATTATTTTTCAGCCGGCGGCCGGGTTATCCCAGATGAAGCTCCTTCATTTTGTTATACAGGGTTCCCCGGGAAATGCCCAGCAGCTTGGCTGCGGCGCTCTTGTTGCCGAGCGTCTTGGCCAAGGCGTCTTCGATTAACGATTTTTCCTCTTCCTCGGTATTCCGCGTTTTCAATATTCGCAATTGCTGGTCAGGCTGCTCCGCTTTGGGCTTGTCCAGCTGCGGCTGCTCCTTTTGCAAATGCGGAGGGAGATTGGTCATCGTAATGCGTTCGTTTTCGCTGAGAATCAGGCATCGCTCCACGACGCTCATCAGCTCGTTAATATTCCCCGGCCAATCGTAATTGGAGAACGCGAGCATGACCTCAGGATCGAGCTGCGGAACCGGCTTTTGATACTGCAGCGCGAATTGTCTGACGAACGTTTGAACCAGCGAAGGGATGTCTTCCTTTCGCTCGCGAAGCGCAGGCAGCGCGATGGAAATGACGTTCAGCGCGTAATATAGATCGGACCGGAACAACTGCTTCTCGACCATCTTCTGGAGATCCTGATCGGTCGCCGCGATGATGCGGGCATGTACCGGAACGGGCACGGTTCCTCCCGTCCGGACGACCGTTTGGGTCTGAATATACTGCGACAGCTTCGCTTGAATGTCGGGTGGCAGCCGGTCAATCTCGTTCAGGAACAGCGTGCCTTGATCGGCCAGTTCCAATTTACCCGCGCTGCCGGTCTGATTTCCCGAGAAAGCGCCCCCCTGAAAGCCGAAGAGCTCCGTTTCCAGCAATCCGGCCGGAACGGAACCGCAATGCAGCGTAATAAACGGCTTGTCGGCCCGCGGGCTGGCTTGATGGATCACTTGGGCGAGCTGTTCCTTGCCCACTCCGGCTTCCCCGATGACCAGCAAAGGATTTTCGGCCCCGGCCACTTTTCGCGCCAGCCGGATCGCATTGCCGATGAGCTCGCCTTTGCCCTTGATGAAGGAAAAGGGGTCCTCTTGGCTCGCCTGTTCATCGAAGCGCGCCATATGGGTCGAAGAAAGCTCGTCGTTCAGACGGACCAATTGGGTGATGTCCTGCTCCGTGGCAATCCCGCCAATAATATGGCCGTTATAATCCATAACGGGAGAAGCGTTAACGAGCACGTGATTGCCGGGACGCGGGCGGTGATACGTATTGCGGATCATCCGGCCCTCGTCCAGCATCCGGAGCACCATAAGCGCTTCCGGCTTGAAATGCTCGCCGATGCGTCTTCCCAATATATCTTTCTTAGCGATGCCGTACGTCTCTTCGGCGACGGTATTCCAGCAGATTACCGTGCCGGTTTGGTCGACGACCGTGACCGCATCGGTTACCGTTTCGGCCAGCGTGAAGAAGTAGGAGTCAAGCCGCTGCCGTTCTTTATAAACGAAGGTCAGCAGCTCGGCCATATAGCTGTAGCCGACCACGGTTCCGTCCGCTTCCCGGAAGACGACAGGCCGCTGGGTCGCGGCAGGCAGCCGCATGAAGCTCTCATAGTTCCCGGCGGCAGCCTCCGAATAGGGCAGAACGGATGACAGCAGATTCGGGCTGCCGGGCAATTCGTCGATCGTGTTCTCGTGCCCGTGCTCGAAAAGCCAAAGGTCCCCGGCGGTAAACAAGTAAGCGCCGTTATCCTTCAGGATGCAGACGGCGCCGTCCTGACGCAGGCGTGTCGAAATTTCGCCGATTGTCGAATGAAGAGGAAGCATATGCAGTTGTCGATGAATAGGTAATTGTTCAGCATTGAACATAGGCGGCCTCGCATGAGTTTTATAATTAAATTTAACATGAAAAAGAACGGGTTACAACTGAAGGCAAGCGGTCTTTTGGATTATTTTTCATGGTTAATATGTTCATTTTTGAACATGAAAACAAGTGTCGAAACTTTTTTTGTCAAAAGTATGTACAAAAGGACAATGCGTGTGTATAATCGGCTGTGTAAGCAAATTTAACACTGCAAAGGGGCGGAAATAACACATTTTGTGGAACGATGTCATTTCACAAAGAAAAGGTCAAGTTTTTGTAAACGGTTCATATCTTTAACCCATCGGCTCAAGCTCCTCAGCCGTCCGAAAGACGGCGGTGATCCAACAAGATTAGTAAAACGTCCATTCATCAGACTTGAAAACTCCATGCGCGTAAGAAATCATTACACTCCGTCTATTGAACATGCTGCTGTCAACTGTCCATTCATGGTTATGCCCCATTGTTGATTTATCCGCTTCGTTTGCGGCGCGAGTCGCCGCGAAACGGCCACGACCGACCTAACGAAGTACACGGTAGATAAAAAGAAAAGCGTATTCGTTGCAAAAGGTTCGTGAAAGCGGTTACTTCATAAAGATAAAATCTCGGGAGGTCGTCTAAAACGATGAAAAAGCAAACTTCGATTGGAATTGCAACCGTTATCTTGGGAATGTTAGCGCTTACTGCTTGTGGGGGGGATCCCGACGGAGCGAAGTCTGCGACAGGTTCGACGGAAGGATCGGCCTCGGGCAAGGAAATTAAAATCGGGATGATGTTCGCGTTAAGCGGCAACGAGGCCAAAATGGGCCAGGACATGAAGCAGGCTGCGGAACTGGCGGCCAATGAGATCAACGCCGCCGGTGGGATTAACGGCAGCAAAATCAAGCTTATCGCCCAGGACGACGCTTGCGATCCGCAGACCGCTACCGCTGCCGCCAACAAGCTCGTATCCGAAGGCGTCACCGCCGTCGTCGGCGGCTATTGCTCCGGCGCCGCGATCCCGGCTACCGGCGTATTCCATCAAAACGGCATTCCGACGGTCATTACGGCCGCAAACTCGCAAAAAATCGCCGATCAGAAATTTCCGGAAATTTTCATGATCAACGGCACCGGGGTGCACCAGGCGCAAATGGCGACGGAGTATATGGTCACCAAAAATCAAGCGAAAAAAATTGCGATTATTCACGATAACTCCGCTTTCGCCAAAGACTTGGGGGAAGTCACGAAGAAGCAGGTAGAGAGCGCGGGCGCGAAAGTCGTCATATTCGACGCCGTGAACCCGGACGAAACGGACTTCTCCTCGCTGGTGTCCAAGCTGAAGCAAGCACAGCCCGACGCGACATACTGGACGGCGTACTACAAGGGCGGAGGCCTGTTCATTAAGCAGTTCAAGCAGCAAGGCGTTTCCGGCATCATCGGAGTCGGCGACGGAGCGAACGACAAGATGCTGATCGACATTGCCGGTAAAGCTGCGGCTGAAGGCACGTTCATCACCAACAGTCCGACGGCGGAATTCCTGCCGGATGCCAAGAAGTTCATCGATGATTATAAAGGAAAGTTCTCCCAGGAGCCGGGTCCGTATTCCGCTCTGCAATACGATGGAATCAAGCTGATGGCCGATGCCATCAAGCGCGCCGGCTCCACCGACAAGAAGGCGATTACCGAAGCTTTGGCCAAATCCGATTTGAAAACGCTCACCGGGCAAGTTTCCTTTACCCCGCAGGGCACGTTGACCAAGTCCAACTTTGTCGTACTGCAAGTCAAAGAAGGCACATTTGCTCCTTCGAAGTAAGCTTGAACCTTGAAATTCGAACACGCGGCATGTGAAGATCGTGCCGCGTATCTTTTCAAAAAAGGAGCGGTCCGATGGAATTTCATCTTACCACCGACATTTTTGTGCAGCAGTTGATTAACGCTTTGATCGTAGGTTCCTTTTATGCCTTAATCGCGCTCGGTTATTCAATGGTATACGGCATCATCAAACTGCTTAATTTTGCGCATGGCGATTTGTTTATGGTCGGCGCTTTCGTCGGCTACACGGTACTGGCCAAGCTGACCGGTACGGGGGAAAGCTTGCTGGGGATGGGATTGGCTTTTGTAATCGCGATGGTAGTTACCGGATTTTTAGGGATGGGAATCGAACGGATCGCCTACAGGCCGCTGCTGAAGGCTCCCCGTTTATCGATATTGATTACCGCGGTAGGCATGTCGCTCGTGCTGGAGAATGCGATTATGGCGGGATACGGCGCCAAGCCGTATATTATGCCCGTAACGCTCCCGACGACCGGGTTCTCGCTGCTCGGCGCCAAAATTACGTATGCCCAGATCGGAATCATCGTATTCTCGGCCATCTTAATGCTCGCTCTGCAATGGTTCGTTCATCGGACAATTTATGGAAAAGCGATGCGAGCGATTGCGATCGATCAGACAGCGAGCAGTCTGGTCGGCATCAACGTGACGAAAGTGATTTCGTTGACTTTCTTCGTCGGCTCTTTCCTGGCCGCGGCCGCCGGCATGATGAACGCGAGCTATTACGGCAGCCTTACGTTTACGATGGGCTTTATTTTTGGCATGAAGGCCTTCACGGCGGCCGTTATCGGCGGAATCGGCAACATTCGCGGGGCGATGCTCGGCGGCTTGATGCTGGGCGTGCTGGAGACGGTCGGCACGTACCAATTCGGCGGCGAATGGAAGGATGTCTTTGCGTTCTTCATTCTCATCGTCCTGCTGGTGGTCAAACCGACGGGCCTTTTGGGCCAAAAAGTAACGGAGAGGATGTAAGGTATGGAAAATGCGACGAAGCAAACCGTTGTTCTAAACCGCCCGAAAATCAATGCCAAATCCTCGGCGCTCGCGGCGCTGATGGTGCTGGCTGCGTTTTTCCCTTTCTTCGCCGGGCCTTACTGGCTGGACGTCGGCTTTCTCGCCGTGTTCTATATCGTTCTGGGGCTCGGACTGAATGTCGTGGTCGGCTACGCCGGGCTGCTCGACCTCGGGTATTCCGCGTTTTTCGCGGTCGGCGCCTATACGACGGGCATTTTCATGACGCAGTTTCACATGAATTTTTTCCTGGCCCTTGCGCTTAGCGGAATATTCGCCGCCGTGGCCGGCCTCATTATCGGCGCTCCGACCCTCCGGCTGCGCAGCGACTATCTGGCGATCGTCACGCTGGGCTTCGGCGAAATTGTCAAAATATCGGCCAAAAACCTCGATTTTACCGGCGGGGCCTCCGGGATTTACGGCATCATGAGCCCGTTTCCCTCCCCGACGACCTTCATGGGCATTACGATCAACAATCTAACGTACTGCTATTGGGCAATTTTGATTTTGGCGGTCATTGCGATCGTAGCTTCCAAGCGGCTCGGGCAGTCGAGAATCGGGCGCTCGTGGGCGTACATCCGGGAGGATGAGGACGCGGCGGAAGCGATGGGCATTAACCGGGTGCGCAGCAAGCTGGCCGCTTATTCGGTAGGAGCTTTTTTCGGCGGCCTGGCCGGTGCGGTGTTTGCGGTCAAAATGACGGCGATCGCGCCCGAAAGCTTCAACTTCATGCAGTCGGTCATGATTTTGCTGGCCGTGATCCTGGGCGGTCTGGGCCGGATTTCCGGCGTCGTGATCGGCGCGATCATCGTCATCGTGCTTCCCGAGTCGCTTCGGGATCTGAATAAGCTCATTCATTTGGATGTGGATATCGACCGTTACCGTTTCCTTGTCTTTGGGGTCGCGCTGGTGATCCTGATGATTTTCCGCCCGCAAGGACTCGTTCCCGAGAGCCGGGGTAAAGAATAAGCAATCCGAGGTGAGTTAAATGGCGAACATGCGAATTTCCAATTTGCATCTCCAATTCGGCGGATTGACGGCCGTCAACAATCTGAGCTTTAACATTCCGGACAATGCCGTAATGAGCGTCATCGGGCCGAACGGGGCCGGGAAAACGTCTTTGTTTAATATGATCACGGGCTTTTACCGGCCGACGCGCGGCGAAATTTTATTCGACGGCGTGAATATCGTCGGGAAGAAGCCGAGTCAGATTACGTCGATGGGCATGGCCCGGACCTTTCAGAACCTGCGCGTATTTCCGAACCTGACCGTGCTGGAGAACGTGATGGCCGGGATGCACTCCAGAACGAAGCAAGGACTGATGGGAGCGCTGCTGCGAACGCCAGGTCACCGCAAGGAGGAAGCCTGGATTCGGCAGGTGGCCGAGGAGTGCATCCGTTTTGTCGGGATTGAAGCGTACACCGACCGGCTTGCCAAAAACCTGCCATACGGCGCCCAGCGTTATCTGGAAATTGCGCGCGCCTTGGCGATTCAGCCGAAAATCCTTTTCCTGGACGAGCCGGCGGCGGGCTTCAACTTTAGCGAGAAGCAGGATCTGATCGGTCTGATCGGACGAATCCGCGAAGCTTACCGCATTCCCGTCGTCTTGATCGAGCACGATATGGGGCTGATCAACAAAGTTTCCGATCACATTATGGTGCTGAATTACGGGCAAAAGCTGGCGGAAGGCACGCCGCAGGATGTGCTGAACGATCCCCGGGTGATCGAAGCGTATCTGGGCAAAGAAGAGGAGGATGAGGCGGTATGAGCACCATTCTCGACGTGAAGCGCATGGAAACGTTCTACGGCAAAATCCAGGCGGTCCGCGGTGTCGATTTTACGGTGAAGCAGGGTGAAATCGTCACGCTGCTCGGGGCCAACGGCGCCGGCAAAAGCACGATTTTGAAAACGATATCCGGGCTGATCCGTCCGGCTCAAGGCAGCATTGCGTTTATGGGGGAAGACCTGACGAAAAAAGAGCCGCATACGATCGTGGAAATGGGCGTCGTGCACGTGCCGGAGGGGCGCAGGGTGTTCGGCGGCCTCACGGTGACGGAAAACCTGGAGCTCGGATCTTTCATCAAGAAAAAGGACAAGGCGAAGCTGGCGCAAAATCTGGACATGGTCTTTCAAATGTTCCCCCGGTTGGCCGAGCGCCGCAAGCAAATGGCGGGAACGTTAAGCGGCGGGGAGCAGCAGATGTTGGCCATCGGCCGGGCTCTCATGTCGGAGCCTAAGCTGCTGATGCTGGACGAGCCTTCGATGGGGCTTGCGCCGATCATCGTCATCGACATTATGAAGATCATCAAACAGATCAACCAACAGCGAGGCACGACGATTTTGCTGGTCGAGCAGAACGCAAAGGCGGCGCTCAAACTGGCGCATCGCGGCTATGTGCTGGAAACGGGCTCCATTACGATGGAAGACAGTGCCGCCAACCTGCTTGCGGACGACAACGTGGTCAAGGCTTACCTCGGAGTTCATTGATGGCTCGTTCTTTAGAGGAATCGCTGTCCCAACCGGCCGTAACGACGAAACGCGGCAGCCTGCCCGTGTCGCCATATGCCTTGCTGTTTGTCGGGGTATTCTCCGTTGCGTTATCTTCCATTTTTATTAAGTGGTCGTCGGCTCCGGCCTCGATCATGGGCATGTACCGACTTTTGTTCACAATTGTGCTGCTGCTTCCGTTCAGGCCGTGGAAGCAAACGGGAGCCGGCCGGTTTTCCTGGAGCTTTAAGGGCAGCTTGCTGCTGGTGCTGTCCGGCTTGTTTCTTGGTCTGCACTTTCTTTTCTGGATGGAGTCGTTAAAGCATACTTCCGTTGCCAGCTCCATGATCTTGTTGACGCTGCAGCCTGTTTTTATTATGATCGGCTCCTTTTTCTTGTTTAAAGAGCGGACCTCCGTTCAAGGCGTGGTCAGCTTGATCGTCGCCCTGGTCGGATCGGTATTGATCGGCTGGGGAGATATCGGCTTCTCCGGGCAAGCTCTTTATGGCGATATGCTGTCGATTGCGGGAGCGCTCAGTTACTCGCTCTATTTGATGGCGGGGCAAAAGCTGATGAAAGAAATTCCGTCCATGCTGTACAGCCTGTTTGTTTTTATTATTGCCGCATTGCTGCTCTTTGTGTTTAATGTGTTCAATCATTATACACTTACGGATTATTCGCCGACGGACTGGGGCATTTTTGTGCTGCTGGCACTGATCCCTACCGTGATGGGGCAGATGCTGTTCAACTGGCTGCTGGCCTACGTGAACGCGACGACGGTGTCCATGGCGGTCATCGGAGAACCGGTATTGGCGATCATTTTGGCCTATCTGTTATTGAACGAACAGCCTACCTGGCTTCAGGCGGCCGGCGGGCTTTTAACCATGCTCGGCGTAGGGATTTATTTTCGAATTAAGCCCAAGAGTGTTCAAAAATAGACAATATAATTAAAAATAAACAAAATTATTGTTAAATATGTGTACAATTTCGTCTTTTGATTGTATAGTGTAAATACAGATAACGCTTTCATACGACAACAATGGATGGTTTTAGAAGGAGGATTCGGTGTCCATGGAAGTGCTCATGCGGAATATGTTTCAAGCGATAGGAAAGAACCGCTCCGCGAATCAATTGGCGAAAAAATATGGATTGCGCTTCGGCGCGGCCCGCTTCGTCGCAGGCGAAACAATCGGGCAGTCGATTGAAGCGGTTCGCAAGCTGAATCAGTCGGGCCGGGTCGTCACGTTGGACCATTTGGGCGAATTTATTTCCACCGAGGCCGAGGCCATGGAATCGACCGATATGTGTCTGCGCACGTTGGATGCGATTGCGGAATCGGGCGTTCAATCCAATCTTTCCCTGAAGATGACTTCGCTCGGGCTGGATATCGACAAAGAGCTGTGCATGAACAACATGCGTAGAATTTTGGACAGAGCCCGGGAATATGGTAATTTCGTGCGGATCGATATGGAGGATTACGCCCACTGTCAAGTGTCGCTCGATATTTACCGCGAGCTTCGTCAGACCTACGACAACGTCGGCATCGTCATTCAGGCGTACTTGTTCCGCACGGAGCAGGACATCAAGGATTTGAACGAGCTGCGGGCGAATCTGCGCCTGGTGAAGGGAGCCTATAAGGAGTCTCCGAAGGTGGCCTTCCCGGAAAAGAAAGATGTCGACGAGAATTACAAGAAGATCATCAAGATGCATCTGCTGAACGGAAACTATACGGCGGTTGCCAGCCATGACGAGAACATGATCGAGTTTACCAAGCAGATTGTCAAAGAGCACGGCATCCCGAACGACCGCTTCGAGTTCCAGATGCTTTACGGGATTTGTGAAGAACTGCAAAACCGTTTGGTCGCGGAAGGCTACAAGGTGCGTGTCTACGTTCCGTACGGCATCGATTGGTTCGGTTACTTTATGCGGCGGTTGGCGGAACGTCCGGCGAATGTCTGGTTTGTGCTGAAAAATATGTTTAAATAATCCATTCATTATGAATTGAGAGGGGACTAATCCAATGAATACATTGATGAAAGTAAGCCCGTTTGTAAATGAGCCCTTTACGGATTTCAGCACGGAAGAGAACAAGAAAGCGATGGAAGCCGCACTCGCCAAGGTCAAGGCCGAGCTTGGCCGGGATTACCCGCTGCATATCGGCAGCAAAAAAGTGATGACTGAAGCGCGAATCGTATCGATTAACCCGGGAGACAAGGATCAAGTGATCGGCAGCGTCAGCAAAGCCGATCAGGCTTTGGCCGAAGAGGCGATGCAGGTTGCTTTGCAGGCGTTCGAATCGTGGAAACGAGTTCCGGCTGCGGAGCGCGCGGACTATTTGTTTAAAGCGGCGGAGCTGATGCGTCAGCGCAAGCACGAGTTTTCCGCGCTGATGATTCTGGAATCCGGCAAAAACTATGCGGAGGCCGATGCGGATACCGCGGAAGCGATCGACTTCATCGAGTTTTATGCCCGGGAAATGCTGCGCCTGAGCCGCATCAACGAAACCCAGCCATTGACGAAAATTGCGGGCGAGACGAACAACCTGACGTACATTCCGCTTGGCGTCGGCGTCGTGATTCCTCCGTGGAACTTCCCGCTGGCGATTTGCGTAGGCATGACGACGGCCGCTGTCGTATCCGGCAACACCGTTCTGCTCAAGCCTGCGTCCACGACGCCGGTCATCGCTCATAAATTCGTGGCGTTGATGGAAGAAGTGGGGCTGCCTGCCGGGGTCATTAACTATATTCCGGGCAGCGGCGCGGAAGTTGGCGATTATTTGACGACGCATCCGAAAACGCGCTTCGTCAGCTTCACCGGCTCCAAGGAAATCGGGCTGCGCATTAACCGCTTGGCGGCGGAGACGGCTCCGGGGCAAATCTGGATCAAGCGCGTCGTTGCGGAGATGGGCGGAAAAGACGGGATTGTCGTCGACGAAACGGCCGATCTTCAAGCGGCGGCCCAAGCGATTGTCGCTTCGGCTTTCGGCTTCCAAGGCCAGAAATGCTCCGCCGGCTCGCGCGCGTTTATCGTCGAGTCCGTGTACGACGAAGTGGTCGAGAAGGTCGTCGAATTGACGAAAGCCCTGCAAGTCGGGCTGCCGGAAACCAATGCGCCGGCAGGACCGGTTATCGATCAAGGCTCCTACGATAAAATTTTGAACTACATCGAGATCGGCAAGACGGAAGGCAAGCTGCTTGCAGGCGGCGGCAAGGCGGAAGGCAACGGCTATTATATCGAGCCGACGGTATTTGCCGACGTGGACGGCAAAGCGCGGATCATGCAAGAGGAGATTTTCGGACCGGTGCTCGCCATCGGCAAAGCGAAGGACTGGAAAGAAGCGATTGCGATGTACAACGACACCGAATTCGGCTTGACGGGCGCTTTCTTCTCCACGATCGAAGAGCGGATCGAGGAAGCGCTGGAAACGATGCACTGCGGCAATCTGTACATCAACCGCAAGTGTACCGGCGCCTTGGTCGGCGTGCATCCGTTCGGCGGGTTCAACATGTCCGGCACGGACTCCAAAGCAGGCGGCTACGATTATTTGCTGCTGTTTACGCAAGCCAAATTGACTTCCCGGAAAAACTAATTGCCTGCCGACGAACGTAAAGCGTGCAGGTTGTGAGGCAAAGGAAGCCCGGTACCGTTTAAGGGGCCGGGCTGAGCTTGTTGAGA
>NZ_JTHN01000380.1 GCF_001399685.1 Paenibacillus sp. A3
GCTGTCACCTCCGAAAAACTGGCCGGGGGAGCGGTGCAGGCCCAGCATTTGCAGGAGGGGGCGGTACAAACCACGCATCTGGCGAAACACAGTGTCACCACCTCCAAGCTGTCCGGTGAATCGGTGTCGACCGACAAGCTGACCAATTTGGCCGTGACGACGGCGAAGCTGGCTTCCGCAAGCGTAACATCGGAGAAGCTGGGCAAGGAATCGGTACAGGCGGAGCATGTGGCCTTGGGTGCAATTCAACATGCGCATCTTGGCAAAGCGTCCGTGAAGACGCACCAGCTGGCTACCGGCGCCGTCACCCGCGATAAGCTGGAAGACGGTGCGGTAACGGGGGAGAAGCTGGCGGAAAACGCGGTGACGGCGCTGCACCTGACGGAAGGTTCGGTACGAGGTCCTCATTTGATAGAGGGAGCGGTCGACGGCAGCCGTTTGGCGGCGGGCGTAGTATCGGCGAAGCATCTGACGCCCGGTGCGGTGACAGGGCTGCATCTAACGGAAGGTGCGGTGCGGGGGTCACATCTGACGGAAGGCGCGGTGAGCGGCAGACATTTGTCGGCAGGGGCAGTCACAGCTATGCATTTGACGTCGGGTGCGGTCGGCACGGAGCATCTGAGACCCGGAGCCGTAGGCGAAACGCACTTGCAGGCGCAGGTGGTAACGGGGGAGAAGCTGGCGGAAGGCGCAGTCACGGCGCTGCATCTGGCGGAGGGATCGGTACACGGGCAGCATTTGGCGGAAAGCACGGTCGACGGCAGCCGCTTGGCGCCAGGGTCCGTGACGACGGCGCATTTGACGCCGAATGCGGTCGGTGCGAAGCATCTGATGGCGGAATCCGTAGGCGAAGACCAACTGCAGGCGCATGCGGTAACGGCGGAGAAGCTGGCGGAAGGCGCAGTCATGATGCACCACCTGATGGAAGGCTCGGTGCGCGGTCCGCATTTGGTGGAAGGTGCGGTGAGCGACAGACACTTAGCGGCGGCCGTGGTGACCTCGGAGAAGCTGGCAGAAGGCGCGGTGACGGCGCTGCACCTTGCGGACGGATCGGTACGCGGCCGTCATCTGGCGGAAGGTACGGTTGACGGCAGCCGCTTGGCGGAGGATTCCGTGACGTCGCAGCATCTCACGGCAGGCGCGGTCGGAGCGGAGCAGCTTGCGGTGGAAGCCGTAGGTGAGGAACACCTGCAGGCGCAGTCGGTGACGTCGGGAAAGCTGGCGCTGCGTTCGGTGACGGAGACGCATTTGAAGCTGGGCGCCGTCGGCTCGGAACAGTTGGCGGCGGAGGCCGTAGGCGAAGCCCATCTGCAGGCGCATGCGGTAACGTCGGAGAAGCTGGCGGAAGGCGCAGTCATGGGGCAGCATCTCGCAAAGGGCGCGGTCGACGGCAGCTGCTTGGCGGAGGGTTCCGTGACGATGGCGCATCTGACGCCGGGCGCAGTGGTCGCGGAGCATCTGGCGGTGGAGGCTGTGGGCGAAGCGCAGCTGC
>NZ_JTHN01000381.1 GCF_001399685.1 Paenibacillus sp. A3
GGCATTTTATCGGCCATCTACAAACGAATAAGGTCAAGGATGTTGTCAAATATGTGAAGCTGATTCATTCGGTAGATCGTTTGAAACTGGGCCAAGCGTTGCACCAGCAACTGATAAAAGAGAACAAGGTCATAGATATTTTGGTTCAAATCATAAATAACGACGAAACCCGGCACTGCTTCCGACTGTTAAAGCAAATTAAAATGCAAATCAAAGAGAGAGAGATTCCGCGTGTAGACATGGATATTCTCTCCATGGGGATGTCCGGGGATTTTAGAGTGGCGATCGAAGAAGGCGCCACCATCATACGCCTGGGGACAAACGTATTTGGGCAGCGTTATCTGCCAGACGGGTATTACTGGAATGAACATGCAACCCATGATGATTAGAGGAGAGGCAGGAGAGCGCATATGAACACAACATCCCCTCCGCTGCGCGGCCGCGATATGATATCGCCAACGATCGCGGCTTTGATATCGGTCATAGTGAACTATGGCGGTACGTTTATTCTTGTGTTTCAGGCGGCGAAAGTCGCGGGGTTGAGCCCTGAAATGACTGCTTCATGGATAGGGTCGATATCGATTGGGGTAGGGATAACCGGGATATGGCTAAGCTATCGCTACCGGGAGCCGATTATTACGGCGTGGTCAACGCCTGGGGTGGCATTTCTTGTCTCGGCGCTAGCGGTAACCCCTTATGCCGAAGCAATTGGCGCTTATATGATCTCGGCTCTGGGATTTGTCGTGCTGGGCTTATCAGGCATGTTTGAACGTTTCGTGCGGATGATTCCGCCAGGCATTGCTTCAGGATTGCTGGCCGGTATTTTACTTCAATTTGGCATCTCGGCTTTTGGCGGTGCGCAAATTGACCCTGTGCTGGTCGTGGTGTTGTTTGCGGCGTATGTCGTGCTAAGGCGCTTCACATCCCGGTATGCGATCATCGGCATTTTGGCAATCGGGCTGGTTTATTTGATTAGTACAGAAAAAGCCGATTTCAGTACGATCCAACTGGCCGTTGCTTCACCGATATTTGTCGTTCCGGAATTTTCGTTGCATGCGTTATTAGGCGTGGCATTACCGCTGTTTATCATTACGTTGACGGGACAATACATGCCTGGAATGCTGGTGCTGCGCAATGATGGATTTAAGACAAGCGCCAATCCCATTTTGACCATAACGGGTTTGGGGTCGTTCCTTGCTGCGCCATTCGGTTCGCATGCTTTTAA
>NZ_JTHN01000382.1 GCF_001399685.1 Paenibacillus sp. A3
CGCGCCTTCGGCCAGATGCTGGCCGTGAACCGCACCTTCGGACAGGTGCCGCTCCATCACCGCGCCTTCGGCAAGCTTCTCCGACGTTACCGCTTCCGCCTGCAAGTGCACTTCACCTACAGATTCCGCCGCCAGCTGTTCCGTGCCTACCGCGCCTACCGCAAGCTTCTCCGACGTTACCGCCTCCGCCTGCAAATGCGCTGCACCTACGGCCTCCGCCGCTAACTGCTCTGCGCCTACTTCGCCTTCGGCCAGATGTCGGCTGTGAACCGCGCCTTCGGCCAAGTGCAGCTCCTTCACCGCGCTTTCCGCCAGCTTCTCCGACGTCACGGCCTCCGCCTGCAACTGCACTGCACCTACGGCTCCCGCCGCTAGCTGCTCCGTGCCCACCGCGCCTTCGGTCAGATGCCGGCTATGAACCGCACCTTCCGCGAGGTGCTGCTCGGTCACCGCGCCTTCCGCAAGCTTCTCCGACGTCACCGCCTCCGCTTGCAGGTGCGCTTCCCCTACGGCTTCCGCTGCAAGTTGCTCCGCACCTACCGCGCCGTCAGCCAGATGCCGACTGTGAACCGCACCTTCGGCTAGGCGCTGCTCGGTCACCGCGCCTTCCGCAAGCTTCTCCGACGTCACCGCCTCCGCTTGCAGGTGCGCTTCGCCTACGGATTCCGCCGCTAGCTGCTCCGCACCTACCGCGCCTTCGGACAAATGCTGGCTGCGTATCGCCCCTTCCGCAAGGTGCAGGGCCATCACCGCGCCTCCTGCAAGATGCCGGCTTCGCACCGACTCTTCCGCAAGGTGCAGTGGCGTCACCGCGCCTTCGGCCAAGCGGCTGCCGTCCACGGCTCCTTCCGCAAGGAACGGCGTCGTGACCGTACCTTCCGCCAGATGCCAGCCGTGAACCGCACCTTCCGCGAGGTGCTGCGCCGTGACCGTACCTTCCGCCAGCTTCTCCGAAGTAACCGCCCGCGCCTGCAGCTGCGCTTCGCCTACCGCCTCCGCCGCCAGCTGCTCCACGCCAACCGCGCCCGGCGTCAGATGCGCCGTCGTCACCGAGCCCTCCGCCAAACGGCTGCCGTCGACCGCGCCCTCTGCGAGATGCTCCGTTATGATCGCGCCTTCTGCCAAATGGCAGCCGTGCACAGCCCTTTCTTCAAGGTGCGCCGCCGTAACTGCCCCTTCGGTCAGATGCCCGCTGCGAACCGACTCTTCCGCAAGGTGCCTTGCCGTCACCGCGCCTTCCGCCAGCTTTTCCGACGTTATGGCCTCCGCCTGCAAGTGCGCTTCGCCTACCGCCTCCGCCGCCAGTTGCTCCGCACCCACCGCGCCGGGGGCCAGATGTGCTGTCGTTACGGCTTCCTCCGCCAAGCTACTTGCGCCTACGGCTCTCTCTGCGAGGTGCCTCGCCGTCACCGCGCCTTCCGCCAGCTTTTCCGATGTTACGGCCTCCGCCTGCAAGTGCGCTTCGCCTACCGCCTCTGCCGCCAACTGCTCCGCGCCCACCGCTCCTGACGTTAGATGCGCCGTCGTTACCGATCCTTCCGCCAAGCGGCTGCCGTCGACCGCGGCCTCTGCGAGGTGATTCGTTGTCACCGCGTTTTCCGCCAGCTTTCCCGACGTCACCGCTTGCGCCTGCAGCTGCGTTTCGCCTACGGCTTCCGCCGCCAGCTGTTCCGTGCCTACGGCGCCCGGCGCCAGATGCT
>NZ_JTHN01000383.1 GCF_001399685.1 Paenibacillus sp. A3
CATGGGCGTCATCGGGGCGTTTCAACAATTTACTTTGCCGTACACGCTTACCAAAGGGCAGGGAACGCCGGCCCATTCGCTCATGTTTTACGTCATGCATTTATACGATAACGGGTTCAAATATTTCAAAATGGGCTATGCTTCGGCGATGGCGTGGCTCCTGTTCTTGGCGATCATGCTGCTGACCGGAATCTTGTTTGCGACCTCCAAGCGGTGGGTTCATTATCAGGGGAAATGAGGGGGCGATCCACGGTGAACCAAAAATTGAAGAGCAGGCTGGCGTACGTGTCGTCCCATGCGATTTTGCTTCTGGCTTCCGTCTTTTTCATTACACCGTTTATATGGCTGGTTTCTACCTCGCTCAAGCCTTCTACGCAAATATTCACCTGGCCTCCGGAGTGGATTCCGAAGCCGTTTACGTGGAAAAATTACTCGGACGCCATAGAGTACATCCCGTTCTTCACCTATCTCAAGAACACGGTCGTCATTACCGTTCTTAGCACGGCCGGGGCCGTTCTGTCGTGTCCGTTGATCGCTTACAGCTTCGCCAAACTGAGATGGAACGGCAAAAAAGCGCTGTTCGCACTTACAGTAGCGGTGATGATGATTCCCGGTCAGGTAACAATGATTCCGCTATTCGTGTTGTTTAACAAGCTGGGATGGGTCGGCACGCCGCTGCCTTTAATCGTTCCATTGTTCTTCGGAGCTCCGTTTTTTATTTTTTTGCTCAGGCAGTTTTTCCTCGGGCTTCCGGATGAATTGCTGGATGCGGCCAGAATCGACGGGGCGCACGAATTCACGATTTATTTGAAAGTGATCCTTCCGTTAGCCAAGCCCGCCGTTTTGTCGGTTGCGCTGTTTCCATTTA
>NZ_JTHN01000384.1 GCF_001399685.1 Paenibacillus sp. A3
GCGAGATGCTTTCGGCGATGGGTTGCCGGCACTTCCAGGGCTTCCTGTTCGGCCGGCCGCAGCCGGCGCACGACCTGGAACGGCTGGCCTTCCTGCAGGCCGGCACCGAGCGCAACCTGATGAGCGGCGCGGCCACGCGCGCCCCGGACGCGCCGCCGCCGTCCAGCGCGCGCTAGGCGGCCGCCGCCTCGCGCGCCACCGCGCGCTTCAACAGCATCTCCAGCGCCTTGCCGACCGCGGCGAAGGCGAACGCACCGGTGATGTGGGTGGCCGCGCCCAGCCCGGCACCGCAGTCCAGGTTCAAGGCCGCATCCGGCCCCAGCACCGGCCGCAGTCCGCAGACGCTGCCATCGGCCTGCGGATAGCGCACGTTCTCCAGCGAGTACACCGCCGGCACGCCGAAATAGCGCTGCGGGTTCTTGGGGAAATTGAATTCGCTGCGCAGCTTCTTGCGGATCAGCGCCAGCATGGCGTCGTGCTCGGTGCGCGACACGTCGCGGATCCGCACCAGGGTCGGATCGGTGCGCCCGCCGGCCGAGCCCACGAGA
>NZ_JTHN01000385.1 GCF_001399685.1 Paenibacillus sp. A3
TGACCGGGGGGACCCGGGTAGTGAGCGACAAGATCCGGGTGCGCATTACGAGCGACCCCGGCGAATCGTTCATCGACCGGATGATTTCCTTGGTCGAAGGCGCGAAGCGGCAGAAGACGCCGAACGAAATTGCGCTGAATACGCTGCTGACCAGCTTGACGCTCATTTTCATGATTGTCGTCGTCACGCTCGCCCCGATTGCCCGCTATCTGGAAATCGAGCTGCAAATTCCGGTGCTGATCGCGCTGCTGGTTTGTTTGATTCCGACGACGATCGGCGGTCTGCTGTCGGCGATCGGGATTGCCGGGATGGACCGGGTGACCCAGTTCAACGTATTGGCGATGTCCGGGAAAGCCGTTGAAGCGTCCGGCGACATCAACACGATGATTCTCGATAAAACGGGCACGATTACGTTCGGGAACCGGATGGCGAGCGAGTTCGTACCGGTCGGCTCGGCGGATTCCGATACGGTGGCGGAGTGGGCTGCAATCAGCTCGGTCAAAGACGAGACGCCGGAAGGCCGTTCTGTGCTGGAGCTGATGAAAAAGCAGAGCTTTTCGTTTGACCAAGCCCTTGCGGAGGGTGGCGAATTTATCGAATTTAAGGCCGAGACCCGGATGAGCGGTATCGATCTGACTGACGGTCGCAAGGCGCGCAAAGGCGCCGTAGATGCGGTGAAGAAGTGGGTGCAGGCGCAGGGCGGCAGCATCCCGGCCGACTTGGAAGCCAAGGGCAACGCGATCGCCTCCGAAGGCGGCACGCCGCTGGCGGTGGCTGTAGACCGCGAAATATTCGGCTTGATTTATTTGAAGGATACCGTCAAGCCCGGCATGCGGGAACGGTTCGAGCAGCTGCGCAAGATGGGCATCAAGACGATCATGTGTACGGGCGACAATCCGCTGACGGCCGCTACGATTGCCCGGGAGGCCGGGGTGGACGATTTTATCGCGGAGAGCAAGCCGGAGGACAAAATCGCCGTCATCCGGCGCGAACAGGCCGAAGGCAAGCTGGTGGCGATGACCGGCGACGGCACGAACGACGCGCCGGCGCTGGCGCAAGCCGACGTGGGCCTCGCGATGAACAGCGGGACGGTGGCGGCGAAGGAGGCGGCCAACATGGTCGATCTCGATTCCGATCCGTCCAAAATCATCGAAGTCGTGGCCATCGGCAAGCAGCTCTTGATGACCCGCGGCGCGCTGACGACGTTCAGTATCGCCAACGACGTGGCGAAATATTTTGCCATCATCCCGGCGATGTTCACGCTGGCGATTCCGCAGATGGAAGCCCTGAACATCATGAAGCTCGGCTCGCCGATGTCGGCGATTCTCTCGGCGCTGATTTTCAACGCAATCATCATCCCGCTGCTGATTCCGCTGGCGATGAAAGGCGTAACCTACAAGCCGATGAGCTCGACGCAGCTGCTGCGCCGCAATTTGTTCCTGTACGGGCTCGGCGGGGGGCTGGTGCCGTTCGTCGGCATCAAGCTGATCGATCTGGCGGTTCATCTGTGGATTTAACGGGTAATGACCAGCGTCCATTTTTTCACTGTCAAGATTTGTAGAGAAAACAACTTGGAGATATGATATATAGAAAGGGAATGATTCCTTATGGTAAGCCGCGTCAATCATGAAGGGGCCGAGACGGCCCGCTTCTCGCTCAGTATTGCCGTACGCGCTTCGATCGTGTTTATCGTCGTTTGCGGTCTTATTTACCCGCTCGTCTCGACCGGAATCGCGCAGGCGATTTTCCCGGCTCAGGCGAACGGCAGCCTGGTTCAAGACCGCAGCGGCGCCGTAGTCGGCTCCGAGCTCATCGGGCAAAAATTCAGAGATCCGAAATATTTTCAGGGACGCGTATCGAGTATTGATTATAAAGCCGATGCCTCGGGTTCGAATAAC
>NZ_JTHN01000386.1 GCF_001399685.1 Paenibacillus sp. A3
TCTCCGCCGTCTACGACGACCGTGCCGCCGGGATTGACCGAACGGAAATCGTCGACGATGCCGCCGAGCGTTTCAATGCCGCCCTGCGCCTGATTGCGCTTCTTGTCAAAGCCCACTTCGATATGGCCGTGAATGTCGTTCGTGGTAAGAATATCGATAACCTGGAAAAGGACCGGTTTCAGCGCCTTGACCGCTTCGTCGCGGGTCACGGAACCCTTCGGATCGAAATTGCCGTCCAGCTTCGGCTCAAACAGGCCAGCGAGCACCCCGTAAGCGACATACGGACGGGACGATTCGCTGATGGAGGAAGCGTCCTTGAAGTAGCTCAGAACGTTCTGGTTTACTTTCGGCGTCTGGCCTTTGGCGAGGGCGCGCACGACGAGGACGGCCAGTTCTTCGCGGGTCACCGGACGGTTCGGCTCGAAGAGGCCGCTATCGTCTTTGGATACGATGCCGGCGGCGACGGCGTTGGTGACCGCTTCAAGCTGCCACGCCTCCAAGTCGGAGAAAGGCTGCGCCGATTTGTCGCTCTTCGCCAGCTTGGCTGCCCGGTTCAGCATGGTGACGAGCTCCGCGCGGGTCACCGGCCGGCTGCCGCGCAGGTCGGTGTCGTTCGGGTACCCTTCGACCGCTCCTTTCTCGAAGGCCAGCTGCATGTCCGATTTGGCCGGAGTCGAAGCGGCGGCTTTGGTCGCCGTCGCTGGTTCGGCCGCCAGCGCGTAAGGAATGCCCGAGAGTCCGGGCACGCTCAGCAGCGAAGCGGAGAGCACCGATAGGACGGCGGTTTTTTTCCAGTGGGACGAATGCTTGGTCAAATGATTTTCCTCCTAAATTATGGTTATATATGGTAACGAATCTATTATAGCGGATAATTGTCATCGCGGTGTGAACGCGATTCATATTTTTTTTGATGAAGCGGGCCTTGAAAGTTTGCTATAATAGAACGATCACGAACGATCGAGGTGCGACCGATGCAAAAATATTTAGATCTGCTGCAGGACATCATGGCGAACGGAGTGCGCAAGGAGGACCGTACCGGAACGGGGACCATCTCGGTATTCGGGCGGCAGCTCCGGTTCGACTTGTCCGAAGGCTTTCCGTTGCTGACGACGAAAAAGCTCCACATCCGCTCGATCTTGCACGAGCTGCTGTGGTTTTTGAGCGGGGACACGAATATCCGCTACTTGCAAGAGAACGGCGTTACGATATGGGACGAGTGGGCGGACGAGAACGGCAATCTCGGACCGGTCTACGGCTCGCAGTGGCGTTCGTGGCCGGCGCCGGACGGACGGAGCATCGACCAGATCGCCAAGCTGGTCGAACAGATTAAGCGGAATCCCGATTCGCGCAGGCATCTGGTCAGCGCATGGAACCCCGCCGAAGTGGACAACATGGCGCTGCCGCCTTGCCATTATGCGTTCCAGTTTTATGTCGCGGACGGCAAGCTGTCGTGCTTGTTTAACATGCGTTCGGTCGATACGTTTCTCGGGCTGCCGTTCAACATCGCAAGCTATGCGTTCCTGACGCATATGGTGGCGCAGCAGTGCGATCTGCAGCCGGGTGAGCTGATCTGGACGGGCGGGGACGTGCATATCTACGCCAACCATGTGGAGCAGGTCAACCTGCAGCTGACCCGCGAGCCGTATCCGCTGCCGCAGCTTGTGATCAAGCGGAAGCCGGATTCGCTGTTCGATTACCGGTTCGAGGATTTCGAGATCGTCGGGTATCAGAGCCATCCGTCGATCAAAGCGCCGATTGCGGTATAACGAGAGCTTACGGGGGCATCATGAGGCAACAAGGACGCTTGCGGTTCGCAAAGCGGCAGAGTGTTGAGAAAGAGGTTTTTGATAAAATAGAGATACATACGGAGGTGGGGTATCTGCTGGAGGAGCGATAGCGTTCGCCTTTGTCTGCGGGAAATATCCGCTACTAAGCGGCTTCAAATATAGATTTCCTGCAGACCCGGGGG
>NZ_JTHN01000387.1 GCF_001399685.1 Paenibacillus sp. A3
CCGCAATGCGGTATTGACGGTAGACAGCTTTAAAGAATGGATCCGCAAACTCGCACTGATGGGGCTCAATTCGATGGTTCTTTACATGGAAGACGTGTATGAGCTGGAAGGCGAGCCTTATTTCGGCTACATGCGGGGGAGATATTCGTTCACCGAGTTGAAAGCGATTGACGACTACGCCGATATCTTTGGCATCGAAGCTTATCCCAGCATCCAGACTTACGCGCATCTGGAGGAATTTTTGAAATGGGAGCAGGCGGCCCACTACCGGGACACGAGGGGCGTGCTGCTGTCCGATTACGAGCCGACGTACGAGCTGATTGAAAAAATGCTTGCAGCTGCAACCGCCCCGTTTCGCAGTAAAAAGGTGAATATTGGCATGGACGAGGCAGAGGAGCTGGGAAGGGGGAAATACCTGGACCGTTTCGGTTACAAGGACCGGTTCGACGTGATGATACAGCACTTGTCCAAGGTGCGCCAAATTGCGCACAAGCTTGGCTTGGAGCCATGCATGTACGGAGATATGTTCTTGAAGATGGCTTCCAAGGCCGAGGGCGATCATTACGTGTTCGTGAAAAACGTGGAACTTCCCGAGGAAATGGTGAGCTTGATTCCGAACGACGTCCGGTTAGTTTACTGGGACTTTTTCCATACGGAAGAAAAAGACTACTCGTATCTGATTGACATCCATCGTCAATTGGGCCGGGGTCAACATCCGATTTTCCTTGGCGGCATCTGGACGTGGAACTGCTTCGGCACGAACTACGGGCTTTCTTTGAAAAC
>NZ_JTHN01000388.1 GCF_001399685.1 Paenibacillus sp. A3
GGAAGAAGAAGCCGTCGCATGTCGCACAGGTGCTTACCCCGCGGCCGACGTTTTCCTTTTCTCCCGGAATACCGAGGTATTTCGCGGAAGCTCCGGTGGATACGATCACCGTTTCCGCTTGAATGTCGCCCATGCCTTCGACCGAAAGCGTGAATGGCCGCTTGGAGAGATCGGCTTTGTTCACCCATCCCGTCCGGAATTCGGCGCCGAAGCGCTCGGCCTGCTTACGCATATTATCCATTAATTCGGGGCCCATGATCCCTTCCGGGAAGCCCGGGAAGTTCTCGACCTCGGTCGTCGTCGTCAGTTGTCCTCCCGGCTCCGGACCTTCGATCACCAAGGGCTTCAATCCCGCTCTCGCCAAATAAATAGCCGCCGTCAACCCTCCGGGGCCGGTTCCGATAATTACGCTATTGTACATGATGTGTTCCTCCTTCATACTGCCTATCCTT
This sequence comes from Paenibacillus sp. A3, assembly GCF_001399685.1. Classification (GTDB taxonomy): domain Bacteria; phylum Bacillota; class Bacilli; order Paenibacillales; family NBRC-103111; genus Paenibacillus_G. The sequence continues at coordinate 453 of NZ_JTHN01000388.1, forward strand.
AAGCTTTATCATATCTCCCTCGGAGACAGGTTGCATGAAGGTTTGATTAAGGTCACATGAAGGATTCATGAAGAAAGCGCAGGCGGCGGAGCCTTTCCTCCGCCATGCGGCTATGCTTCAAGATATTTCCGGAAGAAGCGGACAATTTCCGTATTCATCGCGATGTGATTTTCCATTTTCTCCGTCTGATGCCCTTCGTCCTCGAAAATAACCAACTTCGCTTCCTGGCCGCGGGCCCGCATGTCCGCATACAGCTGCTCGGCCTCGCTGACCGGAACGCGCGTATCGTTGCGGCCGTGGAAAATAAGCAGCGGCACCTTGATGTTCTGCGAATGGTTGAGCGGGGCGATCTCCTCGAAGAAGTCCGAATCGTCCGCCAGCGTGCCGTATTCCGCTTCGCGCAGCGCTCTGCGCCATTCCCCGGTATTTTCCAGAAACGTGCGGAAATGCGAGATGCCGACGATGTCCACCCCGGCCGCCCATAAATCCGGATAATGGGTGAGCGCGGCCAGCACCATAAACCCGCCGTAGCTTCGCCCCATAATGCCGATTTTGCCGGTATCGACCGTCGCGAAACGGCTCAAGTCCTTCACCATCCACGCCAGATCTGCCACCGCATCCATCCGTTTTCTCGCGTTGTCGAGGTTCAGGTACGTTTTGCCGTAGCCCATGCTGCCGCGGACGTTGGGCGTCACAACGTTAAAGCCTTG
>NZ_JTHN01000389.1 GCF_001399685.1 Paenibacillus sp. A3
GGTTTCTCAACAAGCTCAACGAAGAATATTTCGTTCTTCATCGAAGTATGGAATGCATTCTAAAAGAGTTCTGGAATAAGACAGATTGTTTTACTTCTATTTCCCTTCTTCCGCTTCACCCGCTTTGTCCGTCCGCAAATATTCGTCCGCGATGCGTTCGATATACGCCATCGTCTCCTCATCGAGACCAAGCACCTTCTCGTGGCCGCCAGGTTCCGGACGAATCCACTCCCAATATTTCTCCAATACGTCCTCTCGGTCTCCGAACCATTGTCCCTCGATTTCCAGCAGCCGTTCGGCTAACCGTCTCGAAGCGGGAGAATCCGGCGGCTCCCCAAGGTGGCCGTGAATGTCACGCAGTAAGCGAATCCATTCGTCTGCCCGCGGATCGTTCTCCTCAAGCCTCGGCAACGATTCGATAATCGGGAGTTCATCGGGAGTGAATCGCTTCATACGGTTAGCCCGCTGAACGGACTCCGTTGCCGTTCCGGTCTGTCCCGACTGAAGTGCATGGATAAACAAGAGCAATTCTTCCGTCGACACGTCGTTTCGCAGCTCAATCGTACGCAGGGTCGTATGAAGCATGCGTTCGAGCAGGTCGAGCCGTTTTTTCTCCTTGCGGATCGTTTCCACTTGCAGACGAATCGCGTGCGTCCATCGTTCCGTACGGGACCGGCCGACCTCTTCTTCAAGCACGCGCCGAATTTGCGGCAGCATAAAACCGAGCTGCTTCAATGTAGCAATATGATGAAGCTTCATGACGTCTTCATGGCTATAGCAGCGGTAGCCGGCATCCGACACGAAGGAGGGCTTCAATACGCCCAATTCATCGTAGTATCGCAGCGTCCGGATGGAGATGCCCGCCTCCTTGGCCAATTGTCCGATTCTGTACATTTCGCTTCCACCTCCTTCCAAGCAACAACACTATGCATGGTTGCAGCCTTCTTTATTATGCAGGCCAATAGTCAATCTCCGCACGATTGCTACCGAGATTAGGAAAACGATACCGAGAAGAAGCGTCATCGTAAAGATGATGAACAGCTCGCCTGTCCCCGGCTCTATTTCATCGTAAGTGAGAAAGCGTGCCTCCCGCTGCAGGACGATAAAGCGTGAACTGAAAAGATAAGTAAGATGGAAACCGATCGAGGTCCACAGGCTATTCGTCACCAGGCGCAGCAATTGAAGAATGACCCCAAAGGTTACCAATAAAATCACATAATCCATCGTTATCGAGGCAGGCTCAAATCCTGTTATAAGGTGCAGTCCGCTTATCGTAACCGGTGCGAGTACGAACACAACAGGCTGAAGGAACAAGGCGAAGATTCGACCAAACCGCTCGCTCAAAGCGCTATACACAGCTCCTCGAAAAATAAGTTCCTCCGGAAGTGCCTCATAGAAAAAAGCGACAACCACATTTAACAGCGCCATTGAGATTAACGGCATGGAGAAATGAAATTCGGTTATGCGAATCCAACCTAACCATTCCGCTATGGTGAAACCCGATCCGGTAAGAACAGCAACCAGTCCTGCTCCCATGACAAATCGGGGAACCGCCCGTTTCACCGACGACAGGC
>NZ_JTHN01000039.1 GCF_001399685.1 Paenibacillus sp. A3
CGAGGATGAGCTTGAACAAGGTTGATTTCCCCGACCCGTTCTTCCCTATAAGCATAACCTTGTCTCCATAAGCCAGCGCTCCGTCGACCGCGTCCAGCAGCTTCCGGTTCCCGTAGCTTTTGCCGATGCCTTCCAGCGTCACAACCTTGCGGCCCGAGCGGTCCGCCTGCGTCAGCCCGAAATCGGCGCTTTTCGCCTCCAACACCGGCCGTTTCAGCTTCTCCATCCGGTCCAGCGCTTTTTGCATCGAAGCCGCCCGCCGGAAAAACTTCTCGTTGCCGCCGATCCGTCCCCATGCCTCCAGCTGCTTGATCGTCTCCGTCATCTTCTTGATCTTCTTCTGCTGCTCCTGATAGTCGGCGAACTGCTGAAGCAGCCGCGTCTCCTTTTCCTTCATATAGCCGGTATAGTTAGTGAAGTACGACTCCGATTCACCATCCTCCAGCTCGACGATCTTCGTCACGACCCGGTCCAGAAAATACCGGTCGTGCGAGACGACCAGGCACGAACCGTCGTATTGGGTTAAATAGTCTTCCAGCCATTCGACCCCGTGCAGGTCAAGGTGGTTCGTCGGTTCGTCCAGCAGCAGGAGCTCAGGCTTCCGAATCAGCTGCGAGGCCAGATTGATGCGGGTCTTCTCTCCTCCCGACAGCGTGGCGTACGTCTGGGTATAGCGGCCGCGGTCAATCCGCAGGCCGTCGGCGACCCGCTCGATGACGGCATCCAGCTCGTAGCCGCCCTCGCGCTCGAACTTCTCCTGCAGCGCCGCGTACTGCTCCAGCCAGCCGGCCAGCCGATCCGGGCCGTCAGAGACGCCCGGCTCCGACATGAGCTTCTCCAGCTGTGTCATCTTCAAACGGCATTCCAGCAGCTCCTGATGGCCAAGTGCCAGCACGTCATAGACGGTCCGGCCTTCGAACTCCGCCGGAATTTGCGTCAAATAGCCGATTCGGGTTCCTTTCCGAACAGTAAGCTGTCCGGCATCGGGACGAAGCCGCCCGGCGATCAATTGCAACAAAGTCGATTTGCCGCTGCCGTTGCGGCCGATGAGTCCGATGCGCTCGCCTTGCTGAATATCCAAGTTTACGTCTTCAAGAACAAGCTGTGCGCCATGGTACGCTTTTATATTTTGACAGTTAACGATCATCTTAAGGAGTCCTCCTTGTGTGATCCTAACCTTTGTATGCAACAAAAAGAGCCGCAGGAAAAAATCCCCACGGCTCTTCGGACTGGCATCCGTTTGCGGTTAAGGTAGGATTATTTTCGCGAATGGTGAAACCGTATAGGCATTTTTGGACAGACCTCTCCCGTTGACGGAAAAAGCATGCACAATGCCAGCCAAAAGCATCAGCAGCTGGCTAATACGGTTGTTCACCATCTCGTGATTCATCCTACCTCACCCCCTCTTGTTCAAGTTATTTACAACTTTACCATACCGGACGGGCGGTTGGCAAGCTTCACCAGCAGTCCTCGCCCGGATTAGCGTTGCGCTACAGCTGTACGGCTTCCCCGACCGCTCCGTTGTAGCTTCGTGTCCTGCAGCCAACGAACGCGCGATTGCGGTGTACGGGCAGTTTACTTTTTCAGGATGAGTCTTAATTGCACGGTCACGTTGTTCTCGGTGGAAACGACAACCGCATGAGGATTTTTCAAGCCGAAGTCTTCGAAGGTAACGACCGTGCTGCCTTCCATGCGGAGCGCGTCTTGGCTGTAAACCGCGTCGCTTTTGAACGTGACGTCCTTGGGTTTGCCATTCACGGTAAGCGTGCCGGTCATATCGAAGGAAACCTTCTCTCCCTCTTTCCACGTCTTAGGGAAGTTCTCGATTGACTTTAATGTAAATTTGGCTTCGGGGTTCGCTGCGGCGTTCAGGAACTTCTCCCCTTGGACATGCTCGTCCCTCTGCGAGTTGCCGGACGAGATCGATTTGAGGTCGAGCGCCGCCTCGGCTTTCATCTTGGACGGATCGGACGAATGGAGCGTCCAGCTTCCTTTCACCGCGCTGCCTTCGAAGTTCACGGTTTCCTTGGAGGTCGTGACCGAGAAGTATACTTTGGAATCCGGGCTGATATTCCATTGCCCGTCCAGCTTGCTTGCTTCAACGGCTCCTCCGGCGGCCGACGCCGAAGCGTTCGCAGGAATCACGTTCTGTACCGCCACATGGTTCCCGGCATAATAATCGTAAGCGGCATAGCCCCCTCCAACGATAACGACAGCACCTACGGCAAAAGCGACCAACTTCAGTTTCATAATAATTATTCCTCCTTCGTCATATTAGCTGCGCTGCAGCCTGTTTTCTTCATGGGCAGATTCGCCTGGCCCCCCGGCCCCCTCAGTCACACTACAATACGTAGTGTAATTGGCAATAAAAATCCCCGCACGCCTGATGCCAAAAAACATCGAGTCCCGCCTCTTCAGTATAGCATCATCGGCGCCGGTCACACTACACGTGGTAGTGTAATGGAGCGCGAATATCGCACCTACTCCGTTCTTGAAGCCTATCGTAACCGGCCTGCCTTAATTTTAACTGAAGCGAACATTAAAATAAGATTAAAAATTTTGCGAGACCCTCGGGAGCCGAAGGCCTCGCTTGTTTGCTTCTACGGGTAAATCTTCTCGCCGCGCTCCAGCATAGCCACGAATTGCTGAATTCGTTTAGCCCGTGTCTCCGCCTTTTTCGCACTGTGGACCCGGAACAAGACGGCGTACCGGTTCTGGCTGTCGAGCGTTTCGAAGAAAGCTTTGGCTTGCGGATTGCGGTCCAGCTCGCTTTGCAAATCGTCGGGCACGGTGGCGCGGCTTTGCGACTCGTACGCCTTGTCCCACTGCCCGTTCTGCTTCGCGGCTTCAATCGCCCGGAGGCCCGGGGGCTGCATCCGGCCGCTTGCGATCAGCGCTTCCGCTTTATCCTTGTTGATTTTGGACCAGATGCTCTTCGCCCCGCGCGGCGTAAACCGCTGAAGCCAGGTGTTCTCGTCGTAAGCTTCCTTCCGGCTGTCGATCCAGCCGTAGCACAAGGAGCTTTCCAGCGCCTCCTGATACGTTAACGTCACGACATCCGCTTGCTTCTTCGCCAGGCGCAGCCTTACTCCGGCCGATGCGGCATGATTCTGCTCCAGCCAAGCTTCCCAAGACGACGGGTCTGCAAATAATAGGATCGGCAGCTCGCTCTCTTTCTTGGACATGCGTCTCTCGCCTCCCGGGCCAGGTAGTTTATCCGTGCGTTGGTTGGTTCGCCCCGCGCCTCAGCGCAGCAGGGACAAGTCGAATGACGGAACCAACCCTTCCTTCGCCGCCCGGCCCAGCAGGGCCTCCACCGCGCCGTAGCCGCTTTCGCCCAGATTCGCCGTATACTCGTTCACGTACAGGTCGATATGCGCGCGGGCCACTTCCGGAGACAGTTCCTGCGCATGGCTCATCACGTAGTCTTGGGAGGCTTGAGGATGCTCCCACGCGTACTTGACCGAGGCGCGGGCCCATTCGGCGATCGCCGCGCGGTCCAGCGACCGGCGGGCGATGATCGCCCCCAGCGGAATGGGCAGGCCCGTGTCCGCCTCCCACCAGCTGCCTAGGTCGGACAGCAGGGTCAAGCCGTACGACGGGTACGTGAACCGGGCTTCATGGATGACCAGCCCGGCATCGATTTGACCGTCCCGCACCGCAGGCATAATCTCGTGAAACGGCATCACGACGATTTCACCCACGCCGCCCGGAACCTGCTGCGCCGCCCATAAGCGGAACAGCAAATACGCGGTCGAGCGATCGCTCGGCACCGCGACCCGCCGGCCGGCCAAAGCGGCAGGACCTTCGGCGCTGACCGCCGGATTGTTCGTGAGCACCAGCGGCCCGCAGCCTCGTCCGAGCGCGCCCCCGCAGGGCAGCAGCGCGTATTCGGACAGCACCCACGGCAGCGCAGCGAACGATATTTTGAGCACGTCCGGCCCCCCGGGCTCCGCCGCAAGCCGATTGGTAATATCGATATCCGCGTAGGTCACGTCAAGCTTCGGCGCCCCCGGCACCAGCCCGTGAACCCAAGCGTGAAACACAAACGTATCATTCGGGCAAGGAGAAAAAGCGATCTTCATCGTAGCACCTCCAGTAAAATTGCGCCCGCCGCTTCCAACGCGTCCAGCGCCTCTTTGATCCGCCAGGCTTCGCGATCGCGCGGGCCGACCGCATTCGAGATGGCGCGAAGCTCAAGCGCCGGTATCCCGCGGTCGCGGGCGGCTACCGCCACGCCGAAGCCTTCCATGGCCTCGGCCGCCGCCCCCGGCACCCGGTCCGCCAGCTCCGAGGCGGTCGCCGCCGTGCCGGTCACGGTGGACACCGTGAGCACCGGGCCCGTATGCGCCGGGAGCCCGGCTCTCTGCAGCGCCTCCGTCAATCGCGCAGCGAGAGAGGCATCGACCGCGATCCGGCTGGAGCCGAAGCCCAGCTCGTCCACACTGCGGAAGCCTTCGGGCGTCTCGGCGCCCAGATCGGCGGCGACGATCGCGTCGGCTACCACCAGCGAGCCGATCTCCGCCCGGCCGGGAAAGCCGCCGCCGATCCCGGCGCTGACGACCAGGCCGTACTCGGCCGCAGCCAACGCCTTCGCGGTGCTCACCGCCGCCGCGGCCGGGCCGACGCCTCCGGCCACGACGTCGAACCTGGCGTCGCCCCGCAGCCCGCGCAGCACGGCATCCCGCTCGGCCGGAACGGCCGTTATCACCAATACGCGCAGCCCCGTCTGTTCCCGGCTGGCGTTGTTTTCATGAGCCATCGTTACCTTCTCCTTCACGGCACCCTTTTTCCATCGGGCATTGTTTTCCGAAAACGACTGTCTTCCTTCTTTTTAACTTTAATACTTATGAGGAATGATGTAAACTTCCTGCCGCAGCCGCGCCGCAGGCCCGCTGGGAATATGATCCTTTTTGTTCGCCAATCGAAAATGAGATTGATTATCAATATCAATACAAGTATGATTAAGTTGTGTAACTTTACCAGGAGAAACGCGATCGCTCGTCCCAGCGGAGTGGAGCAGATGAGCCCATCGGGCAGCGGCACTTGATTGCAGGAGGTGTGTGAAATGAAGATGGACATCAACAAGCTTGCCGAGCATTTTGCGCGTACCTCTTTTCAAGTGGAACAAGTCTGTCGCTATGTGCGTGATCCGGGCCTGAGCTGCGATGACTATACGGAGCCTTTCCCAGGCTTTGTTTTCCCATTAAGAGGAAAGGCCGAGTTTGATTTCAGCGGAACGTCCTATACGCTTGCTCCGGGCCATGTCGTGCACGGCGGCGCCCGTATGCCACTGAATCGGAGGGTTCTCGGCAACGCCGGATGGGAGTACTTGCTTGTTTTATACCGGGTATGCGCGCCCGAGCCGTCCGGATTTTCCTTGTCTAAAGCGCATTTTCAGCTTACCCCGGGACAAAGCCCCCGTTTGACGGAGCTGCTTGAGCTTTTGTGGCGGTCTTCAGGTGAGCCGGGCGGGATTTCCGCCTTTCAGACAGAAACGTTGTTTCGCTGCGTCTTGGAGGAACTGTTTGTCTGTGTACGAAACCAGAGCAACGATGGCGAGCAAGCGTTATTCGAGCAAGTATCCAGGTACATACACGAGCATTATATGGACGGGCTTAGCGTACGTGCTTTGGCTGAACAAAATGACATCAATGAAAATCGCTTGTTCTATGTCTTCAAGAAGTACGCGGGCATGGGCCCCGGCAAGTATTTGATGGCCTATCGTCTGAATCGGGCGAAGGAATGCTTGCTGGCTAACGACGCGCCGATCGGCGAAGTGGCGAAAAGCGTCGGCTATACAGACGCATTATATTTCAGCCGTATCTTTAAAAAACAGGCGGGCGTCTCTCCGGCCGAGTTCCGGGGGCGATTCAGGAATAATCCATATGGATTTCAGGATGGCTCCATTCCTCTCTAAAATGCGTTTTGCTAAACTGACCGTAGCTTCGTTTTTCAAGCAAAACTCAAGTCACAACGGAGGAGTCAGAATGAAAGCACTTATGAGACTATTCGTCTCTATCGCACTTTTGGCGGGTATTTTAGCCGGTTGTTCCGAAACGCCGAAGCCTAACAACAGTTCAGCACCAAACAGCACAGCCCCGGCAAAAGAGGGAAGCGCCACTCCCGCAAAAGCCGATCAGGAAACGGGAAAATGGCCGAGAACGTATGTAGACGCTCTTGGTCGCGAGATCGTACTGGAAAAGAAGCCTGAGAAAGTAGCTCTTTTGTTCTTCCGCAATTTTGAGCATTTGTTTCTGCTGGATGAATCTCCTGCAGCGGCGACAGACCTGAATGTTCTGAAGGAATGGGAATCCCTCGCTCCATACAAAGACAAACCGATTGCCGATATCGGCTCCATGACGAGCCCCAATCTGGACAAGCTGCTGGAAATCGGCCCCGATCTCATCATCATGGTCTCGGGTCGGTACGGGAGCTATGGCGACAAGCTGGAGAAAATCGCCCCGGTTGTAACGGTGGACAGCAACGAAAATAATTGGCAAGGCGCGCTGCGGGAATACGGAAAAATCTTCGGCAAAGAGCAAAAGGCTGAGAATGAAATTACACGGATTGAAACCTTGATTGCCAATTCCAAAGAACAGTTGAAAAAATTCAGCGACAAAACCTTTGGTGTGATTATGCTGGGTGACAAGCAATTCTGGGGCTTTACCACACAGTTTGTTTTCAACAAGGAAAGCGGTCTTGCTTTAAACCCGCCAAGCAAATACGTAGCCATGTCGACAAAAGGGGAGCAGATCTCCCTGGAAGGGCTAGCAGCAATGAACCCCGATTATATGTTTGTTGCTGACATCGGAGGCTCGTCGAAAAAATTACAAGGCTATCTGAAAAACCTGGAAAGCGATTCTGCCTGGAACTCTCTTCAAGCCATTAAGAACGGGCATATGCACGCCCTGGACAGCTCGATTGCGGCGGGTGGGCCGTTGGGAATTGAGCTGGGGGTCAAAACGATCGTGAAACATATTTTGGAAAAATAGTGCGCGTCGCTAACTTAGCAAAGGAGCGGATCACGGATGAACAACGAGGAACTGTTTGACGTCACGATTATCGGCGGAGGGCCGGCCGGGCTGTTCGCATCTTTTTACAGCGGTCTAAGAGAAATGAAGACCAAGCTGATCGAATATCAGCCAAGACTGGGCGGGAAAGTCCATGTCTATCCGGAAAAAATGATTTGGGATGTCGGCGGTCTGACGCCAACGCTGGGTGAGAAGCTGATCGAGCAGCTCGTCCAGCAAGGGTTAACCTTCGATCCTACTGTGGTATTGAATCAAAAAGTAGAGCGGATTGAGCGTGGTGAGAACGGCGTATTCGTCCTGCATACTTCTGCAGGCGAGCAGCATTACACGAAAACCGTCATTCTTGCCATCGGCGGGGGAATTTTGGAGCCGCAAAGAATCGATTTGGAGGGCGCCGAGAAATTCGAGATATCCAACCTGAGCTATACCGTCAAATCACTGAGACGGTTTAAGGATAAAACCGTCATCATTTCTGGCGGAGGAAACTCGGCGGTTGACTGGGCAAACGAGCTGGAGCCGATCGCCAAGCAGGTGTATTTGACTTATCGCAAAGATACGCTCTCCGGGCATGAGGCACAGGTGAAGCAGCTGCTGAACAGCTCGGCCAAATGCTTCTTTAACACGACGATTACGAAGCTGATTGCGGCCTCCAACCAGGAGACGATTGAGCGGGTGGAACTGACCAACCATGAGACGGGCGAAGTACAGGAGCTGACCATTGACGAAGTGATTATCAATCACGGCTATGAACGGGACAGATCGTTGCTGGAAAATAGCCAGGTGAAGCTTGAGATGGCGAATGAATACTTCCTGGCCGGTCAGACAAACAGCGCTACATCCGAGCCGGGTATTTTTGCGGCGGGAGATATTATTTCGTACGAAGGGAAAGTGCATTTGATTGCCGGAGCGTTTCATGACGCGGCAAATGCAGTCAACCAGGCCAAGCTGTACATTCAGCCGGAAGCGCATGCAAGCGGAATGGTTTCTTCCCACAATGACATTTTTCAGAGCAGAAACCGTGAGTTGATTAAGCAATTGATAAAATAGTTTGTTGCTTATCTCGATTAGAACTACTGGTGTCGCGTTAAATCAGGTGGATATAAAAATGGCTGTCGAAAATTTGTCGACAGCCCGAGAAGGGCAGGAGCCCTTCTCTTTTTTTATCCCACTCTTCCCGTCCTAGAAGGACAAAATGCCGACGGAATACAGGAACACCAAAATGATCATAATCGGCGATACGACTCTCAGCAGGAACATCCAGGCGCGGTACCAGAAGCCGTTCAGGCCCGCTTCTTCCCCAGCCAATTTCCACGCATAGCCGGTAAACAACGTAACGACCAAGCCGCCAATCGGCATGAGCACATAAGACGTCATAAAATCGACCAAGTCAAAGATCGACTTTCCGCCGAGGGTGAAGGAGCCGAGCACGCCGCCAACCGAAAGGGCGGATGGAATGCCGACTACAAAGCATGCGATGGACACGATTACCGCCGCCTTCTTCCGGGTCCAACCCCAGCGGTTCATCGCATACGCAACCGGAACCTCCAGAATGGAGACGGCGGAAGTGAGCGCGGCGATCGCCAGCAGCAGGAAGAACAACCCTCCGAAGATTGCGCCAAACGGCATCTGGGCGAACGCGGCAGGAAGCGCCATGAACGCCAGCCCTACCCCTTCGCTAGGCTTCAAGCCGTAAGAGAAGACGGTCGGAAATATAACGATCCCGGCAATTAACGCATAAATCAGATCCCCGAAGCCGATCGCCAGCGTTGCGCTGCCGAGGGATTGCCTTTTATCAACATACGATCCGTACGTGATCATGATCCCCATCCCGAGCGATAAGGAGAAGAAAGCATGCCCTAAGGCAACGAGAGCGGACTCCGCGTCCAATTTGGAGAAATCCGGCTTCAAGAAAAACTCGACCCCTGCTCCGGCGCCGGGAAGCGTAAGCGAACGGACCATCAGCACCAGCAGGATGATCAGGAAGCCCGGGATCAAAATTTTATTGAACTTCTCGATCCCCCCGGAGACGCCCCTCGCAAGAACCCAGGCGCTGAGGATCATAACGACGGCTTGCCAGAACACAGGCCAATACCCGCCCGCAAACGTAAGGAACTTGTCCTTGTAATCGGCGCCTTGCTGGAATAGCATTCCTGTAAACGATTCCAAGGTATAATGCAGCGTCCACCCGGCAACGACGGCGTAGTAAGACATGACCAAAAAAGCGGTGAGGACGGATAGAAATCCGAAGTAACCCCATATCTTTTTGTTGGTCAGCTTGTAGAAAGCTAGCGAAGCGTTCGCCCGGCCGCCCCGGCCGATCGTCATCTCGGCCAGCAGCACCGGCAGCCCTACGATGATCAAGCAAACAATAAACAACAGAAAAAATGCGGCTCCCCCATGCTTGCCCGTAATATAAGGAAACTTCCACATGTTGCCGAGCCCCACCGAGCTCCCGATCGCGGCCAGAATGAAGCCGCTTGTCGTAAACCTTTCCCCCTTGGCTTTAGAAACGTTTTCGGAACCTTGATCGTTTTTCATATTCTACTCCCAACCTTATATAGGATAGCATTAGTATAAACAAAATACCGGCATTGTCTAAAGGTAAAATTTTACATTTATTCCGACTTAGGTAGAATGCCTTCCCCTCCTTAGGTCCAGTTCAAAAACCGCCACAGGTCGGTTTTCGCAAGAACGCAATCGGACTACAATAAAGACATGAAGCAAGCACAAAACAAATAACTAACGAAAATGAAGATATATATTTGAAAGGAGAATGTTTTATGAACAAAAAATTATTCCGCTCCCGCAGCAACAGCAGACTGACCGGCCTTTGCGGAGGCCTCGCGCAATATTTCGGTCTGGATGCAACGCTCGTCCGCCTGTTGGTCGTCATCGCCGCCTTCTGCAGCTTCGGCACTGTCACGCTGATCTATTTTGTTCTCAGTCTGCTTGTCCCGAAAGCGCCGTACGACGACTACGCGGTCATGAACCCTTATCATAACTACTAATCTATGTAAATCTATGTAAATCTACAAAATACGACAAAAGGAGCTAGAACATTCATGGGAGTTTTAACCAGACTATCTGATCTATCGAGAGCTGCCGCACACGAGGCGCTGGGCAAGCTGGAGGACCCGGTGATGATGCTGAACCATTACCTCCGCACCATGAAGGAAGAAATCGACGCGGTCCAGCGGACGCTGAACCAGCAATCTGGCACGGAACGGTCGTTGAAAATGCAAATCGACGCCTACAACCGGCTGGCTGCCCAATGCGAGAAAAATGCGGCCGAAGCGCTGGCCGCCGGCCGTGAAGCGGAAGCCCGCCAAGCCGTCGAAGCGAAGCTGCATTATCTGGACAAGTCGCTGGAATGCTCGGAGTGGTACGAAGCCGCCAAGCAGCGCTCGGAAGAGCTCTCGCAGCAGCTGGAGGAAACGAAAGCGGCCTACGCGGCCATGCAGGAGAAGCGTACGGAGCTTGTGGCCCGCGCTCAGAAAGCGGAAGCCCAAGTGAAGCCTTCGGCGCCCCGATTCCTGTACAGCTTCGAGGGCGGCGCAGCCGCGCGCGGCTTCGAGCGGATCGAGGAAAGAATTATGCAGTCGGAAGCGCTGGCTGAGCTTAACCGCCGGCCTGCCGCTCAGGGGTAAGTTTTGTCTATAGAACAAAAAGAGAGGGCCTCCCATTCGGCGCCTCTCTTTTTTATGCCTTCCGGTCGCTTGGAACCGGTTCCTTGCTTCGCTTCCATTGCCGGTAGACCAATAGCGTGACCGCGAGGAAGCCCCCGTAAATTCCAATGGTAAGCCATACCGCTCCCGGTTCCGTCATCAACGTATTGCCCACGAAGGCGAACAAGAGCATCGCCGGGATTTTGCCCAGCGCGGACGCCACGGCATACGCCGTAAAGGAAACGCGGCTTAAAGCGGAATACACATTGATGATAATGGACGGAATGAAAGGAATGAGCCGGGCGAAAAGGATGGTCAGAAAGGCGTTCCGCTCGAACAGAACGGTCAGCTTGCCAAGACGCTCGTAGCGGTACAGCATTCGCTGGCCCCATTCCTGATACCCGTAACGGACAAATACAAACATCAGCAGCGAAGCCGCCGTCGAACCCGCCCATGTGATCGCCGCACCGAGCACCGGCCCGAATGCCGCGCCGATGACCCCGCCGACTACCGGGTAGGGAAGGACCGGAAACAAGGCCATGGCCGTCGCCGCAAGGATGACCAGAGCAATATGGCTGGAGGATTGAAACCACGCCACGATCTCTTCGCCGTACCTGTAGATAAGATAAGCTGCTGCGGCGTAGAGGAGGGCTAAGCTTATTTTTTTGAACATGAACCTACTCCCGGGAATGGCATGATGATGATCTGTGCCGCAGAGCTGTTACTCGCCGCTCGGAATGAAGCGCCACCGATCCAAATCCAGTTGTCCGTTGTCGGCGACCTCAACGCCTTCACCCCGCAGGTACAGCATTTGGAGTATGCGGCCGTCCTCTTGCTGGATTCCAATTTCCCCCCGGGCGTTGACCACCCGGTGCCAGGGCAGTCCGTGCTTGCCGCTTGACGAATGCAGAATGCGCACGACCTGTCTGGCCCCTCTCGGACTTCCGGCAAGCCCGGCGATCTGACCGTAGGTCATCACATGTCCTTCCGGGATCCCTTGAATGATCTTGATGACCCGCTGCGTAAATGGGTTCATACGCTACCTCCTCTACTTCGAGACAAAGCGGTTGCCGCCGATCCAGAAGCGCCATGGATAATCGCGGGCTTCGCCGCTGTTCGCTATTCCGATCCGGGTACCGGTCTCCATCGGCCCGAACGATTTTCCTTCGGCGATATAGAGCGGAGACCCGAAGAGAGGTCTTCCGTAATCGTCCATCGTAATGCCAAGCGCTTTCGTCAGCTTCCCCGGGCCGCTCGTCAGCTCCTGCTCCTTCTTGTCCCGGCCGCGGCGTTCGGACATAAGCTCTATTCCCGTGTATGGCTCGACTGCCCGAATTAACACCGCCTCCGGATGGTCGACCGGCCCGCTGACTACATTGACGAGACAATGCGTATGCATCACATAGGTATAGGCGTAGCCGGGCGGGCCGAACATGACTTCCGTTCGGGGCGTCCTCCGGTTGCCGAAGCTGTGCGCCGCCCGGTCCCCCGGGCCGATGTAGGCCTCGGTCTCGACAATCCAGCCCGATGCCGTACCGGCTTCGGTCTCCTTCACAAGCAGCATGCCGAGCAAGGAACGGGCCAGCTCCAGCGTCGGCTGTTGAAAAAACGAAGCGGTCACAGGTTGAAATAACATAACATGCACCTCACATCATGGAATCAACCGGCCGTTTTCTCCTTAAAGACAAATTTTAAATGGAAATGGCTCCTGGAAGCAAGTTTGGGCTGAAGCCGAGGCCTATCGCCGAGCGGCAAGCCGCTCACACTCGTCACAGCCAATTCCCTTCACAGCCTTGTCATGAACAGAAAAACGCCGTTAAGGAAAGGAACATACCGTGTCCCCCCCTTAACGGCGCTTCGGTTTAGAGCAGACCCATTGGATTAAACCAGCAGCCTGCCTTTGTCTAAAATAAGCACGTCGTCGATATAAACGTCTGGCCGGTTCACGACCAGATCGATATGGACTCCGGCTTCGACGGTTCCGCCGAACGTATGGTTGCTGCCGAAGGCGACGTGGATCGTGCCGTACACCTTCTCGTCTTCCAGCACGACGCCGGTAATTCTGGCCTTGTCGTTGGTGCCGATGCCGAACTCGCCGAGGAGCCGGCCATGGCCGTCGCCGAGCTTCCGAAGCAGCTCCGCGGCAGCTTCTCCCTGCGCATCGGTGAGGCGCCCGTTGTCCACCATGATCGTCACCGGGCTATGAAGCTTGCCGATGTCCGCAATCGAGCCGTCGACCACGAGTTGTCCCGAAGCGGTCCCTTCCACCGGGGCGATATAGCCTTCTCCGGACGGCAAATTCCCGGACTCTCCCGGATTCACATAGACGCCGGTGCTCGGAATGCCGCTGCGTCCTTCGATGGAGAAGGTCAGCACCTTGCCGTCCTTCTCGATCCGTACTCGCTTGCCACGGCTGAGGAGGTCGGTCACCTGCTCGGTGACCTGTTGGACTTTATCGTAATCGGCGGCTATCGCGCCTTCCAGGAACATATCCCGGGTGATGCCCGGCATTGTTGCCAATCGGGCCCCTTGCGCGACCGCCTCTTTGCGCGCTTTCGTATGGGTGAGGGAATGCTCGGTCGCACAGATGACGACATCGGCCCGCTTCATCGCCTCGCTAACCGGCGACGGCGGCTCTTGTCCCGACTTCTCCCGCTCCTTCATCACCATCAGCATCGCCTCGGCGCCGAGCTGCTTCCCCGCCTCGTATAACGCTTCGCCGATGTCTTTCTTCCGGTCGTCGGCGACCACCAGCAGCTTCTCGTGCGGCTTGAGCCCGAGACAGCTTTGCAGCAGGCCGCAGCTTACTTTGATCAAAGACGTATCCATAGCCTAACTTCCTATCTTGCAAATTTGACTTGCCTTTTCAGATCATCTCCGAAATTACCTTGGCCATCAGCGCATTAGATAAAATCACGGGCAGCCCCGTATGCCTGGCGACAAACGCCCTCATCGCTTCCGTATATCCCATACAATCGAGCAGCACGATGTCCGCCTGGTCCTTCAGCTGCGCGCATGCGGCAAGCGCCTGCTTTTCCCTGAAATCGTACGGCGAAGCGGCCGCGATGAACGGATCAAGCCCGTGATGCCTCCATTTCTCCGCCAAGGCCTCCTGCTGCTCGGCCAAAGGAACGAGAACGCCGAACCGGATGCCGCGAACCATGGCGGCGACGATCGGAGCAAGCAGCTCGTCAGGCTCCAACAGACGGGCTTCCTTCGTCGTCAATCCGTCGAATACCCCCGTGCAGAGAACAAGGATCTGCCGGCAGCCTACCTCTTCGAGCCAATCGATCTTTTGCTGGAGCAGCGGCGCGATTTTTTCCCTTGCCATCACGACGGCGTCCCCGTTGGCCAGCCGCGAGGTCAGCACATAGTGTTTCGGGCCCGGAGACAGCGAGGCGGCGATCTCTTGCTTCGTCATCCCGTCCAGCACCCCGACCTGAAGCAATTCAACCCGATTCCCCAAATGCCGTTCCAAAATCGGCGTCACATCCAGACGGGGCGCTTGCCCGATGGTAACGGTACCCAATTTCTTCACTTCAGCCATCTCCGTTTCTGCGGCGTATCCGCTCCGGACCGGGGTTCAGGCGTTGACGGACGTGCCGCCCATCGTCTGAAGAACCTTCATCGAGCCGTAAAGCTGCTGAATTTTCGCAAACTCGTCCTTGCTGTAGAAAGAGCAGGTGCCGTTCGTGACTTCCTTCGCCGTCTCAACGGCGAATTTCACTGCGGCGGCGATATCTACCTCGTGGCTTGCCCCCGTGCCGCAGCCCGGAACGGTCGATTGCGCGGTGATCGCCAGACCGACCACCGGCGCATTCGTGGCAACCGCAGGCTGGAGGATGCTATTGATATGGTACAAATCGTTGCCGTAAGGCGTAATGTCCTGCATCGTAATCGGGAAAGTAACCGGGTGCTGACCGGTCGTCATCTCCATAATGCGCAGCAAGTCGTCGCTGATCCGCAAAATATAACCTTCCTTCACCGTCGGCGAAATGGTGATGCCTTTATGGTTGATGACCCGGTTACCCTTTGTCGTATCGATGGACAGGATCGCTTCCATTTCCGGCACGACCTCATATTGATTCATGGTCAGTATATCGACGGGAGAGTCCATAAAATCGACCGGCTCATGCGGCCGGGTCGGCGCATCCGGGCAGATGTGAGTCGTGACGATTACGTCGCCCCGGAGATGATCGCCCTTCCGCTTCATGTCCGCCAGCTTCAGCGCGCTGGCTACCGCAGCCACGGCGCCATCCGCATCGGACACGATGCCGATCCGGGGCGGGCGGGCGCCGATGCCGCCGAGGCGTCCGATAATTCCGAAGGTCGGCGCGGACCCGCCGTTCCGCTTCCCATTCGTGCCTGGAATTACGATTTTGACAAAATCGGTCGAGCCCTTCTCGCCCTGTACCGTTTGGACGGAGACCTCTACCTCCGGATAGGCTGCGAACAGCTCTTTGATGTGATGCCCGTTGACATAGGCGCTATCCATCGTTTCGTAAACAAGCAGCGTTTGCTGTAAAGACATGGTGTCATTCCCCTCTCCTCTTCAAAAACTTGCGTTTTTCCGAACGATCGGCAGCCGATCGGCGATCAGCGGGCGGGAATGCTTACATTCCTTGTCAGGATATCGGATGACGCCGGCCGGCAACCGACGAAATGCTCAGCTTGTGCAAGCACGCTTCAATCTCGTCGCGCTTTCTGCGCATCATATCCAGCACCTCCGACACTTTCGCTTCCGGCATCCGGTACTCCGGTCCGGCGAGCGTAAGCGACGCCACGATTTCGTGCCGTTTGTTAAAAATCGGAAGTGCAATCCCGAACGTCGCGTCGGAGTATTCTCCGACGGAGTAAGCCCAGCCCGCCTTGCGTATCGCCGCCAAATCCTCCATCAGCCTCTCCGGATCGATGACCGTCTTGCCGGTTTTGGGCTTCAAACCCTTGTCGATGATCGTCTCCTGATCGGCCTTCGGCAAATACGCCATAATGACCTTGTTGGAGGCTCCCGCATAGAGCGGCGTCCGGTCTCCGACCGCGGACATGGCATATTTGATGCGTTGCGGACTTTCCGCGATCTCCACGCAGATGCCTTCATGATCGTCCAGCCAGGTGAGAAAAACAGACTCTCCCGTTTCCTCGGACAATGTATGCATAACGGGCAGGATCACATCGGAAATACGGAGGTTATCCCTGATAATCGAACCGTATTCCCACAGCTTCGTTCCCAGCTCGTACTTTTTCGTTTCGTCGTTTTGAATCAGGAATCCGCGGGACTCGAAGGTCGTCAAGATGCGGTGAACGATCGAGTGGCTCATGTCCATCTCTTTCGCCAATTCCCGCACGCCCCATGACGGCGTTTCTCTTGTAAAATATTCCAAAAGCTCCAGCGCATTATCTAATGTTTTCAGCATGACCTTTTGCCCCCAAACCCAAAATTGCCCATCACTTTTAAATTTATCATGAATACAAGTGACAAGCCACGCTCCGCCCGGGAGAGACTTCCTTCCATTCGGGCGGGACGCTCCCGCATTCGGGCTTGGCTACCGGGCACCGGGTATGGAACGCACACCCGGCCGGGGGATTTTGCGGATTCGGCACATCGCCGGTCAAAATAATTCGCTCCCGCTTCGTTTCGGGATCGGGCACGGGCAGGGCCGACATCAGCGCCTGCGTGTAAGGATGCAGCGGCTTGTCGTACAGCTCTTGGGTCGGCGCCAGCTCCACCATGCGGCCCAGGTACATCACCCCGACCCGGTCGCTGATGAACTTCACGACGGACAGATCGTGGGAAATAAACATGTACGTGAGCGAAAATTGCTCCTGCAGCTCCTGCATCAGATTGAGCACCTGGGCCCGGATGGACACGTCCAGCGCGGACACCGGCTCGTCGCATACGATGAATTTCGGCTTCAGCGCAAGCGCGCGGGCAATCCCGATCCGCTGTCGCTGCCCGCCGGAAAACTCGTGCGGGTAACGGTGGGCATGGTACGAGGACAGTCCCACGACTTCCATCAGCTCCGCTACGCGGCGTTTCAGCTCGTTCTCGGACAGCTTCTCGTGCGTGCGGAGCGGCTCCTCCAACGTCTGCTGTACCGTCCACCGCGGATCAAGCGATGCGTACGGGTCTTGGAACACGATTTGCATCTTCGTGCGGAACTTGCGCATTTCCTCCGGGGACAGCTTGCGCACGTCGGTTCCTTCGAAGAAAATGTCGCCTTCGGTCGGCTCGATGAGACGCAGAATGGAACGGCCCGTTGTCGATTTGCCGCAGCCGGATTCCCCGACGATCGCCAGCGTCTCGCCTTTTTCGATGGCCAGGCTGACGCCGTCCACCGCTTTGACGACGCCGACCTGCTTGGAAAACAAGCCTTTGCGGATCGGATAATGCTTCTTCAGATTGCGAATCTCCAGCAATGCGCTCATAATAGTCCCTCCTGAACGAGCAAGCAGCGGCATTTGTGCCCGGCCTCGACCTCTTGCAGCTGCGGAGGCACGGTATCGCATGCATCCGTCCGGAAAGCGCAGCGGGGAGCGAACCGGCACCCCTTGGGCATCTCCGCCGGATTCGGCACGCTGCCGGGAATCGGCTCCAGACGGTGCTGCTCGCCCGCTAGCTGCGGCAAGGAAGCCAGCAGTCCCCGGGTGTACGGATGCTTCGGCTGCCGGAACAGCGTCTTCACATCGGTTTCCTCGACCACCTGCCCGGCATACATCACCACGACCCGCTGACATGTCTCCGCCACGACGCCGAGGTCGTGGGTAATAAGCAGCACGGCCGTCCCCTGCGCTTCCTGCAGCTCGCGCATCAGGTCCAGAATTTGCGCTTGAATCGTCACGTCGAGCGCGGTCGTCGGCTCGTCGGCGATCAGCACCTCGGGGCCGCATGCCATCGCCATGGCGATCATGACCCGCTGCCGCATCCCTCCCGAGAGCTGATGCGGGTATTCCATGGCAATCTGCTCGGGACGGGGAATGCCTACCTTGGTCAGCATCTCGACTGCCTTGCTCCAGGCTTCCTTCTTGCTCACCTTCATATGGAAGCGGACTGTCTCTGCAATTTGCGAACCGATCTTGAACACCGGGTTGAGCGAAGTCATCGGCTCTTGAAAAATCATCGCCATCTTGTTGCCGCGAATTTTCCGCAGCTCCGCGGCGGACAGGGAGAGCAGGCTTGTGCCGTTATACCGGATGTCTCCGCCGGCAATCCGGCTGACCCCCTTGGGAAGCAGCCCCATGATCGACATGGAGGTGACGCTTTTGCCGCAGCCCGATTCACCGACGACCCCCAAGGTCTCCCCCTTGTGCAGCACCAGATCGACCCCGTCGACCGCCCTTACCACGCCGGAACGGGTGACGAACTCCGTTTGCAGTCCCTGAACCTCTAGTAAAGCGTTCATTGCCCCGTCCTCCTTTCCTGGGTGGCTTTACTGTTAGCTGCCGTCGGTCGTACCCAAATATTTAAGCGCGGTCAGCGCATACACTTTGGCCGCTTGAACGACTTGCCAAACCGGCGCGCGCTCGTTGAAGTTATGGATCGTGGACAGCTCCGCCGGCCCGTACTGCAGCACCGGAATCCCGTGGTTGCGGAAGTGGCGGGCATCGCTCGACGCCCATTGCAGCACGCCGTAAGCTTCCTTCCCGCTAACATCGGTGATGCTTTCGACCAAGTAACGCACGATCTCCTCCGTCGAAGGCGTCCAGTTCGCATTGCCCCGGAAGCCGATCGGCTTCAGCTCTGCCTCGATTCCGACTTCAAGCAGCAGACGCTTCGCCTCGTTCAATACATCACGGTAGTCGATGCCGAACGGCACGCGCGAATCGACTTCGATCGTGCAGCGGTCCGCGACCACGTTCGCTTTCGTCCCGCCGTGAATCGTTCCGATATTGACCGTTACGTGATCGTAAACGGCGCTGACATCGGTCTTCTCCCGCTCGCGGACATAGTTCTTCGAAATCTCGATAATGTCGCGCATCTCTTGGGGAATGTTCGGCTTCATGTCCGTCAGCCGCTGCAGTACTTCGATCGCTTTGGCCGCCTTGACGATGGCGCTATCGCCCTTGAACGGCGACAAGCTTCCGTGCCCCGGCGTGCCCTCGACCGTAAATTCGAACCAACTGCTGCCTTTTTGACCAATGGTCGGATGCTCCGGCGAGGACGGCTCGGCGATGACCGCCGCCGTCCCCGTAATCAAGCCCCGCTCCAGCACCCACGGCACGCCGAAGTGTCCTCCGGTTTCCTCGTCCGGCACGATAAACAAGGACAGTTCCCCTGCCAGCGGCACGCCGAGCCGTTTCAGCAGCGCGGTGACGAAGATTAGTCCGCCAAGACCGCATTTCATGTCCGAAGCGCCACGGCCGAGAATGTAGCCGTCCTTCACCTCCCCGGCAAAGGGAGGGAAATCCCAGCGGGACAAGTCGCCCGCCGGTACGACATCGGTGTGCCCGCAGAAGAGCAAATGCTTGTCGCTCTTCGTCCCTACGGTGGACAGCAGATTGAACATATGCTGCTCCGACTCGTGCGCGGCCGTCTCGATTCCGGCTTCCTTCAAGTAGTCGGTAATGAACTTGCTGATATCGCGGGTATCGCCCGGCGGATTTTCGCTTGGAAATTGAATCAATTTACAGCACAAATCTATAAGCTCGTCCTGACGTTTATCGATTTCTTCCAGTAGGGTCTTTTTCCAATCCATCGCACAGCCTTCCCTTCTCCTTGGAACTGTTACTGCCCCTTGCTCATCGGATAGAAGCGGAGAATTTCATCCGGGTAGTACACGTAACCCTTCAGGTTCTTGTTCATCCCCACAATGCGGTTGTATTCGTACAGGTACAGCCAAGGCGCGTCCGCGGTAATCAGCTCCTGCGCTTGCTTGTACATCTCGTTGCGCTTTGCTTGATCCGGTTCGTTGTTGGCTTTCTCCCACAGCTCGTCGACCTTCGCGTTCTTGTAGTTTCCGTAGTTCGAGGTGCCTTTTCCGTACAGCAGGAAGCCCAGATGGTAGCTCGGATCGTTGACGAAAGACGTCCATTTGGAGATATAAGCCGTCAGGTTGCGCTCTCTTTGCATTTGCAGGAATTGGGCGCGCGCGACCTTTTGAATGTTCATCGTGACGCCGATTTTGGCGAATTCGGCCTGCATCAGGACGGCGTCGTCCTCCCAGTCCTGGAAGCCCGAACCGAGCGTGAGATCGAAGCTGAGCCCGTTCTCGTAGCCGACTTCTTTCAGCAGTTGCTTCGCTTTGTCCAAATCATGCTTATAGATAAATCCGGAATCGGAGTACCCCGGCGTATTGCTCGGGACCGCACTCTTCAACTGCTTGGCCTGATCGTACATGACGTCGTGCACCAATTGGTCGTAAGGAACCGCATAAGCGAGCGCTTGTCTGACCTTCACGTTATCGAACGGCTTCTTGGTCGTATTGAGCGCAAAATACAGAATCCGGTTGCTCGCGTCGGACTTGACCGTCAGGTTGGCGTTGTTCTTCAGATCCGTGACGTCCTTCGGAGGAATCTCGATCGCCAAGTCGACATCGCCTTTGCCGAGCAGCATGACGCGGTTCGAAGCTTCCTTCAAAAACTTCATCGTCACTTTGTCGACCTGAGGAGCGCCTTGCCAGTAGTTTTTGTTGGCCGTCATCACGGCTTCCGAGGCCGGGTCCCATTTCTCAATGGTGAACGGACCGGAGCCGGCCGCATTTTTGGTCAAGAAGTCGTTGCCCTTCTCTTTGATCACTTTCTCATCCAGAACGGAGAAGTTGTACAGTGCCAGCATTTGCAGGAATGTATGGTTTTCTTTTTCCAGCTGAATGCTGATCGTTTGCGCGTCTTTCACGGTGTAAGCTTTAATGCCGGACAATTGGTAGAGGAAGCTGCCCGCTTTGGAGTTTTTCAGATGGTCGAGCGAAAAGGCGACCGAATCCGCCGTTACCGGATTCCCGCTCTGAAACTTGGCGTTCTCTTGCAGCTTGAAGGTGTAAGTCAGCTTATCGTCGGATACGGTCCAGCTTTTGGCCAGCATCGGCTTGATCTCGTCGGTCTTCGCCACCTGCCCGCCGTCCACGGTTTTGACCCCGTACGTCACCAATTGGTCGTAAGCGGCGACGACCAGCGTGTCGGAGGTCAGGTCGCTCGCTTCGGCCGGGTCCATCGTCGTGCCGCCGTCCGAATAGGCAATCGTAATGATTTTGTCCTTCTTGCTTTGGTCCGGCGCAGCGGAAGCGTCCGGCTTTTGGTTCGCATTCGGGCTGCAGCCCACGGCCGTCAAGAGCAATGCGCTTGCGGCAAGTCCGGCTAACCATTGGTGCTTCTTCATGTGTTCTTCCCCCTCAAAGTTGTCAGATGGCCCAGCATATCAAGTTACTTGCTCGAACGAAGCCGCGGGTCCAGAACATCGCGCAGACCGTCGCCAAGCAGATTGAAACCGAGAATCGAGGTGGCGATGGCTAGTCCCGGAAAAGTAACGATCCACCAATCGCCGGAAATAATGTAGCCGCGGCCTTCGGAGATCATGGCGCCCCATTCCGCTGTCGGCGGCTTGACCCCAAGCCCGAGGAAGTTCAGGCTGGCCGCCGTCAGAATCGCGAAGCCCATGCCAAGCGTCACCCGCACCATAAGCGGAGCCAAGGCGTTGGGAAAAATGTGCCGGAACAAGATGACGGAGTCTTTCAGACCGATGGCCCGCCCCGCTTCGACGAACTCTTTCTCCCGCAGCGAAATCGTCTGCCCGTGCATCAGCCGCGCGAATTCGGGGACGCCCACGATACCGACCGCAATCATCGCGCTGGTCAGTCCCGGCCCCATGGAAGCGGCGATCGCCATCGCCAGCACCAGGGAAGGAAATGCGAGCAGCATGTCCATGATCCGCATGATGATATTGCCGAGCATCCCGCCATAATAGGCGGCGATCCCGCCGAGCGGAACACCGATGCAGAAGGAAATGCCGACGGCAATCAGGCCGGACCAGATCGTAATTTGCGCTCCGTAGAGCACCCGGCTGAGAATGTCCCGGCCGAAATTGTCCGTCCCGAACCAATGCGCCGCGCTCGGGGCCTGAAGCTTGACCGCCGTATTCGTCTCGTTCGGCCCGTATGGAGCGATGGCCGGTGCGAGCAGAGCCAAGACGGACCAGATGACAATAAACGCAAGACCGATCACGGCCAGCCGGTTGCGAAGCAGCAGCCTGAGCGTCGCCGCCGCCTTGCTGCCTTCCCGCGTCTTCGCCTTGGCAGCCGGAATGGAAGCTGTAAATTTACTCACGTGTCGAACTCTCCTTTCCCCGGCGGTTATTCGTATCGAATTCTTGGATCAATAAATCCGTAGAGCAGGTCCACCGCCAAATTGATGACGCTGTACAGAATGGCGCTGATCAGCGTAAACGCTTGAATGGGCGCATAATCGGTAGCAAGAATGGATTCGGTCACATAGCCGCCGATCCCCGGCCAAGCGAAGATCGTTTCGGTAATGACCGCGCCGCCCAGCAGATAGCCGAACTGCAAACCGAGCACGGTTAAGGTAGGAATCAGCGCGTTCACGAGGGCGTGCTTCAGGATGACGGTGCGTTCGTAAATCCCTTTGGCCCGGGCCGTTCGGATAAAGTCCTGTCCGATTACTTCCAGCATGCTGGAGCGCATCATGCGGGCAATGATCGCCATCGTCCCCGTACTTAGGCAAATAGCAGGCAGAATGAGATGTGAAAGCATTTTCTTAAAGGCAATGAAATCTCCCGAAAGCAAGCTGTCGATCAAGTATAATCCGGTAACATGCGTAGGCGGGTTGATATCTTCGCCAATGCGGCCCAGCGGTGCCGGAGCCCAGCCTAATTTGGAATAAAAAATGGAGATGAGGATTAATCCGAGCCAGAAGACGGGAACACAGGCCCCGATGAGCGAGAAAATACGCGAAATGTGGTCGACGACCGATTCTTTCTTCGTAGCGGCGATAATACCGACGGGCACGGCAACGAGGACGGCAATAATGAAGCTCGCAATGGTCAGCTCCAGCGTGGCGGGGAAGCGCGTGGCAAAATCGCCGAGCACCGTATTGCCCGTATGCCAGGCCAGTCCGAAATCCCCTTGCAGCAGCTGCTTGACGTAATCGATAAACTGCACGTAGAGCGGGTTGTTCAGCCCCATCTCTTGACGAATTTTCTCGACTACAGCCGGAGGGGCTTGTTCGCCTGCCAGCATCACCGCCGGGTCGCCGGGCAGGACTCTTGAGATAATAAATGTAATCAGTGCAATCCCGATCAGCCCCGGAATCATAAACACGATTCGCCGAAGGATGTAGTTAACCACCGTCTCTTACCCCCTTTTTGTAAAATAAGTAACGGCATCGTAGCTATCGTGCGCATGGAAGGAGATGTTCATATAGCGCCGTCCGTTCTTCCCAAATGGGTCCTTCCCGCGTCACTTTCGGGCTCGAAGATAATAGAAGCTTATAAGCCACTCCTCCTTTTTGTACCGATTATCGGTACAGTGGTTCTTTTTTTAAATTTTTTGT
The DNA here is from genome assembly GCF_001399685.1 of Paenibacillus sp. A3. Taxonomy (GTDB): domain Bacteria; phylum Bacillota; class Bacilli; order Paenibacillales; family NBRC-103111; genus Paenibacillus_G. The sequence goes on from NZ_JTHN01000039.1 coordinate 23,198, forward strand.
TAATTTCGATTATACTCACTTTTCTTAAAAAATCAATCGTTTTTCACAGCTTTTTTGACTGTCTATGTAAGTTAAAGTGACACAAAAATTTTCCGATGGTTAAAAAAGCCCTACGGGATCGATTCGATCCTGTAGGGCTTTACCTCTTCTCCATTTTCCGCCAAGCATATTCCTCCCTGAATGGCTCATTCTATACCATGTACGCCAATTCACCAGAAAAGGAGCGATCTTATGCCAGCGACGATGACCCCTCCCCCTCAGCAGACACAGCCGCCGATTCCCGTTCCGCCGCGCGTGATTACCACGAAAGATTTGCTGTACTTGAAGGATGCGCTGTCTTGGGAGCTCTCGGCTTTTAAGAAATTTCACTTTTTTGCCCAGCAGGCCACCAATCCGCAGGTCAAGCAGGCGCTCGATAAAGTCGGACAAATGCATCAGCGCCATTATGAAAAGCTGCTTACGCATCTGCAAGTAGACAACAACGCCGCTATGGCCAACCTGCCCCGTCCGCAGCAGGCGTCCCAATAATTCCAAGTAAGGAGGGTGCAGCCAATGCCAGGCCAGCAATCCCAGAACCCTAATGAAATCGCCAATCCGCAAAGCGGACAGCTGCCGCAGGTCAAAGGACCGGAGATGAACGACCGCGACTTCCTCAACGACGGACTCGCCACATGCAAATTGTTAACCGACAACTTCAACGTGGCCGTCCGCGAGGCCAGCCACGAGCAGCTTCATACCGATATGCTCCAAATTTTGACGGAAACGCATCAAAGCGCCCGCGATCTGTTTAACCTGATGTTTCAAAACGGATGGTACAAGCTGGAGGCCGAGGAGCAGCAGAAGCTTCAGCAAGCGCAGCAACAGTTCAGCGGGTATTCCTCGCAGTTCCCTTATTAAGCGTGCTAGGAAAGCTCCTGCCCTTTGCGGTAGGAGCTTGTTTTGTCTACAGGAATACAAAATAGATCAGAGCGGCAAGCGCCAAGCGGTAAATGGCGAACGGAACGAGCTTGATGCGCTGAATCAGCTTCAAGAAAAACCGGATCGATAGCAGCGCAAAGACGAACGCGCTGATCATGCCGACGGCACAGAAGGATATAACGTCGGGGGTAAAATATTCCCAATGCTTCAATAGCGAAAAGAAGCTCACGCCGGCCATGACCGGTACAGCCATAATGAAGGTAAAATCCGCCGCCGCGCGATGGCTCATCCCCATCAGGACGCCCCCCGAGATCGTCGATCCCGAGCGGGAAAATCCCGGCCACATGGACAAGCATTGAAATAAGCCGACGGCGACGGCTTGCTTGTAGGTCATCTGATCGACGGTCTCCGTCTTCAGCTTGCGCGGCCGGAGCCACTCCGCCGCGAGCATCAGCACGGCTCCCGCTACCAGGCCGATTACGACCGTTTCGGTGGAGAACAAGTAGGTATCGATGTAATCGTCCAGCAGCAAGTACAAAATCCCCGCCGGAAGGAGCCCCACCAGTACCTGCCACAGGTTCAGGCGCGGCCCGGAAGCGGTCTGTCCCTGGCTTTTACGAAGGCCGAGCAGGTCCATAAATCGGTCCCACATCAGAACGACGACCGCCAGGATGGAGCCCAACTGGATCACGATCTTGAACGCGACGGCGGCTTCCGGTGAAAACATGCGCTTCGTTTGAAACAAAAAATCGTCCACGATAATCATATGCCCAGTAGACGACACCGGAACGAACTCGGTCATTCCCTCAACCAACCCAAGAATTAACGCGACAAAAGCATCCCATAACACGAACAATTTCCAATCACTCCCGCCAGTACTGTTTTTCAAATTCTACTGGACTTAAGTATAGGCAGGAGATTTTAAATGCCTCTTATCCCGTTCTTAACTGTTTCTTAAAGAACGCCCGTCAGGAGTGCGCCCGTCCCTGCGCCTGTCTACCAGAGCTCTTGCTTGAGAAATTGATACAGCTTCGCCCCCGCCAGCTTCAAAGGAACCTCCGACGTTTTGCAGAGCAAGCCGAAGGTCATCTCGATGAGATCGCCGTTTATGGCCCGGGCCGTCGTTCCTTCCGGCAGCGAATCTACGGTAATTTTCGGCACCAGAGCGATGCCTAATCCTCCAGCGACATAATATTTCAAAGCCGTCATGCTGCCGATTTCCATCGTGTTTAGCGGCATGCCTCCGGCATCCTGCATGACCATCTCCAGCTTCCGCCGATACGGACAGGTGGCTGAGGTGATGAGCAGCGGATATTCCCGAATCTGATCCGGTGCGACGACTTCCCGCTTCGCCAGCGGGTGGTCTTCGGGCATCAAGACGAGAAACGGCTCTTTGAACAAAGGCTCGAAGTAGAGCTCGGCGCCCAGATCCGGCGCGGAGCAAAGGGCCAGATCGAGGTCGCCTTGAAGAAGCCGCTCGCTCAGCGCCAGCGTATTTCCGAACTCCACCGCAATGCAAATCTTCGGATACCGGGTCAAAAACTTCTTCAAAACAGCCGGCAGCCGGTAGCTTGCCGTCGGTTCCGTCACGCCCAAACGAAGGTTTCCTGCTATGCCCCACTGCAGCTCGGACATATTTTGCTGCACCCGCTCCATGTCTCTGACGATAGGCAGACTTTGTTCGTAAAGAAGTCGGCCCGCTTCGGTTAACCGGATCTTCTTGCCGCGCTCGATCAGTTGGACGCCCAAGTCGGATTCCAGCTTTTGCATCTGCATCGTGATGGTAGACTGGGCATAATTCATTTCTTCGGCGGCGCGGATGAAGCTGCCGTGATGCACGATCCTCTGAAAGGTTTTTAGCATTTTAAGGTCCATTCTCATCCCTCGGGCTAATGAATTCAATTTTTATGAACTCTGCATTCACTTAATTCAATTATACAGAATGAAATTCCTGACGTACAATCGCCTTATAACAAGCAGCAAAGATAGGAGGGCATTTTCGATGAATTTGCGGAATAAAGTAGCACTTGTGACGGGTGGAGGTACGGGGATCGGCAGAGCGGCCTGTCTTGCGTTGGCGGAACGCGGGGCGGCCGTCATCGTAAATTATTCCCGGTCTTCGGCCGAGGCGGAAGCAACGGCTCAGAGCATTAGGGACAAGGGCGGTCAAGCGGCGGCGATCCGGGCCGACATCTCCCAAGACCGGGAAGTGCGGCATATGGTCGATCAGGCAGTCCGGGAATTCGGGACCGTGGATCTGCTCGTAAATAATGCCGGGATCACCCGGCATATTCCGATGGAAGATCTGGAAGCGGCGACGGACGAAGTATGGGACGAGCTCTACGACGTCAATGTGAAGGGGATGTTTTTCTGCGCGAGAGCCGTGGCTCCTTTCATGAAAAGCAATAAGCAGGGAGCCATCGTGAATGTAGGCAGCATCGCCGGGATAACCGGACTGGGCTCTTCGCTTCCGTATGCCGTATCGAAAGCGGCCGTTCACGGCCTGACGAAATCGTTGGCACGCGCTCTGGCGCCGTATATCCGCGTCTCCTGCATCGTTCCCGGAGCCGTCGCGACCCGTTGGTGGGACGGCAAGGAAGAGCAAATGAAGCGACTGGCCCCGCAGCTGTTGCTGCAGCGCATTTCCACGCCCGAGGATATTGCCCGCATGATCTGCGCCACCTTGGAGCAGGAAGCCATGACCGGCCAGATCATTACGGTGGACAGCGGACAGACGCTGTAGTGGGGTTCCGGCGTGAAGGTCGGCGGCTCTTCGGCGCTTGGCCGTGCCTTGCCCCGTAGAGCCATACCCGCAAAAGGTTACCCTACGTAGACCGTAAAAAATCCTGGAACCCGATGCTATATCGCTTGGGTTTTAGGGCTGGCGAACTGGGGGACCCAAATAGAAAAAAAGAGCTTCAGCGCCAGGCTGAAACTCGGCTGATTCAAGAAAGCTGGTGTAATTTGGATAAACTAGATTGAATATATATATTTTGTTATAATCAAACAAAAATAGAAGGGAGAAATCTAATTGATTGTTCACTGGTTCGATCTTTTTTTTGATGCTGATACTTTTCATATTAATCGGAGCCACTACTACCCTAGCGATTTTATTTTTCTTCAAAAAGAAAAAAATAGGATAGAGCGATGACAAGTGCCGGTGGCCAAAATCTAAAAAAACGGCTCTTGTTCGCATATTCGTGACAAGAGCCGATCTTTATTTTTTCTCTGCCTGATCAGAGTTATAGTTCCGATGCTTGTGTTCCGGCCAATGCCAAAACGGTTTTTTGGGTTAGGATATAAATGAACCTTTATTTATAAATCTTGAGCTAAACGTAAATCCTCCGGGATATACAATGGTATAAGAATCACCAGTTAAATTTTTTCCCATAGCGTCCTGTCCTTCTCCGTAGTAAAACGCTTGCCAAACAAATTTAGAGCAATAGTTAGGAGTTATTAAGCTCAATCTATCAGGAGTAATGAAATATTGTGTCGCTCTTTGATAGTTTTCTTTTGCCCAGTTTGCGGCATAATACCCACTAGCATAGCGATATTTATAGATTGCAATAGTTTCACCTTTTCCATGTCTTGTCATGTAGTTTTGGATTGTATCCTTGGTCCCTCCTCCTTCTGTTGGGGTAACATGGTAAATAAAAAAGTCAGGACCGACTATGCCGACATGTCCTACAATTTGCGAGGAGCTTCCAAGGGTTTTGCTTGAATACAATACATCTCCAACCTGCATTTCAATGCTAGTTCCGGGGTAATATGGATTAGGTTCCTCCATTGGTTTAACTTTAGCTTGTACCATTGTGGGGATTACCAAAAGAGTTAATAAAAAAAAGATTCCCATCAGTTTTGAAATTCTACTTATCATGCTCTTATTCAATCCTCCTTATCATTATGATATTATAATAAATAGATTATATAGAAAATACAACCATATAAAGAAAATTTTAGGAGGTTGGGAAAATGGCAAGAAAAATTCTTATCTGGTGTGTTATCGTCTTAGTAGTGTTGATCCTATCAATTTACTGTTATATTCAATTAAAAATAAAAAAATTAGAGCAAGATTTGCAAAAATATCTCATTGAGGAAAAACATTATACCCATTCTGATATTTTGAGCATAGAAGGGCGACTTAGTAAAATGCCAAAGTATCCAATTGCGGTGATATTCCGAGACGAACCGAATGTAATATATATATATACTGATAGAGATGTTGGTGAATGGATTCAAATATCATCAAGAAGCTTAGGTCCTACGCAAGATATAAAGTTTAAACATAAGGAAGAGATTAAATAATGAGTGGAATAATGAAAAAAAGCCTGTGTCTCTGAAGATGGCACGGGCCATTTTTTACATCCTAAACAAAAGAATTGCTAGTGTCCCATTTTGTTTGCCCTCTCGAAAAAGAGGCGCTCGCGCAATAGATTTTCGATCCGCTCATTGCTGTAACCAAGTTCCGGCCGGCATTCGTCGTCGCTCTGAATTCCGCGTCGTGTAAATCCTTGATTCCGTATAACTTTTCAAAGATCGTGCCGATCCGGGCAAGGTAACGAATCCGATCTTCACTTTCCCCAAAAATCCGAAGGTTTCAGTCCAATGTACGGAGCCGGATCGACGCACTGCCCATTGACGAAAATCTCAAAGTGCAGATGTAAACTAGTGCTTTTCCCACTAGAGCCACAAACACCGACAACATCCCCGGTCTGCACCTCATCCCCGACGCGTACGGTGGTCTGTGACTGATGAGCATACGTAGTCGCCGCCATGATCCCCCCCATACAAATTGACCGTAACCCTTGTTGGATCGTGTTCGTCCTGCCAACCCGGCATAAACGACCTTACCGGCTTTTGACGCCGGGATGCGCTGCCCTGCCTGACAAGCAAAGTCGATGCCTTGATGTGATTTGCCCGGTTCCCCTGTTACCGGATCGATCCGAATACCGGATGGTAATGTAACGGCGCCAGAAACAGGACGTGCAAAGCCGCTTTCGGACGACGGAATCGTACAAAAAAGCCTCGCCGCGCAGCAAAAACCATTTTTTGTTCCGTACATTGAGCTAGACGGTGATTTTGCGGAAATCAGTCTCCCTAAAAAAAGAAAGCCGAACCGTCCTAAGCTCGTCGCTTTGGCAAGTTCAGCATATCCGTCTTCTGCGGTCTTAAGCGCCCGAGCCGCTCCCGCAAGCCTGCTTCAAATGGAGAGTTCCCGCCTCGCCCAGCATCGCCCCGGCAATCGTCAGAAAGTCCTCCCGTGCGATCTCGAAATGGCCTGAGCGGAGCTTATACCCCCAATGCCGGTTGCCGCGCGTAAAGCTGAGCCGATCCAGCAGCGGGGCGATTTTCACTTCGCTGCAAGGAAAATAGCGGATATCCCGGCGAAACGGCACGAAGGAATCGGACATCCGGTATTCGTAAACCCGGTCGTCCGCCACCCGTCCGATAGCGGTAAAGGCTTGCAGCGGCTCCCCTTCCTTCATGTCCGTACGCGGAGAATAATAAATGAGCCAGTCCCCCGGACGCATCCTCCGGAGCGGCGCGGACTTGCCGTGGCACAGCTGGGCGAACCCTCCCTGCACGCCCCGGCTTACATGGGATGCGGAAACGACGCCGATCCAGTAGCGCTCTTGCCCGGGTACCGATTGGTCCGGCATCTGGTGATCCCTCCTGTTCATTCTCGCCTCAATTTAGCGCTGGCAAGAGAGCTTGCTTCAAACGGTCCTTCTGCAGAAGATGGTGGCGATAGTGCATTTCGACGAGCCTAAACCATTCTTCCGCGGTCAGTCCTCCGAACCGGGGATGGGCGACGGTATGGCGCAGTGGCGCATTTTCCAGCTTTGATGCGGTCTCGTTCATTCGGCGGACGACGGATTTCAGTCCTTCGACAAGCTGCTCTTTGCTTTCGGGCTGCTGGGGCGTATATTGCGGTGAAGGCGGGACCTGGATGCGCACCGGCGGCAGGCTTCCTTGCCCGAATACGGCCTCCCCCACCTCCGTCTTTTCGCCTGCGGATGCAGCGTCATCCCCGCCTGGCGCCAGACAGCGCTCCGCATTGGCAAGCTGCATGTACAATGCGGCATTGATCAAATGCTGGTACATTTGTCCGAGCGACCATTCGTTCTCTCCCGGCTGCCGCTTCAACTGTTCCATACTGAAGCCTTCCAGCTCCTGAATGTAATGTTCCGTAATGTCCTCAAAATTCCGCAAAATTTCCGTTGTATTCATTGCTTATCCCAGCTCCTTTTCATCATCTGCTCTTACTATACAAAAACGCTACTGACAACAGTATGTCAGTAGCGCTTTAGCATCTTTTCAGCTTCTTGCCGGACCCGGATCTTCAGCGCCTCCGGCTCCAGCACCACGGCATTCGCTCCCCAGCCGAGCACCCAGTGCAACAGCTCTTCGGGCTGCCGGACGCGAAACGTGATGACCAAACCTTCCTCCCGATCCTCGAAGGCTTCCAGGTAAAAGCTGCACGTTTCCTTCACCCGATCCGCGATCGCCGGACTTGCCAGAATACGCACCCGGACGTTCCGGTCATCCGCAGGCAAGTAATCCTCCAATTGAAAATCCGGAGGAAACGAGAACGGGTCCTCCAGAACGGCCAGGCCGCTCATGCGGGACAACCGGAAATGGCGAAGCTCCTGCCGTAGCTCGCAATGCGCCAGCAAGATCCAGGAGCCGCGAACAAGGATAAGCCCGTAAGGGGCGGTCGTGCGGTGGCTATGGCGGTTCCCGTCAATCTCCGGCCTGTTTTTGGAGTAATGGAACTTGACCTTTCTCCGCTCCAATATCGCTTGCCGCAGGGCTTCCAAGTACTGCTTCTCCCGCCCGCTGATCTGCGCGTCACCCGCAGCCAGCAGCCGCATGGTCGCGCGGACCCGGGACGCTTCGCCGCGGACACTCTCCGGCAAGACGGCTTCGATTTTGCCCCGGGCGCTCTGCGCCTTCGCGCCATACCCGGTATCGAACTTTTGTTCGACAAAGTCCGTTCCAATCAGCAGCGCCACCGCTTCTTCTACCGTAAAGCTCACCGGAGGGAGAAAATACCCCTCCATCAAGGAATACCCCTGCCCCGGAGCGCCGACAACCGGAACTCCCGCCTCGCTAAGCGCTTGAATGTCCCGGTAGATGGTTCGCGTACTCGTCTCGAAGCGGGCCGCCAAATCCTCCGCGCGCAGCCCCCCTTTACGCTGCAATTCGATGACGATGGCTAACAAACGATCTGTTTTGTTCATCTCTGCCCACCCTCTCCTGCACGATCGACTTGCGTCCTTTTGCCGAAGCCTGATTTGTTATCCTCATCTTATTACAATAACGCAATGAAAAACATAAGGCTTTTGAGGCCCCGGAAACCCACAGCAATGTTAAATAGATTTTTACTATTCATCCCCCTGCATTTGATGCTAGACTTAAACATAAGAATCTAGCGTGCAGCAAGGAGGTCACACACGATGTCCATTGTCCCAAGCTTACTGGAGTTCAACAAGAAATTCGTTGCCGAGAAACGGTATGAAGATTACTTAACGGACAAATATCCCGATAAAGAAGTCGCCGTGCTGACCTGCATGGACACGCGGCTTAGCGAGCTGCTTCCGAAGGCGCTGGGTTTCAAAAACGGAGATGCGAAGTTCATCAAAAATGCGGGTGCGATTCTAACCCAGCCGTTCGGCAGCGCCATGCGCAGCCTTCTGGTCGCCGTCTACGAGCTGGGTGCGCGCGAGGTGATCGTGATCGGTCACCACGGCTGCGGCATGACGGAGATTGATCCGGCGCGTATGGTGAATAAATTCACGGAGCACGGCATCGATCCGTTAGTGATCGAGACGCTTGAAAACTCGGGCATTCGCATGGAAAAGTTTTTGCGCGGCTTTAGCTGTGCGGAGGAAGGCGTCATGCACAGCGTCAAAATGATCCGCAGACATCCGCTGTTCCCCCAAGCGATCCCTGTTCACGGCTTCGTGATGGACCCCGAAACCGGGGCGGTCGAGGTCATTGTCGAGGATTACAGGGAAGGTTGACCCGGTTAAAACATGGAAACCTCCTGCTTTCCTAAGCATTTAGAAAACGCGGCAACAAGAACGCCATCCATTTTTTACAATGGTGGTTGTCATCATGAAGGAGGACGTTTTGTGCGATTTTCGAAGCTTTTGGTGGCCATGATGACGGCCATGATCGTTATTATTGTTTTTCCTTGGCATGCGCGTGCGGCAGACAGCGATGCAAATGCCGATCTGACAAGTATTCATCAGGGCGCAGGGGCGCTCTCGCCCGCATTTTCACCGACCGTAACGGAATATTGGGTGAAGATGCGCAGCTCCGAACAAGGCTTCTACACATCCGCCATCCCCGCGGATTCCGGGGCGAAGATGGCGTACTCGATGAACGGAAGCGCCTGGATCAACCTGCCCGAAAATACGTCGACCGGCTATATCGCGACGAACCGGGGAGACAACAAGTTTCAAATCAAGGTTACCTCGGCCGATTCTTCAACAATCAACACGTACACGATCCATGTGTACTTTCCGGCAACAAACGATGCGGATTTGAGCGATTTGCGTATAAGCGGGGCGGCGTTAAGCCCGGCTTTCCAGCCTTCAACGACGAGTTACTCGACAAGTGTTCCTTACGCGATGAGCAGCGTGTCGCTCACTGGGGTGTTGGACGACCCCGCCGCCACTTTCCTGATCAACGGAACGGCGGCATCCGACGGAGCCGCATTCGGCCCCATTCCTTTGAACGTCGGAAGCAATACGATCACGGTCCAGGCTACATCGAACGATAAGACAGTCAATAAAACGTATACGATTACGGCCATGCGGGCTGCGCCTAGCACGAATACGAAGTTGAGTGCTTTAACCGTCTCCGGGGCCACATTAAATCCCCCTTTTGAACCGCAGGTTATGGGATATGTTCTGGCGGATGTCGGCTATGCGACCCGGGAAATGACGGTCACGCCGACGACGGCCGATTCGGCGGCGACTGTGCAGCTTCAAGTAAACGACGGAGGCTTCACAACGGTTAGCAGCGGCCTGCCAAGCCAGCCGTTTGCCCTGAACGTCGGGGGCAACCGCATTCAAGTCAAAGTAACCGCGGAAGACGGAAAAGCAACGAGTTTCTACACGATTAGCGTGAAGCGGCAAAACAACAACGCATGGTTAAGCGGGCTGGACGTGACCCCGGGGACCTTGAAAGAACCGTTCGTGTACGACAGGCTGGCTTATACGATGGCGGACGTCCCGTACTCCGCGTCCAGCTTGGCGGTAACGCCCGCATTATTCGATGCGAACGCCTCCGTCTACGTTCGCGCCAACGGAGGAAGCTACATACCGGCGGCGAGCGGCTCTCCGGCTACCCTGCCTCTGACCGTGGGCAGCAATACGCTGGAGATCAAGGTATTGGCCGAAGACCCATCCGTGGAAAAAATATATACGCTCACCGTAACGAGATTAAAGAATAGCGACGCCAGCTTGTCCGGCTTATCCGTTTCACCGGGACACCTTGACTTCTCCAGCCAGGTGACCGACTATTCCATGACGGTAAGCCGGTCCGTCCCATCGCTCACGGTGAAGCCCGTCTTGCCGGACAGCAACCCGGCCGCCAAGATTCAAGTCCGAGTCAACGGCGGCAGCTACGTTCCCGTACAGAGCGGCATGGACAGCCCGGCGCTGCCCTTGATCTCCGGCACGCAAAATGTCATCGAAGTGCTGGTCACCGCGCAGGACGGGACCACCCGGCTGTACACCATTCGCGTGTCTCAAGCCGGAACGCCGGTGCTAACGAAGCTGGTCATGGACGGAATGAACGTGCGGCTGACTTTTTCCGAGCCGCTGCGGTCTGTTGCGGATGCGACCTACTTCAGCGTCATCAATATGAGCCGCAACACCGCGCTGTCGGTAACCGATGTCGTCTACACGCCGGGAGATTCTGAAGCAGGCTTCACCGCAAGCGGCCCGCTGCAGCCGGGGGACGATCTGGAATTCCGTATCCAAGCCGGCGCGGTAAGCAGCTTTAGCGGGGAAACGAACGCGGCCGTAAGCCTTAAGGCAGTCTACGGAGACGCCATGCAGCAAATGCTGCGCAGGCTGGCCGATTTCGATACCGACCACGACGGGATTGGCATCCGTGAAGTATTGGCTTATTTGAACTCGCCGTACGGGCGCAACGACTTGAACGGAGACGGTCAATTTACCCGTGACGATGTGGCGATTGTGTTGAAACAGGTTGGGGCGAAATTCGTTTCGCCGCAGCAATCATAGAAAGCAGCCGTTTCCCGGCATCGGGGGACGGCTGCTTTTTCGATCATCCGAGGCGCAATTGAACCGGATACAAGTGCATGGTAAAATCTGTATTAATATGACTGGAAAGGCGGTTAACCGATGAGAATATTAGTTGTTGGCGCTACGGGAACGCTTGGCAGAGCTGTCGTCGACAGATTGAAGGATAACCACGAGATTATAAAAGCGGCGCGGAGCGGTGGCGATGTGACCGTAGATATGACATCAGCGGAGAGCATCGCGGCGATGTACGAAGCGGTAGGAAAAGTCGATGCGGTCGTTGTCACGGCAGGAAGCGCCAAGTTTCTTCCTCTGACCGCTATGACCCCGGAGGATAATCAGGTTGCCATCGACGGCAAGCTCAAAGGCCAGGTCAATATCGTTCTGCTCGGATTGAATTATGTAAATGACGGCGGCAGCTTTACGCTGGTGTCAGGCATTTTAATGGACGACCCCATCCCGCAAGGAGCCTCTGCCGCTATGGCCAACGGCGCCATCCGGGCGTTCGTCAAGTCGGCTGCGATTGAAATGCCGCGGGGCATCCGGATTAACACCGTCAGTCCGAATGTGCTGGAAGAATCGTGGAACGATTATGCCGGTTATTTCGCCGGGTTCGTGCCCGTTCCCGCCAGCAAAGCGGCCGCCGCGTATCAAAAGAGCATCGAAGGCAAACAGACCGGCCAGTGCTACGAAGTTTATTAAGGCGGGACGCTTTAGCTATGCTATGCGGTAATGGTTTCTACCTCCACGGCAAAGATGTGCCGCATTTTCTTTAACGTATAATACACCGTTGTCGTGCGCATCTTGGACGAAGCGGATACGACAATCTGCATTTGACGCTTGCCGTCGCTTAAATCCTTGATCTTGATATGCTTGACCTTCATTGAATTTTGTTCGATTTCGTCGATCAGCTTGGACATTTCGTCATTCTCCTGAACAACGATGTTGATCGACAGATCGCGCTCGCTCAGCTTGCTCGGACCTAACAGTTTGAACAGCGCAGGAACAAAATTAATGGCTGTAATGATGAGAATTGCCGCGCAGCCCGCTTCGAGGTAATAGCCGGCTCCCGTCGCAATGCCAAGTGCGGATGCGGCCCACACCATCGCGGCGGTCGTGAGACCCGATATCACGTCGTTGCTGCGTCTAAGTATAACCCCGGCGCCAATAAAGCCGACTCCGCTGACGATTTGGGCGGCCAGGCGCATCGGATCCATATTCGTGTGTCCGGGGACCGAATATTGCTGTACAGAATTGATCGAAACAAGGGTAATCAAACAGCTCGCTACGGAAATGACCATACTTGTCTTCATTCCAAGCGGCTTATGCTTGAGCTGACGATCCAAGCCGATCAATAAGCCGAGCAGCAGCGCGATCGCCATCTTAACCATGGAGTCATAAACGTCCAATCATTCCGCCCCCTACCACTGCATTCAAAAATACGAGGGAGGAAATTTTCCCCTTAGAGCTTGCTGAGAAGCCCGCTTCGCGCAGAAAACTCTCTGCATACGCCGGTGGGGTAT
>NZ_JTHN01000390.1 GCF_001399685.1 Paenibacillus sp. A3
GCCTCCGGGCCCACCGGGGAAGCCTCCGGGCCCGCCGGGGAAGCCTCCGGGTCCGCCGGGGAAGCCGCCGAGTCCCCCAGAGAAGTCGCCGGGCCCACCGGGGAAGCCGCCGGGTCCACCGGGGAAGCCATCCGGTCTGCCGGGCACCACTCCGGCCCCCGGAGCGGCGCCGGGCATGCCTTGGAATCCTGCGCCCGGAGTACCGCCGGGCATGCCCTGGAACCCGGCCCCCGGAGCGACGCCGGGCATGCCTTGGAATCCTGCGCCCGGAACACCGCCGGGCATGCCCTGGAATTCTGCGCCGGGAGCGCCACCGGGCATGCCTTGGAACCCTGCGCCCGGAGCGGTGCCGGGCATGCCCTGGAACCCTGTGCCCGGAGCGACGCCGGGCATGCCCTGGAATCCTGCGCCCGGAGCGGCGCCGGGCATGCCCTGGAACCCTGCGCCCGGAGCGGCGCCGGGCATGCCCTGGAACCCTGCGCCCGGAGCGTGACCGGGCATGCCCTGGAATCCTGTGCCCGGAGCGGCGCCGGGCATGCCCTGGAACCCGGCACCCGGAGCGCCACCGGGCATGCCCTGGAAT
>NZ_JTHN01000391.1 GCF_001399685.1 Paenibacillus sp. A3
GCTGAGAATTTTATACGCGCAGCGGGTTTCTCAACAAGCTCAGGACATTACGGAGCAATGCCGTTTCGTCTCTTAATGGTGGAACAAACGGACTCCCGAATAAGCCATCACCATGCCGTAATCGTTGGCCGCTTTCACGACTTCTTCGTCGCGCATCGAGCTGCCTGCCTGCACGACGTACTTGACGCCGCTGCGGCTGGCGCGGTCCAGATTGTCTCGGAACGGCAGGAAGGCGTCGGAGCCGTAGGAAACGCCCTGCAGCTTATTCAGCCATTCGCGCTTCTCTTCGCGCGTCAGACGCGCCGGCACCTGCTCGAAGCAAGCTTCCCAGGCCGCCTGCTCCACCGATGTCAGCTCTTCTTCCAGCCATAGATCGATGGCGTTGTTTTGCTCCGCGCGGGAGAGCCCTTGACGGAAGGGCATATTCAGCGCCGTCGGGTGCTGGCGAAGGAACCAGCGGTCCGCTTTGTCTCCGGCCAGACGGGTACAGTGAATGCGCGATTGCTGGCCGGCGCCGATCCCGATCGTTTGACCGTCCAGCGTGTAGCAGATCGAGTTGGATTGCGTATATTTCAGCGTCACGAGCGCAATGAGAAGATCGCGTTTTGCGTTCTCCGGAAGCTCTTTGTTGTCCGTAACGATGCGTTCCAGCGCCGTGTCGTCGATGACGGCGTCGTTGCGCTCCTGCTGCAGCGTCATGCCAAACAGCGTACGGGTTTCGACCGGATTCGGAACGTAATCCGGATCGATTTGGAGAATCAGGTAGCCGCCGTTTTTCTTGGCGCGGAGAATCTCCAGCGCTTCGTCGGTATATCCCGGGGCCACGACCAAGTCGGATACTTCCCGCTTCAACAGCTGTGCCGTCGAGGCGTCCACAATATCGCTGAGCGCGGCAGCATCGCCGAACGAGGACATGCGGTCGGCACCGCGGGCCCGTGCATAGGCGGTTGCCAGCGGCGACAGCTCCAAGCCTTCCACGAAGTAAGCCTTCTTCAGCTCGGGCGTCAGCGGCGCAGCTACGGCTGCCCCTGCCGGACTGACATGCTTGAACGAAGCGGCGGCAGGCAATCCCGTTGCGCGGCGCAGCTCCCGTGCGAGCTGGAAGCCGTTAAAAGCATCCAGCAGATTGATGAAGCCGGGGTCGCCGTTCACTACTTTGATCGGCAGCGTCCCTTCCCCGATCAGCTTCGCTTGCTTTTGATGCGGGTTCATTCCGTAACGGAGCTCCAATACTTGCGTTTGATTCGTCGTTTGGCTCATGGTGCGGTCCCGTCCTCCTTAGGTTTGTTGGCGGCATCCTCCAAGTGGATGCTTCCCGTTGCAATCGCCTGGATCACTTCCGGGTATAATCGGTGCTCGATCCGATGGATTCGCTCGGCGACGGAAGCCTCCGTATCGCCAGGTTCAATGTCTAGGGCGCGCTGCGCCAAGATCGGACCGCTGTCGAGGCCCCCGTCGACAAGATGAACGGTCACGCCGGTCACCTTGACGCCGTGCCGCAGCGCCTGCCCTACGGCATCGAGCCCCGGGAACGACGGCAGCAACGAAGGATGAATATTAAGCATGCGTCCCCAATACGCGTCCACCAGAACATTCGTAACAATGCGCATATACCCTGCAAGAACGACAAGCTCGATTTGCTTTTGCTGTAACATCGTCAAAATTTCCCGCTCATACGTTTCGCGCGAATCGTAGTCCTTCGGACGAAACGTATGAACAGGCACGCCGGTCTGCTTGGCCCGTTCGACTACCCCCGCATTCGGACGGTCACAGACCAAAAGCTCGATGCGCGCATCGAG
>NZ_JTHN01000392.1 GCF_001399685.1 Paenibacillus sp. A3
GCGCGGACGCGCTCGCCGCAGGCGGACACCGGCGGCGGCTGCACGAGGCCGCCGCGCGCCTGGGCGGCGCCGCGCAGGAGCTTGCCGGCGCCGCGGCGCTGCAAAGCATCCGCCGCTCGCTCGAAGAGAAGGCGGAGCGGCTGGCGAACAACCGCTTCACGATCGCGCTCTTCGGCGCGTTCAGCGCGGGCAAATCGTCGTTCGCGAACGCGCTGATCGGCGAACGGGTGCTGCCGGTATCGCCGAATCCGACGACTGCAGCGATCAACAAAATCATGCCGCCGGACCCGGAAGAGGGCTGGCCGCACGGCACGGCCAAAGTCCGAATGAAAACGCCGGAACGGCTGGCCTCCGATGTCTTTTATTCGTTGGAAGTTTTGGGTGTCGATGTAAATTCAATCGAAAAGGCACTGGCTTCGATTCATAAGCTGGCAGCCGATCAAGTTCCGGGCAAGGGTAAACCGCATTACGCGTTTCTTAAAGCCGTCGAGAAAGGCTGGGCGGAGATGAGCCCGCATCTGGGCCAAGAGCTGCACGTCACGGCCGAGGAGTTCGGCCGGTATGCCGCCGACGAAGCAAAATCGTGCTTCGTCGAGCTGATCGAGCTGTACTATGCGAACCCGCTCACCGAGCAGGGCGTCGTTCTGGTCGATACGCCGGGAGCGGACTCCATTAACGCGCGTCATACCGGCGTAGCGTTTGATTACATCAAGAACGCCGACGCGATTTTGTTCGTCACGTATTATAACCATGCGTTTTCCCATGCGGATAAAGAGTTTTTGCTGCAGCTCGGACGCGTGAAAGACAGCTTCGAGCTGGATAAAATGTTTTTCATCGTCAATGCCGCCGACTTGGCTTCCTCCGCCGAAGAGCTGGAAGGGGTCGTCAAGCACGTCGAAACGAACCTGCTCCAGCATGGCATTCGGCACCCGCGGATTTATCCGCTGTCGAGCTACTACGCCCTCGAAGGGAAAGTCCAAGAGGACCGCGAGACGGTCGAGCAATCGGGCATTTTGCGCTTCGAGCGGGAGTTCGTCCGCTTTACGTTCGCGGAACTGACCGAGATGGCTGTACGGGCCGGCGATGCGGATATCCGCCGTGCGGCCGATGTGCTCCAGCGCTGGATGGACAGCGCCCGGGCGGATGCTTCCGAGCGCCGCCGCCAAGCCGAAGCGCTGCGTACGGCGCTTGCGGAAGCCCAGATGCGGCTTGCCGCCCCGGACACGGACGCGGAAGCCCGCGAGCTGTCCAAAGAAATTCAAGAGCTGCTGTACTATGTC
>NZ_JTHN01000393.1 GCF_001399685.1 Paenibacillus sp. A3
GCTTCGCCTGAAGCTCGTTCAAGTCGATCTTCATCTCGAGCGCTTCCAGCAGCCCTTCGCCGTGCTCCTCCAGCGCCTGCCGGAGTCTTGCCGCCAGCTCCTGCATCACGGTTCGCAGCTGCTCCGCGTAGGCGTCCTCCAGAAAGACCGCTTGCGTGTCGGCAAAACGCGTCATCGGCCCGTTCAGCCGGGCTTCCAGCTCCCGGCGCAGCTCTGCTTTCCCGTCGCCTTCGAAGAAATGCTTCGCATTTTTAAAGAAGCCTGCCAGCCACTTCGGCTGTACGTCTGCGGCCTCCAGCATCGCGTTTAGCTCAGGCGTCTTCAGCTTGAACGGCTCGAACCCCGGGGCTTCAAAGGACGGAATTCCTCCGGTCCGGACGGCTTCCGACCAGTTTTTCGAGGCGTCGCCCGCCATACGGTTGATTTTGTTCTCGATCCGCAGCGTGGTTGCCAACACTTCCTGGTTCAAGTCAAAGGACAGCATCCGTCTCAGGTCCTCCCAAGCGGACTGCATGACCGTTTTCGGATCGCGGCGGTCGTCGCGGAATACAGCCGGGTTGAAAGCTGTATTGAACAGATCGCCAAAGCGGTAGGACGTACGCTGCT
>NZ_JTHN01000394.1 GCF_001399685.1 Paenibacillus sp. A3
CGCCGGGCTGCACATTTAAAGAATAACCTACAAGATTACGAGCCAGTTGTTCTAAACGGGGATCACGCATCGAATCTTCTCCTTTTTCCATTACCAATATTAAAATTTGCTGCCGCTTTTGGTCCATTTGTTTTTGTAATAATTCCCGATGAACACCAGGAAGAAAAACAAGGCTAATGCGGCAAAAAGTCTTCCTTTATATCGGCCGAGATGGAGCAGGTCGTGCCCGATTACCGATTCAAGGAAGATCATCGGCGCTTTGCCGATCAGCGTGCCGATTACAAAATCCCTTGGTTTGACCTTCATGACCGCAGCGCCCAGGTTGATGCCGAAGGAAGGAATCACCGGAATAATCCGGCTGGCTGCGATATACCAAAGTCCGTGCCGCTCCAGTCTCGCGCTCCATTGCTCGATGAAATCGTACTTCGCGAGCTTGCCCTGCACCCATGCCCTACCGTAATTTCTCGCCGTATAATAAGCAATAAACGCTCCAAGGCAAGCAAACACATAGTTGACCAGAAACCCTCGCCACAACCCGAAAATCAAGACGTTAGCCCCGGCTACCAAGACAAAAGGCACAAAAGGGAAAAGCGTCTGCAGCAAAACGAGCAGCGCCCCTGCGACATGACCTATCCATCCGAGAGATTGGAGCGCTTCCGACAACTGGTGGACATTCCAATTGGCCAATGGTCAAGCCTCCCTTCGCATATCATATTGTACCAGAAATTGCTTCCGATCACGAACCTAGCTTTCAACAAAAAGCATCCTTTCGTATGCCGGTTCCCGCATTCCTATGCTTGACACAAACATATCCATCTTATAAAATAAGAAGTCGAGAATAAGCATCGGAATTACTGCTCTGGCAGCCCGTGCTTATGGTGGAAGCTTGCGTCACCCTCTGTAAGATTTTGCTGCCGACAGGACCGCGGCTGGTTCTTCTTGTCGGGTGCGGATCGTTAAGAAACGCTTCAGGCAAAATCGGGCACACGCTTCACCCGTTTATTAACTTAACCAAATTATTGATAAAAGGAGCTTCCCAACTTATGGCACGCTACACTGGTCCTAAATTTAAATTAAGCCGCCGTCTCGGCATTTCCTTGAGCGGTACTGGTAAAGAATTGAAACGTCCTTTCCCTCCGGGGCAGCATGGTCCGGGACAACGCAAGAAACTGTCCGGCTACGGCGTTCAATTGCAAGAAAAACAAAAACTTCGCCACATGTACGGCTTGAACGAGAAGCAAT
>NZ_JTHN01000395.1 GCF_001399685.1 Paenibacillus sp. A3
GATTGCCCGCGCGATTGCGTTGAGTCCGAAGCTCATTGTGGCGGACGAGCCGGTCTCGGCGCTCGATGTCTCGATCCAGGCGCAGATCGTCAACCTGCTGGAGGAGCTGCAGACGCGGACGAATGTGTCATACTTGTTTATTTCGCACAATCTCAGTGTCGTCCGCCATATTTCCGATCGGGTTGCCGTCATGTATTTAGGTCAAATTGTCGAGCTGGCAAGCCGGGATCAGCTGTTCGGCAGTCCGAAGCATCCGTATACCCAGGCGCTGCTGTCGTCCGTGCCCGAGCCGGATGTGGACGGCAAGCGGGAACGCATTATTTTAAGCGGTGAAGTGCCGAATGCGGCAAATCCGCCGTCGGGCTGCGCGTTCCATCCGCGCTGTCCGCATGCAGTGGAGCGCTGCCGGATCGAGAAGCCTGTCTTCCGCGAAGTGGAGCCGGGGCATAACGCCTCGTGCCATTTCATATAAACAGCCTGCAGAAGGCATCGAAAAGAGAGGGGAAACTTGCCATGTTGTTCAAAAAATTCGGCAAAGCGGGAAATATCGCTCTTGCCACATTGATGACCACCGCGCTATTGTTGAGCGCCTGCACGTCCGGAGGCGGAGGAACCCCTGCAACAAGCGAGAAGCCGGCCGATGGGGCGGCAGCTAACAGCGGCAAAAAAGAAAAGGTGGACGGCGGCGAAATCAATACGGCTTATTTGCTGGATCCGCAAGGTTTTATCGGCTTTTGGGCAACTACTACGGTTTCCAGTGAAGTGATCGATCTGGTGTTCAGCAATTTGTATGACTTTAATGAAAAGCAAGAAATCGTTCCAGACCTGGCGGCCGGACAGCCGGAGTTCTCGCAAGACAAGAAGGAAATGACGATTAAAATCCGCAACGATGCCAAATTTAGCGATGGCAAGCCGGTGACAGCCGACGATGTGGTATTTACATATAATATTCCGCTCAATCCGGATTACAAAGGCCCTCGCAAAGGAACGTTCGAGAAGCTGGCGAAAGTCGAGAAAACGGACGACACGACCGTTAAATTTACGTTTAAAGAGCCGCATGCCGGATACATCGATATGCTGGCTTATAATATTTTGCCTCAGCATTTGCTGAAGGAAGTTCCTGTAAAGGATATGGACAAATCTCCGTTTTTCAAGCAGCCTGTAGGGTCCGGTCCTTATAAGCTGGAAGAGTGGAAGCAAGGCCAATATTTGCGCTTCCTTCGTAACGACAGCTATTTCGGAGGCAAGCCGGCCATCGAAAAAATAACGGCGAAGATCGTCCCGGATGCCAATGCCATGATGGCTCAGCTGCAAGCCGGAGAAATTAACGTCATTGCGGTACCGGCCGACAATTTGCAGGCTATCGAGCAGTTTGCCAAAACGTCGGGCAAAATCAAGCTGCAAAAAGGGATTGGCACAGGGACCTATATGTTTGCGGCCTGGAATTTGACCAATCCGTTGTTCCAGGATAAATCGGTGCGTCAGGCACTTACGATGGCTATCGACCGTCAAGGTATCGTAGACAATATCATCGAAGGACAAGGAAAGCTCGTACACAGCCAAACGTCTCCTTCCTACTGGTCGTTCACGGATAATGTGCCGAAATTCCCGTACGATCCGGAAAAGGCGAAGAAGATTTTGGCCGATGCAGGCTGGAAAGATACGGACGGCGACAGCATTTTGGAGAAAAACGGTCAAAGATTCGAGTTTGAAATGCAAACGATTCAAGGGAACAAGGTTCGTGAGAAGGCACTAACCGTAATTCAGCAGCAGTTGAAAAAAGTCGGCATCAGCGTTCAGCCTCGGATTGTTGAAGGATCTGCTTTCACGAAAAACTGGATGGGTAAAAACTTCGTCGCTCTTTTCCATGGCTGGAGCATTTCGGGAGACCCGAACCCGCAAGGCATTTGGCATTCGACGGCGATGGAGACGGGATCGAACTATATTTCTTATAAAAATCCCGAGGTCGACAAGCTGATCGACGAGGACTTGAAGACGTTCGATATGAACAAACGGAAAGAGCTGCTGGCCAAAATTGACGCTTTGATCGCGGAAGACCAGCCGTATACGTTCATTTATTCGCCGACGGTTACCATGGCTTATCCGGCTAATCTCGAAGGCTTTAACTCGAACCGAGACTCCTTGAAGGAAATCGAAAAGTGGTATTTCACGAAATAAGAAAATCCATTGATCGTTATGATCGAAATTATGATGAAAGAAGAGTGAGATCCGGTGGCCCGATATGCCCTTCGGCGTTTGCTGAACGCCATTCCGATTCTGATCGGCATTACGATCATATCTTTTCTGATTATCCATATGGCTCCGGGCAGTCCGATCTCCCAGTACGTCGACGATCCGACGATCAAGGCCATCGATAAAGAGAATATGATCAAAGCCTACGGCTTGGATCAACCGTTATATATTCAGTATTGGAAATGGATCAGCGACCTGGCGCAGGGGGATTTCGGAACTTCGTTTCAAAAAAGCCAGCCGGTCTCGGAATTGATGTGGGACCGGCTGCCGAATACCTTGCTGCTGACGGTTACAAGCTTTGCTCTGGCCATGGCCATAGCGATTCCACTCGGCATTCTGTGCGCGGTTAAAGCGAATTCGCGTCTCGATCAGCTCGTGTCCGGCATTACGTTCGTCGGCATTTCGCTGCCCGGGTTTTGGCTCGGTCTCCTGTTGATGATGTTCTTTGCCGTGAAGCTCGGCTGGCTGCCGTCGGGCGGCCTGCAGACGATCAATGCGCCGTCCGGCTTGTGGGACCGGGTGCTTCATCTGATTTTGCCGGTGTTTACGATCGCTTGCTCCGAAGTGGCGGTCTGGATCCGGTATGTCCGCTCCAGCATGCTGGA
>NZ_JTHN01000396.1 GCF_001399685.1 Paenibacillus sp. A3
ATCCGGACGCGTCCGGATCTCCACGTCGCCGAACATCATATGGATCAGCTCTTTCCGGGTGAGACCGGCCATCGGAGCCGTGCCGATAAAATGCCCTTCGCGCAGGACGGTGCACGTATCCGCAATCTCCCACAGCTCATGGAGACGGTGCGAGACGTAAATGATAATGACGTCTTTTTTCTTCAGCTCGCGGATCATGTTGAACAACGAATCGATCTCGTTTTTGGCCAAAGCCGAGGTCGGCTCATCCAACTGAAGCACCTTCGGCTTGAACGTCAGCGCTTTCACGATCTCGATCATTTGCGCCTGACCGACGCTCAAATTCGCCACCAGCTCGTCCGAGGCGATATCGATGCTATACTCGTTCAGCAGCTCGCGGGTCATCGCGTACGCTTTCTTCCAGTCGATGAACGGGCCTTTCATCGGCAGGCGACCCAAGAAAATATTTTCCGCCACCGTCATGCCGGGGACCAGACTGAGCTCCTGATATACAGTGGCGACTCCCTGGGCGAACGCGTCACCGGGATCTTTAAAGCGCAGCGCGGTTCCATCCAGCACAACTTCTCCTTGGGTCGGCTGGACGGCGCCGGAAAAAATTTTGAGCAGGGTCGACTTGCCGGACCCGTTCTTCCCGAGCAGCGCGTGCACCTTGCCGCTCTCAAAAGACACCGACACCTGATCCAAGGCGACCGTGCCGGGGTAATGCTTCGTAATGCTGCGGGTTTCCAATACGCTCATATGCCTTCCCTCGCGATCTCCTCTGGGGATTCTACCGGCCATCCGGGGCCGCCGCAGCAGCCCCGTCACCTCATACGTCACTTGCTCATTTTGGCATTCAAATCCGCTTCGAACTTGGCGATACCTTCGGGATTGGAGCGACTTAGCAGAATTCCGTCGACGCTCGTCGTCTTCCCTTTGTTCGCGCTCACATCTTCGCCCTTCAAGCCCTTGATCAGCAGTTCCATCGCTTTATATCCCATGTTGTACGGGTCTTGTCCTGCAATCGCCTGCAAAATATTGTCTTTCTCCTTCAGCATCGCGATCAACTGATAGCTCGCATCGGTGCCGAACACATACACCTTGCCCGATTTGCCGGCATTCTTCACCGCCATCGCCGCTCCGATCGTGCCGCCCTCGTTGGCCGCCCAGATGACGTTCACATCCGGGTGAGCCGTCAAAATATCGCCGACGACGGAGACGGCCTTATCCTGCAGCCATGCGTCTTGATCGGCCACGACCTTCACATCGGGGTTAACTTTCTTCACCTCTTCCAAAAAGACTGTCCGCCGGTCGG
>NZ_JTHN01000397.1 GCF_001399685.1 Paenibacillus sp. A3
GGGCGATCTTCTGCTTTTCATAGTCTCGATAGTTTATCGTTTATTGTCTTGGCAGATTCGTGCCTGTATTCCTTTTCCCAGAATTCAGCGTTCGAGATGCCCAGCTTTACCGGATCAAATACAGGGTCCTTGCCTTCTTTCCTCTGGCTTTCATAGTCTTTTAGCACTTTCAATGCCGGCTTCGTGAGCAGAAGGATAGCGATAATATTCAACCATGCCATGCTTCCTACCCCGATATCCCCCAAGCCCCAAGCTAGATCTGCGGTTCTCACGCATCCGTAGAAGGTGACAAACATGATCGCGATCTTGAGCGCATACTCGGACCAAACGCGCTTCACCGCCCGGTTCAGGTAAGCCAAATTCGTTTCCGCCATATAGTAATAAGCCATGATCGTCGTAAATGCGAAGAAAAGAAGAGCAATCGCGATAAACGGACCACCGAATCCCGGAAAGATGGTTTCAACGGCTTTTTGCGTGAAGACAGGTCCCGGTTTGAGATCCGCCAGATTATTCACAATCGGAGCCGCGCCCTCAGGGGTTACGTTATACATTCCCGTCAGCAGAATCATAAAGGCCGTTGCGGAACAAACGAACCACGTATCGATATAAACGGAAAAGCCCTGAACCAGTCCTTGTTTGGCAGGGTGGGACACTTCCGCGGCGGAAGCGGCATGCGGCGCCGTACCTTGACCCGCTTCGTTGGAATATACCCCGCGCTTAACTCCCCACAAAATGGCAGAGCCCATAATTCCGCCAAAGACGGCATCGGCACCGAAGGCGCTCGAGAAAATAAGGGAAAGGACATGCGGCAATTGATCGACGTAGACGAACACAATGATCAAAGCGACCAAGATGTAACCTGCAGCCATAAAAGGCACGGTAACTTCGGCTACACGGGCGATTCTCTTAACACCGCCAAAAATAATGATACCGAGAATGAGAGCTAAAACGATCCCAGTCACAAAAGTATTAATCCCAAATGCACTTTCGATCCCGGCAGCGATACTGTTCGCTTGGACACCCGGTAAAAATACCCCTGTTGCAAAAACCGTTACGATGGAGAATAGAATCGCAAACCATTTGATTCTAAGGCCCTTTTCAATGTAATACGCCGGACCGCCCCGGAATTGACCGTCCAACTTGGTTTTGTAGACTTGGCCAAGCGTCGCCTCCACAAAAGCGGAACTCGCTCCCAGGAATGCCATCATCCACATCCAAAACACCGCACCAGGCCCGCCGAACGCAATCGCCGTAGCTACACCCGCAATATTGCCCGTTCCCACC
>NZ_JTHN01000398.1 GCF_001399685.1 Paenibacillus sp. A3
CCCGCCATGGCTACTTTCCTTTAACCCACATTCTTCAAGACGAACGGGAAATCGGACAAAGGGCGGCCGAGCTGTTGTTAGCGCAGTTGGAACACCGGGAAGTCCCGCTGCTGAACCCTGTCGGCTTTAAGCTGAAGGTCAAATCAAACGAGACACGATATGAAAATGAATATTGAATTTATGATATGGTATATTGATATACCATATTTTTTATGGAAAAATATCGGGGAAGATCGATGGTTTGCAACAAAAGTCGGCAAAATGAGCTAATTTTTATTGTTTTTTCATGGAAATCACTGAATTGACACAAATATAAGATGGTGTTAATATAATTAGCGTGTTGATATGTCATAGTTGGTATACCAATATGCTTTTGATTTTGGGCAAAAGGGGGAGAGCGAAGCAGGAAGCAGGCATCGTTTATTATGAAAGCCTTTACAGGTTGTGCAGCCGATTAACAAAATGGGGAGGCAATCCGGTGAAACCTATGAACAAATGCTTAATAGTATCGTTCGCATCGTTGATAGCGCTTTCGACTGTTTTAATCGGATGTTCATCGGGAAGCGGGGATTCCGCAAACGGAACCGACGCCCGAAAAACAAAGGTGACATTTTGGCATGGCAACACGGATACGGAGAAAGAGGCGCTTGAGAAAATCGTCAAAGCGTTCCACGAGCAGAATCCCGATATCCAAGTCGAAATGACTTATATCGCCCGGCAAGGCGAAGGTCAGAACGAGAAGCTTCTGGCCGCCATCGCGGGCGGAAATCCTCCCGATGCGGCTTATTTCGACCGGTTCGA
Source organism: Paenibacillus sp. A3 (assembly GCF_001399685.1). Taxonomy (GTDB): domain Bacteria; phylum Bacillota; class Bacilli; order Paenibacillales; family NBRC-103111; genus Paenibacillus_G. The sequence goes on from NZ_JTHN01000398.1 coordinate 802, forward strand.
AATCGGTTCATGGGCGGCGCGCGGATCATTGACCGATCTGACCGATAAAGCGAAGGCTGACCAGATCAACGCCTCCGACTACTATGAATTTGCGATGGCCGAAGCGACGTACAAAGGAAAGCTGTACGGACTTCCGAACGATACGGACGCTCGGCTTTTATATTATAACAAGGATCAATTCAAGGAGGTCGGACTGGACCCGGAACATCCTCCGAAGACGATTGCCGAGCTTGAAGCCGCGGCGGAGAAGCTGACCAAGAAGACAGGCAAGCGGTTCGAGCGGATCGGATTTATCCCCTGGTACGATCAGGGCTGGATATACACGTGGGGCTGGGCCTTCGGCGGCGACTTCTATGACAAAACGGCCGACAAGGTAACGGCGGATCACCCGAATGTGGTCAAAGCGCTTGAATGGATGCGCGATTACGCCAAAAAATACAACATTGAGGATGTCGCCGCCTTTACCGATTCGGCAGGCTCGGGAGCGGATAATCCCTTCCTCACCGGCCAACTTAGCATGACCGTCAGCGGCCCGTGGCGAATCGCCGGAATCAAAAAATACAAGCCGGATTTCAATTACGGCGTCACCCCGATTCCTACGCCGACAGGCGACAAGTTTACGAGCTGGTCGGGCGGGTTCAGCTACATCATCCCCAAGGGCGCGAAAAATGTGGATGCCGCCTGGAAATTCATTAAATTCGCGGCAGGGAAGGACGGGCAAAAAATATTCAGCGAGACAACCGGCAATTTGGCGACCATCCAATCGGTCAACGAAGGGATTAAAGATCCGGCGACGAAGAAATTCGCGGAGATTCTTACGCAATCCCATAACCGTCCCGTTATTTCCGCAGGCTCCTTATTGTGGAACGAATTATCCAGAGCGAGAGACAGCGCGATTCATGATAAAGGGACGCCGAAAGACATTTTGCAGGAAGTTTCCCAAAAAGTGAATTCCGAATTACATAAATAGTTATAGAGAGGACACGGTAGGGGAGCCGCTTTCCGGCTTCTCTATCGCTCCCGCCACAGGAGGTTCGGCGATGAAAAGACAAAGTGTGGAAGCCGGCGAAAAGCTGTACGGTTGGTTGTTTGCTTCGCCCTGGCTGATCGGCCTGTTGATCTTTTTCCTTCTCCCGCTGGCTGCTTCCATCTACTTCAGCTTTACCACCTACAGCATTTTGGAGCCGGGGGAGTTCATCGGTCTTAACAATTACCGCGAGCTGATGCAGGACAAGGTATTTTGGGCGGCAGTCTTTAATACCGTGTACTTCGCCGTGTTCTTTGTTCCGCTCAGCATCGTGTCCGGCGTTCTGCTCGCCTTGTTTTTGAACATGAAGGTGAAAGGGATGGCGGTTTACCGGACGATCTATTTTTTGCCGACGCTGGTTCCCCAGGTCGCTTTGGCCGTCTTGTGGATGTGGCTGCTGAA
>NZ_JTHN01000399.1 GCF_001399685.1 Paenibacillus sp. A3
CTATAACAAAGAGCTGTTCCAAAAAGTCGGCGCCGAGCCGCCGAAAACGATCGAGGAATTCGAGGCGGTCGCCGACAAATTCAAAGCGATCGATGTCGTGCCGATGGCGATGGCCGACAAAGACAACTTCCGCGGAGGCCATCTGCTGACGAATTTGGCGCTGAAAAAATACGGATTCCAAAAAACGGAAGATCTGATGAGCGGCAAAGCGAAATGGAACGATCCCGATATGGTTTCCTTGCTGCAAACGATGAAAAACTGGCAGGATAAAGGCATCTTCGGCAAAAATATGGTAACGACCGATGGCAACGCGATTACGAGCATGTTCCTCGGCGGCAAGAGCGCCATGATGTTTGAAGGCGTCTGGGCCATTTCCTCGATCGCCGCTTCTCCGATCGCCGACAAAATCGGGGTCATTCCGTTCCCGGGCTACAAAGACAAGCCGGAGTTCAAGGACAACTGGTTCGGCGGAGCGGGCGGTTACTCGGTTTCCAAGGAAGTCACAGGCGCGAAAAAAGACGCTACGATCAAGCTGCTGAAGTTCCTGACCTCCGTCGATGCGTTCAAGTATTTCCTCAAGGAAACGAAGGGCGGCGTCTATCCGGTCAAAATGGATTCGGGCTCGGCTCCGGTCGATCCGGTTACCGCAGAGTACGTGAAGGCGCAAAGCACGGCCAAAGACTTCAAAGGCGAAATTGAGGAATACAGCCCGATCATGCAACTGCAGGACAAGGTGCGCAACGAAGTCCAAGGCATGTTCGCCGGCAACCCTCCGCAAAAGACGGCGGATACGATTCAAAGCTTTGTCGATTCGAATAAGAAGTAGGTGGGGGGGAAAACCAGCTTCGCGATTTGAATTCTCCGTCATAGACCGGTGGGGTATATCCCT
>NZ_JTHN01000004.1 GCF_001399685.1 Paenibacillus sp. A3
CGAATCCGTACGAGATTGGTGGACGGATGTACAAGACGGGCGATTTGGCCCGCTGGCTGCCGGACGGAACGATCGAATATATGGGCCGGATCGACCATCAGGTGAAAATCCGGGGGTACCGGATCGAGCTGGGCGAGGTGGAAAGCGGCCTGATGAGCGTCGCTGCGGTCCGGGAAGCGGTAGTGATCGCGCGGGAGAACGAAAGCGGCGAGAATGATCTGTGCGCGTATTTCGTGGCGGACGAGCCGCTTGCCGCAGTCGAACTCCGTGGTGAGCTGGCGGCAAAGCTGCCGGGGTACATGATCCCGTCGTACTTCGTGCAGGTGGGGCGGATGCCGCTAACGCCGAACGGCAAGCTGGATCGCAAAGCGCTGCCGGCGCCGGAAGGCGGAGTCGAAACGGGCACGGCATACGTGGCGCCGCGGACACCGCTTGAGGCGAAGCTGGCGGAAATTTGGCAGGACGTGCTGAAGCTGCCGAGAGTCGGCGTGCAGGACAACTTCTTCGATATCGGGGGACAGTCGCTGCGGGCCACAACGCTGGTAGCGAAAATGCATCAGGAGCTGCAGGTCAAGGTGCCGCTTCGGGATGTGTTCCACTTCCCGACGGTCGAGCAGTTGGCGCAGTCCATCGCAGGGATGGAGCAGGACGTTGACACGGTGATCCCGCAGGCCAGCCAAAGAGCGCACTATCCGGTATCCTCGGCTCAAAAGCGGATGTACGTTTTAAGCCAATTGGAAGGCGGGGAGACGAGCTACAACATGCCGGGCGTCACGCTCGTAGAGGGACATCTAGACCGCGGAAGACTCGAAGAGGCATTCCGCAAGCTGATTGTTCGTCATGAGACGCTTCGCACCGGCTTCGAGATGGCGGACGGCGACGTCGTGCAGCGGATTTACGAAAACGTCGACTTTGCCGTAGAGTACAAGGCGGCAAGCGAAGAGGAAGCCGAAACGCATATCGGCGAATTCGTGCGGCCATTCGATCTGGAGCAGGCGCCGCTGCTGCGGGTAGGCTTGATCGAGCTTGGCCCGGAACGTCATCTGCTGCTGTACGACATGCATCACATCGTTTCCGATGGCGTGTCGATGGGCGTGCTGATCAAGGAGTTCGTGCAGCTGTACGAGGGCCAAGAACTGCCGCCGCTGCGCGTGCAGTACAAGGACTATGCGGTCTGGCAGCAAACGGAAAAAGCCGGCGAGCGGCTGAAAAAGCAGGAAGCATACTGGCTGGACGTCTTCCGCGGCGAAATCCCCGTGCTCCATATGCCGACCGATTATGCGAGACCGGCCGTACAGCGTTTTGATGGCGCGCGGTTGGATTTTGCCGTCGGACAAGCGGCCCGAGACGGGCTGAAGCGGCTTGCCGCGCAAACCGGGTCGACCCTGCACATGGTGCTGCTGGCCGTTTATAAAACGCTGCTGCACAAATATACGGGGCAGGAAGACCTTATCGTCGGTACGCCGATTGCGGGAAGGCCGCATGCCGATCTGGCAAGCCTGATCGGCGTGTTCGTGGGCACGCTGGCGCTGCGGAGCTATCCGGCGGACGAGAAGACGTTTACGGACTATTTGCTGGAAGTCAAGGAGCAGGCGCTCGGAGCTTACGAGCATCAGGACTATCCGTTCGAGGAGTTGGTCGAGAAGCTTAGCCTGACCCGGGATATGAGCCGCAATCCGCTGTTCGACACGATGTTCGAATTGAAGACGCTGGAGCAGGTGGAGCTGAGCATCGCGGGGCTCGATTTCAAACCTTACTCGAGCGAGAGCACTTCGGCGAAGTTCGATCTGACCCTGGATGCGCTTGAGCGGGAAGAAGGACTGCTGTGCAGCATCGAGTACAGCACCGCGCTGTACAAGCGGGAAACGGTCGAGCGGCTGGCGAATCATTTTGTCCGGCTGATCGACTCGATTGTCGGCAATCCGCAAGCGAAGCTGTCGGTCTTGGAGATGATCACGCCGGAAGAGCGGACGATGCTGGTGGACGGCTTCGGCAGTGTAGGTGCAAGACGTGGAGCGGCTTCAGAGTTGGCAGACTATGCGCCGGAGCAAACGTTCCACGCCTGCTTCGAAGTGCAGGCCGCGCATGTGCCGGAGCAGACGGCGGTCGTCTATGCAGGGGCGCAGCTGACGTACCGCGAGCTGAACGAGCGGGCGAACCGGCTGGCCCGGACGCTGCAAGCGCGCGGGATCGGTCGCGAGTCGATCGTCGGCATTCTGGCCGACCGTTCGACGGACCTGCTCGTCGCCGTGCTGGCCGTCTGGAAAGCGGGCGGCGCGTATGTGCCGCTGGACCCGGACTATCCGTCCGAGCGGATCGGGTTCATGCTGCAGGACAGCGGAGCGGCCGTGCTGCTGACGCAAACGCATCTGCAGGAGCGCGCGCAGGCGTGGCTGACCGAAGGGCATGCGCTGGAGGCGGTGCTGTGCCTGGACGACGAGTCGGCGTACGCCGAGGACACGTCGAACGTGCCGAATATGAACGAGCCGGGCGACCTCGCCTACGTGATCTATACGTCGGGAACGACGGGCCAGCCGAAAGGCGTCATGATCGAGCATCGCAGCTTGGTCAACACGGCGGCGGCCTACCGTCGGGATTACCGTCTTGGCGAGTTCCCGGTGCGGCTGCTGCAATTGGCGAGCTTCTCGTTCGACGTGTTCGTCGGAGATATCGCGCGGACGCTGTACAACGGCGGCATGATGGTCATTTGCCCGAAAGAAGACCGCATCGATCCGACGCGTCTGCACGGCTGGATACGGGATTATGAAATTACGGCGTTTGAATCGACCCCGGCGCTGATCGTGCCGTTCATGCAGCATATCGCGGATCATGGTCTGGACATCGGCTCGATGGAGCTGTTGATTACGAGCTCGGACAGCTGCAGCGTGACGGATTACCGGGTGCTGCAGGAGCGGTTCGGCTCGTCCATGCGGATCATCAACGCGTACGGAGTCACGGAAGCGGCGATCGATTCGAGCTACTACGATGAGCCGCTGACGAATCTGCCGGAGACGGGCAGCGTGCCGATCGGGCAGGCGTGGTTGAATGCGCGGTTTTACATCGTGGACGCGCAGCTGCATCCGGTGCCTGTCGGCGTGCTGGGCGAGCTGTGCATCGGAGGAGCCGGGGTAGCGCGAGGCTACTTGAACCGGCCGGAGCTGACGGCGGAGAAATTCGTGCCGAACCCGTTCGTGCCTGGCGAGAGGCTGTATCGGACGGGCGACCTGGCGCGGTGGATGGAAGACGGGAACGTGGACTTCATCGGGCGGATCGACCATCAGGTGAAAATCCGCGGGTACCGGATCGAGCTAGGGGAGATCGAAACGGCGATGCTGCGCTTCGCGGGCGTACGTCAGGCGGTGGTGATCGACCGGACGGACGAGCGGGGACAAAAGTATTTGGCGGGTTACGCGGCAGGGGACGAAACGCTAAGCGTAGAGGAGCTGCAGGCGTATCTGGAGCAAAGCCTGCCGTCGCATATGGTGCCGGCGCGGATGATGAAGCTGGAGCGGTTGCCGCTGACGCCAAACGGCAAAGTGGACCGCAAAGCGCTGCCGGAGCCGGAAGGCGCGGTGCGCGCGGGAGCGGCATACGCAGCGCCGAAGACAGCGGCGGAGCAGACGTTGGTAGCAGTATGGCAGGCCGTGCTGGGCGTGGAGAAGGTCGGCATTCTGGACAACTTCTTCGAGCTGGGCGGCGATTCGATCAAAGCGCTGCAGGTGGCTTCGCGCCTGCTGCAAGCCGGTTACAAGCTCGACATGAAGGATTTGTTCGCCTACCCGACCGTGGCCGACCTGAGCCGTCGTGTCCGGTCCGCGACCCGCATGGCGGATCAAAGCGAAGTCGTCGGAGACATGAAGCTGACGCCGGTTCAGCTCTGGTTCTTTGAGCAGAAGCTGGCCGAGGCACACCATCATAACCAGTCGGTTATGCTGTACCGCAACGAAGGCTTCGACGAAGCGGCGCTGCGCGTGACGATGAAGAAGATCGCCGAGCATCACGACGCGCTGCGTACGGTGTTCCGGGCAACCGACAGCGGCTATGCCGCTTGGAGCCGGGGGACCAATGAAGGCGAGCTTTTCAGCCTCGAAGTGTCGGATTTCAGCGGCGCGGCGGATGTCGCGGCGGCCGTGGAAGCGAAAGCGAACGAAATTCAAAGGAGTATTGATCTCGAACACGGGCCGTTAATGAAGCTCGGGCTGTTCCGCTGCCCGGACGGCGATCACCTGCTGATTGCGATCCACCATTTGGTGGTCGACGGGGTGTCCTGGCGCATACTGTTTGAGGACATTGCTACCGGGTACGAGCAGGCGCTTCGCGGCGAAGCGATCCGCTTCCCGCACAAAACGGATTCGTTCCGGACGTGGGCGGAACAGCTAACGCTCTATGCGAACGGGCTGGCGATGGAACGCGAACGGGCGTACTGGCAGCAAATCGAACGGGCTGACTATCGTCCGCTGCCGAAAGATGTTGCCGGCGTGCCATCGCTCAACCGGGATAGCGAGACCGTCACGGCTACCTGGACACCGCAGGAGACGGAGCTGCTCCTGAAGAAAGCCCACCGCGCTTACGGCACGGAAATGAACGACCTGCTGCTGACGGCGCTCGGCATGGCCGTGCAAGAATGGAGCGGCATCGAGCAGGTGCTGGTGAATCTGGAAGGCCACGGCCGCGAGGCCATTCTTCCCGAGCTCGACATCACGCGTACCGTCGGCTGGTTCACAAGCCAGTTCCCGGTCGTGCTCGACATGGGCCAAGGCAAGGACGTGGCGCAGCGGATCAAGCGGGTCAAGGAAGGGCTGCATCGCATTCCGCAAAAAGGAATCGGCTACGGCATCCTGAGATACTTGTCGGCGCGGCAGGAAGGCGACGTCTTCGTCACCGAGCCGGAAATCAGCTTCAACTATTTGGGGCAGTTCGATCAGGACGTGCAAAGCAGCGCCATCGGGATATCGCCTTATTCGGCGGGCGCGGAGCTCAGCCAAAACGCGGCCAAGCAGTACACGCTGGACATTAACGGTCTCGTTTCGGAAGGCGCGCTGCAATTGACGATCCGCTACAGCGGCAAGGAGTACCGCCGGGAAACGATGGAGCGGCTGGCCGGGCTGCTGGAGGAAAGCTTGCGGACCGTCATCGCCCACTGCGCGGCGAAAGAACGGCCGGAGCTGACGCCAAGCGACGTCCTGCTCAAGGGATTGACCATCGAGGAGCTGGAGCAGCTCGCGGAACGCGCCCGAGCGATCGGGGAGCTGGAGAACGTCTATGCGCTCACGCCGATGCAAAAAGGCATGCTGTTCCACAGCCTGCTGGACGCGCAATCGGGTGCTTACTTTGAGCAAACGACGTTCGAGCTGCGGGGACGCTTGGATGTCCGGATTTTTGAGAACAGCTTGAATCTGCTGCTGCAAAGACATGAAATTTTCCGGACGAACTTCTTCATCGGATGGAAGGACCAGCCGGTACAGGTCGTGTTCCGCAGCAAAGACAACGGGTTCGCCTATATGGATCTGCGCGACATGAACGAGACCGAACGCGCCGCTTACCTCGATACGTTTATTCGCGAGGACCGGGTCAGAGGGTTCGATCTGGAAAAAGATCCGCTGATGCGCGTGTCGGTTCTGCGTATGGGTGAAGAGACGTACCGGCTCGTGTGGAGCTCGCACCATATTTTGATGGACGGCTGGTGCGTGGCGCTGATGACCGGCGAAGTATTCGAAAGCTACTTCGCGCTCATGCAGCACAAGCAGCCTGAGCTGGCTCCGGTCACGCCATACAGCCAATACATCGAATGGCTGGAAGCGCAGGATGCGGAAGAAGCCGCGCGTTATTGGAGCGGCTATCTGGCCGGCTACGAGCAGCAGACGCTGCTGCCGAACGACAAGCCGCGGACCATGACGGAAGGGCAGCAGTTCGAGACGTTGTTCTGCGACCTCGGCAAGCCGTTAACCGGTAAGATCGATCAGCTTGCCAAGCAGCACCGGGTGACGCTTCATACGCTGCTGCAAACCGTATGGGGACTGCTGCTTCATAAATACAATGGCAGCCAGGATGCCGTGTTCGGCAGCGTCGTATCGGGACGTCCGGCGGAAATTCCGGGAATTGAGAACATGATCGGCCTGTTCATCAATACGATTCCGGTGCGGGTCCGCTGCGAGGCGGAAGAGCGGTTCGCAGACGTCATGCGAAGAGGTCAGGAGCAGGCGCTTGCTTCCCAGGCTTACGAAACGTACCCGCTTTACGAGATTCAGGCGCTGACCGATCAGAAGCAGGATCTGGTCAACCATATTATGGTCTTTGAAAACTATCCTGTGGAAGAGCGGGTAGAGCAGCTCGGAAGCGCCGAGCGCGACCAATTCGAGATCGTCGACGCGCAAATGGTCGAGCAGACGAACTATGATTTCAACCTACTGGTCATGCCGGGCGAAGCGGTCAAGCTCCGTTTTGAATACAATTCGCTCGTGTACGACCGTGCGAACATCGAACGGATGCAGCACCATTTCATCTATGTGCTTGAGCAAATTGCGGCCGATCCGCAAATCCGCGTCAGCGAGCTGGAAGTGGTGACGCCGCAGGAGAAAGCGCAGATCAACGAAGTGTTCAATGCCACGGCGGCGGATTATCCGCGGGAGCAGACGATTCACGGCTTGATCGAAGCGCAGGCGGAGCATACGCCGGATCATACCGCCGTCTACTTCGAAGGCGAGCGGCTGACATACCGCGAGCTGAACGAGCGGGCGAACCGGCTGGCGCGCACGCTGCGGGATCATGGCGTCGCGAAGGACCGCCTCGTCGGTCTGATGACCGAACGGTCGCTGGACCTGATCGTCGGCATCGTCGGCATCCTGAAAGCCGGGGGCGCGTACGTTCCGATCGATCCGGAATATCCGGAGGAGCGCATCCGTTATATGCTGGACGATTCGGGCGCAGAGCTGCTTCTGCTGCAAAGGGGGCTTCGGGATCGCGTCGCATTCGAGGGGACCGTCGTGGAGCTGGACGCGACGGAAGCGTACAGCGAAGACGGGTCGAATTTGACGCCGGTGTCGGGACCGGACGATTTGGCTTATGTCATCTACACGTCGGGAACGACGGGTAAGCCGAAAGGGGTCATGGTCGAGCATCATGGTTTGTGCAACCTGAAAACGTACTTCGACCGGACGCTGCACATCGGGCCGAACGACAAAGTCGTACAGTTCGCGAGCTACTCGTTTGACGCCGCTTGCTGGGAGTTTTTCCAGGCGTTGTTCTGCGGGGCGACATTGTATATCCCGACGTCACATACGATTTTGAACTACGAGTGGTTTGAAAAGTATATGGCTGAGCATGGCATCACTATTGCAGCGCTGCCGCCGACCTATGCGGTCTATCTCGAGCCCGATCGAATGCCGGACCTGCGCATTCTATTTACGGCCGGTTCCGCTTCTTCGGCGGAATTGGTGCAAAAATGGAAAGACCGGGTGATGTACTACAACGGATACGGCCCGACGGAAAACTCCGTGGCGACATCGATCTGGCCGGTTTCGACGGACCCGATGGCGGACGTGATGATCTCAATCGGACGTCCGGTTCCGAATCACCGTGTCTACATGGTCGACCCGCACGGTCATTTGCTGCCGGTCGGCGTGCCGGGAGAGCTGTGCGTCGCCGGGGCGGGACTTGCCCGAGGCTACCTGCACCGTCCGGAGCTGACGGAAGAGAAGTTCGTCATGAGCCGGTTCGCGGAAGGCGAGCGGATGTACCGGACCGGGGACCTCGCACGATGGATGCCGGACGGTAAAATCGAGTATTTGGGCCGGATCGACCACCAAGTTAAAATCCGCGGCTACCGGATCGAGCTGGGCGAGGTAGAGGCACAGATTTTGAAGGCTGCTGCGTCGGTGCAGGAGACGATCGTCATCGCGCGGGAAGATGCCTCCGGTCAAAACCAGCTGTGCGCTTACTTCGTGGCGGATCGGGAGGTGGCGGTGAGCGAGCTGAGAAGCGCGCTGGCGGCGGAGCTGCCGAACTATATGGTGCCGTCGTACTTCGTACAACTGCCGTCCATGCCGCTGACGCCGAACGGGAAAATCGACCGCAAGGCGCTGCCGGCGCCGGAAGGAAGCGTGCAGACGGGCGTGGACTACGTCGCGCCGCGGACGTGGGTAGAAGCGAAGCTGGTGCAGATTTGGCAGGAGGTGCTGGGCGTCCCGCATGTTGGGGTGAAGGAAAACTTCTTCGACATCGGCGGACACTCGCTCCGGGCCACGACGCTGGCTTCGAAAATTCACAAAGAGCTGAACAAGCAGCTGCCGCTGCGCAGTATCTTCGAATACCCGACGGTCGAGCAGTTGGCGCGGGTGATCGAAGAGATGGAGCAGGTGGCGTATGCATCCATTCCGGTGACAGCGGAAAGCGAGTACTACCCGGCGTCTTCGGCACAGAAGCGGCTGTACGTGCTGAATCAGCTCGAAGGCGAGGCGCTCAGCTACAATATGCCGTCGGTTCTGACGGTGGAAGGGGCGCTCGACCGCGAGCGTGTCGAAGAAGCGTTCCGGGGGCTGATTGCGCGCCACGAAACGCTGCGTACGGGCTTTAGCCTGATCGACGGCGAGCCGGTGCAGCAGGTGGTTGCCACCGAAGAGGTGCCGTTCCGTCTGGAAGTTACGCAGGCGGATGAGGAGGAAGCGGAAGCGCATATCCGCCGCTTCGTGAGGCCGTTCGATCTGGAGCAGGCGCCGCTGCTGCGCGTAGGCTTGATCGAGCTGGGAGCGGACCGTCATCTGCTGATGCTCGACATGCATCACATCATCTCCGACGGGGTGTCGATGGGCGTGCTGACCGACGAGTTCGTGCGGCTGTACGGAGGCGAGGAGCTGCCGCCGCTGCGGATTCAGTACAAGGATTATGCGGCGTGGCAGCAGGCGGACGTGCATGGCGAGTGGATGAAGCGGCAGGAGGCATACTGGCTGGACGTGTTCCGCGGGGAACTCCCGGTGCTGGACATGCCGACGGATTACCCGAGACCGGCGGTGCGCAGCTTCGAGGGCGACACGGTGACGTTCACTCTTGGCCAGGCCGGAAGCGAGAAGCTCCGGCAGCTGGCGGCGCAAACCGGCTCGACGCTGTACATGGTGCTGCTGGCGGCTTACATGACGCTGCTGCACAAATATAGCGGGCAGGAAGATGTCGTCGTGGGCACGCCGATTGCAGGCCGTCCGCATGCTGACTTGGAGCCGGTGATCGGAATGTTCGTCAATACGCTGGCATTGCGGAGCTATCCAGCCGGCGAGAAGACGTTCCTCGGGTATTTGCAGGAAATCAAGGAGCATGCGCTCAAAGCGTACGAGCACCAGGATTATCCGTTCGAGGAACTGGTGGAGAAGCTGCATGTGAAGCGGGACATGAGCCGCAGTCCGCTGTTCGACACGATGTTCGTGCTGCAAAATACGGAAGAAGGCGAGCTGGGCATCGAAGGCTTGACGTTCAAGCCTTACCCGAGCGGTCACGATGCGGTGAAGTTCGACTTGACACTCAACGCTGCCGAGGCGGATGACGAGCTGCAGTTCAGCCTCCGTTACGCCGGAGCGCTGTACAAGCGCGAAACGGTCGAACGGATGGCGGGCCATTTCGTCCGCCTGCTGGGAGCCATTGCGGACAGCCCGCAGGCGAAGCTGGCGGAGCTGGAGATGATCACGCCGGAGGAAGCGATTCAGCTTCAGACGGAGTTTAACGATACGGCGGAAGACCGTTATCCGCAAAACAAGACGCTGTATGCAGTCTTCGAGGAGCAGGTCGAGCGCTCGCGGGAGCGGGTGGCGGTCGTCTTTGAAGGCAAAGAGTTGACCTACGGCGAGCTGAACGAGCGGGCGAACCGTGTGGCTCGCGTGCTGCGGGCGCATGGCGTCACGGCGGATCAGCCGGTGGCGATGCTGGTGGAGCGGTCGCTGGAGATGATCGTCGGGATGCTGGCGGTGCTGAAAGCGGGCGGCGCGTATGTGCCGATCGACTCGCAGCATCCGGAGGACCGGATTCGCTTCGTGCTGGAGGACAGCGGAGCGAAGCTGCTGCTGACGCAGAGCTGGCAGCAGGCTAAAGCGGCGGAGTTCCGCGGCGAGGTGCTGTGCCTGGACGAAGCGGGGCTGTACGAAGGCCCGGCGGAGGACGGCGCGAACCTGGATCCGGTGTCCACGGCGGACAATCTGGCGTACCTGATCTATACGTCGGGGACGACAGGCCAGCCGAAAGGGGTCATGATCGAGCAGCGGAGCGTGGTGAACTTTACGTTGAGCTTGTTCGAGCCGATCTATGCGGCGCATCCGGAATACCGGAACATGGCGCAGCTGGCGCCGTACGTGTTCGACATGTCGGTGAAGCCAATCTACGGAGCGCTGCTGCTGGGGTTGACGCTGCACATCGTGCCGGAAGAGACGCGGATGGACGGGGACAAGCTGCTGAAGTTTTTCCGTGAACATAACATCGACATCACGGATGCGACGCCGACGTATTTGGCTATCTTGGTGCAAGCGGCTGCGGC
>NZ_JTHN01000040.1 GCF_001399685.1 Paenibacillus sp. A3
CTGCAAAAGCATTTTGCCAAAGGCGTGCTTCTCGGCTCCGTGAAGGGCTGAGCGGCATCGGCGGTTGGGTTTACGAGCGGCGCTGCGGCGCGGTTCTGACCATATAGTTATGGCGGTAATGAACACATAAAACGGAGGGGTTCACACATGAAAGTATCGGGAAAACGCTGGAAACAAATCTCGTCTTTGGCCCTTGTCACAGCTTTGGTCGCGGTGACCGGCTGCGGCGATAAATCGGGCGGTACGGGGAAAGAGGGCGCATCGTCCGGGGATTCCGGGAAAAAGCAGAAGATCAGCATGATGTACCCGCTTTACGGCAATCCTCCGCAAAAGACGGAAGTGTGGAAAAAGATGGAGGAAGCGGTCGGGATCGAATACGAATCTATGGCGATTCCTTCAGCTCAATATCCGGAAAAGCTGAAAGCTTCCATTGCCGCCAACAGCCTGCCGGACATTACGCATTACATGTCCTTCCCGGACCCGAACTTTACGCAATATGCGAAGCAAGGGGCTTTCCTGCAGCTCGACGATTACATTAAAGATACGAAACATCTGAAGAACATGCCGCAGTCGATGTGGGATTTCATCAAAATCGACGGCAAAACGTACGGAATTCCGCGTCCGGCGCAGATGGAGCGTGCCGTGGTCATCCGCAAAGACTGGCTGGACAACCTCGGTCTGCCGATTCCGAAGACGCTGGATGAGTTTTACCAGACCGCAGTTAAATTCGCCAAAGGCGATCCGGACAAGAACGGCAAGGAGGATACGGTCGGCATCGTGCTGAACCAAACGCTCGGTTATCACTTGGACCCGGTCTTCATGGCGTTCGATACCGGCAACGGCTGGCGTAAAATGGAAGACGGCACATTGATGAACGCCGCCATTACGCCGCAGCGGAAGGAAGCGCTGATGTGGCTGGGGAAGCTGTATAAAGACGGCGGAATCGATAAAAACTTCACGGTAATGAAAGACAACCAAATGTGGGAAACGTTGGAAAGCGGCAAAGCCGGGATCTTCTTCGGCGCCCAGACAAGCGATTACAGCCGTTTTGTGACGAATCTGAAGAAGGTCGATCCGAAGGTCGAGCTGATCATGATCGCTCCTCCGGTAGGCAAGGACGGCAAAACCGGTTTCCCGGACGGCGTAGGCATGTTCGGACAGTTCGTGCTGCCGGCCAACATCTCCAAGGAAAAGGCGAAGAAAGCGATCGAGCTGCTCGATTGGCAGGCCGGTCAGGAGGCCCACGTGCTTCGTAAGCTGGGCGTAGAAGGGGTTCACCACAAGAAAAATGCCGATGGCACCGTAGAGATGCTTGGGGATAAATATGCCCAGGACGGTATCGCCTATCTGATCTGGAACGTGCCGAACGATCCGCTCGTCTCCGTTCCGCTGAGCGCTCCGAAAGACATTCAGGAAGCGGTGAAGAACAATTTGACTGTCGTGTCCAAGCTTGGCGTCGTCAGCCCGGCCGTGGCATATATGCCGTCGACCAACGTTTCGAAAAACTTCGCCGATCTGGATCAATTGGCACGCGGGCTTTCCGTGAAGATGGTCATTGGCGAAGCGACCGATAAAGACTTTGACAAATTCGCCGCAGAGTGGAACAAACGGGGCGGCGAAGCTTGGACGAAGGAAGTCAACGAATGGTATAAGCAGCAGCAAAAATAATTTTGGATATAAGGCGAGGCGGTAGCCCATGAACGCAGTTCAAAAACGGATCGAAGAGCTTCACCGGTATGCGCCCGAGTCGACCGCTCCGGCCGACCTGGAGGCATTCTGGAACCGGACGCTGGCCGATGTGATCGACAAGCCGGTTCAAGCGCAGCGGACACGGCAGGAAACGCCGTTCCCGTATATGGACACTTACGATGTCACGTACCAAGGCCTCGCCGATACGCCGATCAAAGGATGGTATCTGCTTCCGAAGTTTCCGGTCCGAGGAAAGTTGCCGTGCGTCGTCTTGTTTCACGGGTACACGGGAGGTCGGGGGTATCCCGAACAGTATGCCTCCTGGCTGCTGATGGGGATGGCGGTGTTCGCTGTCGACATCCGGGGACAAGGCGGCGAGACGGGCAACCGGCTGGACAATACGTACGGGATGACGAAAGGCTGGATCACGCAGGGCATTCTGGATAAGGAGACCTGCTACTACAAAGCCGTCGCCGTCGATGCGCTGCAAGCCGTCGAATGGGTGGCAGCGCAGCCGGAGGTCGACCCGGGCCGTATCGTCGTGGCCGGCGACAGCCAGGGAGGCGGCCTGTCGTTGCTGGTCTCGGCCTTAAGCGACAAGCCGGCGCTGTCCATCGCGAATATTCCGAATATGTGCCATATGGACTTCGGCATTTTGAATTCGGTCAGCTCGCTCTCCGAAGCGGCGGAATTCGTGAGCCGGTTTCCGGAACATTTGGACAAGGTCATGGATACGCTAAGCTATTTCGACATCATGAATTTGGCGGAGCGCATCCGGATTCCGGTGCTCGTCTCGGTCGGCTTGAAGGATACCGTATGCCTGCCGGAGACCGTTTTTGCAGCATATAACCGGATCCGGTCGACGAAGGAGATCGGAGTGCATCCGTTTGCGGGACATGCGACGAGCGGCTACCAGAACCGCCGCACGGTTGAATTTATCCGAAAGCATCTTTCCTTTTAGCGCGGGTTGCGGGTTTAAACTTATTTCGAAAAAGGACCGCTGGAGCGATGGTGTCCGGCGGTTTTTTTCACCCATAAATAAAAAGAAAATGGAGTGGAGACGATGACCATGCTGAAGACGTCCCGGTTTCGGGCGGAGGCGGGGAATTTACGGTTTACCTTCTTGAACAGCGGCGATCTGTATGAAGCGGCTTGCCAAGATACGATGATCAATCAATGGCTGTCCGACCCGGTGACCGGATCGTTGAACAATTTATATTTGCGGCAGCACCGGGCCTCCGGCATAGAAGCGACACCTTTGCTTGGCGTTCGTTCCGCAAGCCGTGTGCGTCATGCGGGCGGCAGCCGGGTGATCTGGGAAGGCGAGGCCGGCGCGCTTCGTTATCAAGTGACCTTTCGCTTAACGGTGCAAGGGGTATGGTTCTGGGACGTTGCCGTGTACGGGCAGGAGGCGGAAGTCGACATCGTCTACGGCCAGGACGTGGGTATCGCCCATCCGGGCGCTGTCCGCAGCAACGAGGCTTACTTGTCCCAGTATATCGACCATGCGGTATTCGAGGACGCGCAGAAAGGGTATGTTATCTGTTCCCGGCAAAATCAGCCGCAGCAGGGGAAATTTCCTTATCTTCAGCAGGGCTGTCTGACGAAAGCGGCCGGTTATTCGACGGACGGCTTCCAATTTTTCGGCTTGTCCTACAAGGAAACAGACGAACCGGAAGCTTTGACCAACGCTTCGCTGGCTAATGAAGTATACCAATACGAATTTGCATATATCGCGCTGCAATCCGAACGGGTCAAGCTGGCCGGCGAAGCGAGATTCGTATTCTACGGCTTGTTCCGGGACAACCACCCGGAGGCGGTAACGGCACTGGAATACGAGGCCGACGTACAGGATGCTTGGCGCGAGAGCGGGGAGCGGGAGTCTGCGGCTCTGGTACCTACCTCCGGCCCTTGGCAGGCGAAGGTCAGCGTATCGCCCCAGATCGGAGCGCCGCTGCGAACCTTGTCCATGACGCGGCAGGAGGTCGAGGACCTCTTCCCGAACCGTCAACAAGAGGAGCGGGATGGAGAAGAGCTGTTGTCCTTCTTCACCGATACCCATGAGCATGTTGTGCTGAAGGAAAAAGAGCTGCGCATGGAGCGTCCGCACGGACATATCCTCATGACCGGGAACAACGACCGGATGAACGAGCAGGTCATCACGACGACCTCGTACATGTACGGGATGTTCAATGCGCAGCTGGTGGTCGGCAATACGTCCTTCAACAAAATGCTGACGAACGCCCGCAATGCGCTGAACGTGCCGAAGACGTCAGGGCAGCGCATTTACGTGGAATTGGACGGGCAGTACCGTCTGCTTGCGATGCCGTCCTTGTTCGAGATGGGCTTCAACTATGCCCGTTGGTATTACAAAACGGCGGACGAGCTGTTTGTGATCACGAACTATACGACGTTGGATACGTCGGAGGTCGTGCTGCACGTCCGTTCGGCCAGCGGCAAGCCTTACCGCTTCCTGCTCTCGAACCAGGTGTGCATGAACGTGGCCGAATACGAGCTGCCGTTCCGCATGGAGCAGCAGGACGACGGCCGGACGCTCGCTTTCTATGCGGACGCCCAGTCGCTCAGCGCCCGCGCTTATCCGAGTCTATGCTACCGCATGAGGATCGAAGGCGCGGATGTGCAGGCGGGGGATGAACGGCTGCTGGCCTCGAACGCAGAGCCGGGCTCGGCTTCTCTGGTCGTCCTCTCACTCAGCGCAAGCAGCGAATGGACCGTAACGGTACAGGGCCTGCTGCATGGGGAAGAGCTGCCGTTTGTCCAGCGGGATGCCGATGCGGAAATCGAGCGGTACCGCGAGTTTTACCGATCGGTTATGAACGGCTTCCGCTTGACCCGGCGCGGTGAACAGCCGGACGAGCTGAATAAGCTTAATACGCTCGCATGGTGGTATACGCACAATATGCTGGTACATTTCTCGGTACCGCACGGTCTGGAGCAGTATGGCGGGGCGGCATGGGGGACGCGCGACGTGTGCCAAGGGCCGGCGGAATACTTTTTGGCGACGCAAAAATATGACGTGGTGCACGATATTCTGACCACCGTGTATTCGCATCAATACGAGGATGACGGAAACTGGCCGCAATGGTTCATGTTCGACCGATACGCCTTCATTCAGCAGGAAGAAAGCCATGGCGATATTATCGTGTGGCCGCTCAAGGTGCTGAGCGATTATTTGACGGCGACCGGGGACGCTTCCATTCTGGAAGTCCGGCTGCCTTATACGAAGCGGGGCGGCTTTACGTTCACGGAACAGTCCGAGACGGTGCTGGAGCATGCCAAGAAGCAGCTTGACTATATCAAGCGGCACTTTCTGCACGGCACGCACTTGTCTTCGTACGGTGACGGGGACTGGGACGATACGCTCCAGCCGGCGAACGCCCAGTTGAAACGCTATTTGATCAGCAGTTGGACGGTAGCTTTGACGTATCAGGTATTCAGTCAGCTCGCTGCGGCCTTGGCGGAGGCAGACGCGGAGACGGCGGCCGAGCTGAAAAGGCTTGGCGACGGCATCCGGGAGGACTTTAACCGGTATATGCTGCGATCCGACGTCATTCCCGGATTCGTGTACATGGAGAAGCCGGGCGAAGCCGAGCTGATGCTGCATCCGTCGGATACGAAAACCGGCATCCGCTACCGGCTGCTGCCGATGACGCGCAGCATGATCGGCGAGCTGCTGACGAAGGAGCAGGCGGAGGCCCATTACCGGATCATCAAGGAGAAGCTGTTCTATCCGGACGGCGTCCGGCTGATGGATCGCCCGGCGAATTATGCCGGGGGCGTCAGCAAGCAGTTCAAGCGGGCGGAGCAGGCGGCTAACGTAGGCAGGGAAATCGGCCTGCAGTACGTTCATGCCCATATCCGTTTTATCGAGGCGATGGCCAAGCTCGGCAAATCGGACGAGGTGTGGAAGGGGCTGGCCACGATTAACCCGGTCGGCCTGCGGAGCGTCGTGCCTAACGCGGAGCTTCGTCAAAGCAATGCTTACTTCAGCAGCTCCGATGCGAAGTTCAGCACCCGCTACGAGGCGCAGGAACGCTTCGACGAATTGCGCGACGGTTCGGTACCGGTGAAGGGCGGCTGGAGAATTTACTCCAGCGGTCCGGGAATCTACATGAACCAGCTGATTGCCAATGCCTTGGGGATTCGTTTGGTCGAGGGCGACTTGATTATCGATCCAGTGCTGCCGCCGTCGCTGGACGGGCTGCAGTTCGATTTCGAGGTGCTGGGAGCTCCGGTCACGTTCGTGTATCGTCTGACCGGTCAAGGGCTGAGCCGGGTGACGATGAACGGCCGCGAGCTGACTGTAAAGCCCCTTGCCAACCGTTACCGGGAAGGCGGCGTGCGCATCGGGAAGCAGGAATTTGCAGACAACCGGTCGGAAGCCGGCAATGTCATCGAAATTTTCATGTAATAAAGGGAGGGGCTAGCTCTCAAGCACCGGCCCCCCTCTAATGGACACGGCGGCCGTCCGGAACATGAGCTTCATGTTCGGACGGCCGCCGTATTGTGTAAACAACAAATGAAGTTCGCTTATAGCGATTGTTGGAGATTCCGGGAAAGACGGCAAACTTGATGGAAGGCGTCTCGATGCAACGCAACAGCAGTTCCCCAAATCGCGAGGGCTTATATATCGCTCAGGGTAACAGTTCGAACTAACGATTGGAAACGTTTTAATATCCCATATCCTTTAATATTTTTGATAACGTGCGCAGACGTTCGCCGATCATCTCATCGTCGTTGCTTAAAGCTTGGCTGAACAGCTTAATATCTTCATTAATTCTCTCATTGTCCGTACATATCGCTACGGTCATGGCATCCCCTTGAAGGCCAACCCGGTCGATGACGGGCTGCTGCGGATCATATAGATGCTCATATCTATAGGCTTCGCGAAAATGTGCCAGGGACCGACAAATCAGAATGGACAAATCAAGAACGCGATGGAGAGGCAGTTCCTCTGATTGCCTTGACCATTTTTCTCCCGTGTATCTCCATACTTTGGCAGAAATATCGATCTTCCCTCTATCGTTCCACTGGGCCAATCCTAAAGAAAGGCCTTTTGCATCTGTATTTCGAGCGAGTCGGCCGTCAATCTGCTCATAATTTTCCGACACGACAACAGGCTTATGCTTTAACGTAGTTGGTATTTTCATTTTCTTTCCCTCTTTTCATTTACTGATTTACTGATTCACTAAATGACTGTTTCATCTTATCTTGGATTTCAACGTTAGTCAATCCGTTTTGCCAATAAATGAAGAGCGGTAGTCTTAGACGGGAAAATAAAGTCCTAGACTACCGCTGTTTTATTGAGCTATCATTTCCCATTGCAATGATTTGTATACAGTTCTCAGCGTTTGATCTTAAATTGATTATCCTTTCGAATATATGAAAAAGGACGGAGATACCTCTCCGCCAATTGCTGTAGTTTAATTTTTAACAGGCTTATTAAGAAATCCTGTTGATTTTCTTGATCGTAATCTGGACGGCTGTTTTGTCCAAAATAATAATGACATCCCCGCATAGCTGCAATTTGTTGTGATGACCGCTATGAAGTCCGGGTGTCTGCGTATGATTTCAGTGGGAAGACATCCCGAATAACGTTTGGTTCTTGTATTTCCAGAAGATAACCTTTTGATAAGCTCTGACGATCTCCGATGGGTAAAATCGGTATCTTTACTAATGCGTCGTTCTTCTTCACTGACCTTATGAGTTAGTGGCTTCTTCGAAACAAGCTTTTTTTCTTCATCTGTCAGTTTGTTCCCCTATCCGTCATGATGCCGAGCCTCTCTCAGCTTTTTTTCTTCTCTCAACAATAAGAGGGAGTAGCAAAAGTGCACCGGCAATAATCAAACCACCGCTCACCACATATACCGCCAGCAGGGACAACGATTCCTTCAAATAGCCGGATATGAACATGCCAATCACCATCATCCCCATAAAAACAGGCGTGATCGCGCCGGATACCCGGCCAATAAATGCCCCTTCCGTGTTCCGCACAATAAGCGTCTGGATTCCGCCTTGAATACAAGGGTAAAACAAACCGCTGATCACCAAAAGAACGATTGTCAGCCAGATCATGGCAGACGCACCTATTCCAATCGTACAGACGGCGGCGACAAGCAAGCCTACCATGAGCAACAACTGCGGCTTCACCTTTCTGGCTATCCCCATGATGGCAATTCCGCCTACCAACATGGCTGCCCCATTGGCCATAACCAACCACTGCAGAAATTGTTTGTTCTGTCCCAATTTCTCGATGACAAGGAAGATCTGAAGCGGCTGAGTCAGTCCTGACGCCAATCCGACAGCCGAGAAAGTAAAGCTGAGTGTTCTCAAGGATTGATTTGACCCGATATAGCGCAGCCCGGCCGTCAATTCCTTTATGAAGCCGCCGGCATCCCCAGACTTCGGTTCCTCCGCGTCACGTGAAAGCGATGATAGTATTAGCGAAGACCCTAAAAACAGAACTGCCGTCAGGATCAGAGATATGTTAATTCCAAATTGTATAAAAATAAACGTGCCGATGACCGGACCCAAAACCGTAAAGACAGCGACAAGAGTTTGGGACATCGCCATCACGCCTTGCAATTGTTCAACTGGCACATGCCGTTTGTATAGTTTCATGGCTGAAGGCTGAGAGAATTGAGACAGGCTGGCGGAAATAAATGATCCGACGAGAAGTGCAATCCATCCGTCGTTCATGACGGCAAGCAGCACA
This sequence comes from Paenibacillus sp. A3, assembly GCF_001399685.1. Classification (GTDB taxonomy): domain Bacteria; phylum Bacillota; class Bacilli; order Paenibacillales; family NBRC-103111; genus Paenibacillus_G. Next base: position 8,426 of record NZ_JTHN01000040.1, read on the forward strand.
GCCACAACGGACAAGGCAGACAGCAGATCGCTCCATAGCATTGTCCGCTTCGGCCGCCATCGGTCGGCAAAGGTTCCGCCAATAAGGCCGAATAGAAAGATCGGAGCGAATTCCGCAACCGAAATCAGGGATACATAAACCGGATTATTATTCGTCAAATCGGTAACATAAAGAAGGACCGCATAATTCCGGATCCAAATTCCCAGCTGCAGCAGCACCCGGGAGAGGATAATCGTTCGAACATAACGATTGGAAAACATTTTTAATACCCCATTTCCGTTAATATTTTTGATAACGACGTTCGCCGATCATCTCATCGTCGTCGCTCAGAGCTTGGCTGAAATATTGACCTTTCCTCTATCGTTCCACTGGGCCAATCCCAAAGAAAAACCTTTCGTATCTGTGTTCCCGGCGAATCGGCCGTCAACCTGCTCATAGTTTTCCGATACAACAACAGGCGTATGCTTCAAAGTAGTGGGTATTTCCATTTTACCCCTCCTCTTTTATTTTACTGATTTACTTAATTTATGATTTAGTAATTTACTAAATTACTGACTCAGTGTATCTTGGATTTTATCGTTAGTCAACCCTTTTTTGACGCCTGCCGAATAAAAGCAAATACGTTCAGTAAGCTAGGGGGAATTATGCTCGACAACAAAAAAATAGAAGAATCAACGCAAATAGCGTTGTTTGCGGAGCTTGATGGCGGCAGCACATCGACGATTCGCAATCACCGCTTTACGCTGCGCGAAAAGAAGAAGCAGGCGAAACTGTTTCTTGCGATCATGGAGCTGTCGCAACCGAAGGCCGAGCCGCCGGATCGGGCTTAACTTTGTGACGACAATGCAACGACATCAGGGGGGCGGGGCGCAGGTATCTGTCGGGAATGTGTTCTTGTCATCCGACATTGGAGAAATCCGGAGAAAAATAAAAAACGGCCCTTGCCGCTGAATGCGAACAAGAGCCGTTTTTTTTTTGCATTTCCACGAAATGAAAATCGTCTCGCCTGCAAATTACCCTTTTGGATCGAACGCTTCCTTTGCGCCTTCTCCGATAAAATTAATGGCCAGAATCGTAGAAGTAATCACGACGGCGGACGGAAGCCAGACCCACCATTGGTTTTTGATCACTTGGGGCGATATCGCATCCGACATCATATTTCCCCAGCTTGGCACATTGGCCGGCACGCCGAAGCCAAGGAAGCTAAGCCCCGTCTCTACGCCGATCATAACGGCCATGACGACGATCGCCTGTACGATAATGGTGGAGGCCACATTGGGCAGCAAATGCTTGACGATCACCTGGAACGGCTTGCAGCCGATCGCGACGGCGCTCATGATATACTCGTTCTCTTTCTCCGCCAACACCTTGCTTCGGACAAGGCGGGCGATCCCGCCCCAGCCAAGCACACTGATGACGACAATCAGCACCAGGATGCCCGAGTCCGCAATAACCGTTTTCAGGACGATGACAAAAATAAGAAACGGGAAAATCATAATAAAATCGGTGAAGCGCATTAGCATGTTATCGATCTTGCCTCCAAAATAGCCGGCGACCGAACCGATGGTCACCCCGATAAACGTCACCAAAAAGCTGATACTTACGGCAATCATCAGCGTCGTGCGCCCGCCGTACAGCAATCTTGCGATAATGTCGCGCCCGCCCTTGTCCGTTCCCAACAGATGCTCCGCCGACGGAGGCTTATGGATGAGACGCAGGTTGATTTTAACAGGGTCATAAGACGTCAGCAGCGGTGCCAGAGCGCACAGGAGCGCAATGAGGACCAGAAACGCGAGGCTGGCGATCGCCAGCTTGTTGTGAAAAAAGCGGCTCCAGCCCGTCACCCATGGAGAGGCGCTTCGTTTTTTGCCGATGGGCATCGTTTGATTCAACGGCTTCGTCGCGGTATTCATAGCCATCCTCCTCTCATGCTAGCGAAGCCGGATACGCGGATCGACGTAGCCGTACAGCAAATCGGAAACCAAGTTGCCGATCAGCGTCATGACGGACGCGAACATCGTTATCGTCATCACGACGGAATAATCGCGGCTGCTGATCGAGGAGACGAATAACTCGCCCATTCCCGGATAAACGAACAGCGTCTCGGTAATGACCGCCCCGCCGAACAATCCCCCGATATCGATACCGAGAAACGTAACCATGGGGATCAGCGAATTGCGCAGGATGTGCCGGTTGTAAATATGCCGCTCGCTTGTCCCTTTCGCCCGTGCCGTCCTGACGTAATCCTTGCGGCTGCTCTCGATAATGTCATTGCGCAGAAATTGCGTATAAGCGGCCGTGCCCAAAGAGCCGAGTACGAACGCGGGCAGCAGCGAATTTTTCAATACGTTCAAGTAATACGCAACCGTGCCGTCGGCCACCCCGACGCTGCGCGATCCGCTGGCGGGCACCCAGCCGAGCTTGATCGCGAAGATGTAGATGCAGACGATTCCGATAATAAAGCTCGGAAGGGCATAGACGATGTAGCTGACCGTCTGGATCGAATAATCGATCGGCGTATTCGGACGTCTGCCCGCGATCATCCCGGTCAGGAAAGCGATCGCGTAGGTTATGCATATGGCCATCGTGGCCAGGATGGCCGTATTTTGAAGCCGCTGGAAAAACAGGTCGCTCACGGGCATCTTGTGAATGAACGATTGGCCGAAATCGCCCTGCAGCATGTTGCCGAACCAACGGATGAACTGCTGCGGAATCGGGTCGTTATATCCCAACTGCTGGCGCATTTCGGCAATATATTCCGGCTTCACGTTGGCCGGATCGATCATCCCCGTCAGGGCGTCCCCCGGCATTAATTTTGCCAGGGTGAACACCACAACGGAGATGAGCAGGAGCAGCGGAATCATGCCCAGTAGTCTGCGCAACGTATAAGTCAGCATAAGCCCAGCCTCCCGGATACGGTCATTGCGTGACCCACCACTTATGAACGTCGATTTGATTCGTGAACGAGTTCGCCTTGACGTTCTGCAGTCGTTTGTTGCTCACCGTCACATCGATCGGAGAATACAGGAACATCATCGGCACTTCTTCATTCACGAGCTTCTGCCACTTGTGATACACGTCCTTGCGGTAGTTCTGATCAAAAGCCTTCTCGCTGATCCCTTCGTCAATCAGGCGGTCGGATTCGGCCGAGTTCCAGCGCGGGAAATTCCAGAGCACGTTGCTCTTCCATAATGCCTTCGGGTCGGGATCGCTGGCAAGCGACCATGCGCCGGCGAACAGCTCGACAGACGGATCGTCATTCTCGACCACATCGTAGAAGGCGTTGAACTCTTTCAATGCGCCTCCGTTTAGCTTTACGTCAAGTCCCACATCCTTCCACATCTGCATCATCGTTTGGGCGCGCGGCGCGGCAACCTCCGTGCCGGACATGGCGTCGAAGTTAAACGTGAGCTTGTTCCCTTGCGGATCTTCACGCAATCCGTCGCCGTTCGTATCTTTATAACCCGCTTCGTCGAGCAATTTCTTCGCTTTATCGGGATTGTATTCGTACGGATTCAATTGATCGTCCGGAATCTTCGCCCAGCTTACTCCCGGCATGGGGGCGGAGATCGTCTTGGACAGACCGTTGGCGAACGCATCGATCAGCGCTTGCCGGTCCAGCGCGTAATACATCGCTTGCCGCAGGCGCTTGTCGGCGAACTTGGATTTCGGGTTCGCAACAATTTTCTCGGATTTCTTGTCCCACGTCCCCAGCTTGAAGCCGATATAGGCGTAGGAAAGCGCATCTTGTTTATCGATATTGACGTTTTTCAGCTTTTCAACGTCTTTAAATTGACTGTTCGGCACTTCCATGATGTCGATTTCGCCGTTTTCCAGCAGACTGGTCGCCATATTGCCGGCAACTACCTTGTAGATCACGCCGTCGAGCAGCGGCTTGCCTCCCCAATAGTCGTCGAACCGCTCCATCTCGACATACTCGCCCGGCTGAATCTTTTTTACTTTGAACGGCCCGATGCCGATCGGCTTTTTGCGGACTTGCTCGGAATTCAGCATATCTTTGACGGCAACACCGGCAAAATACTTTTTCGGCATCGGATACGACCACAGGTTCGAGATCGTATTCGGCGCAGCGCTTTTGACGGTAACCGACATCGTATAGTTGTCGATCAGCTTGATGCCGGCAATATCTTTGGCTTTGCCCTCGCGGTAATCCTCGACGCCGACAACCATCTCCACGTTGCTGTACCGGCTGCCCCCGGCCGCCGTATAGTCTTTGTGGGCAATGGTCTCCAGCGCGAACTTCCAGTCCTCCATCGTCAGCTCATCGCCATTGTGCCATTTGACGCCCGGCTTGATCTTGAACGTAAACGTCTTATGATCGTCCGACTCCGTCCATTCGGCAATATTGGGATACGTCTTGAGGTCATCGCCGGTTTTGAGCAGGTCGTCCATCATGAACCGCAATATCAAATCGTCGTCCTGACCGCCGTAAAATGCACGGTCAAGCACGCCTTTGAACGGCTGCGTATAGCCGTACTTTACAATGCCCCCCGGTTTCGGCTCGCTTGTCGCGGCTTTGTTCTCTTCGACCTTTTTCGGCGTATCCGTTCCCTCCGGCGCTTTATCCGTGCAGCCGGTAAGGGACACAGCAAGAAACAGCAGGGCGGATAAAATCATTGAAGCTTTTTTTTCCATGGAACGCATCCTCCTTTTATGAGATCATTCGTATAAATGACAGGCGACCTCGTGTTGAGGCGCAACCTGTTTAAGCGTGGGCTGCTGTTCCCGGCAAGAGGCAACGGCATAGCGGCAGCGCGGATGAAAGGCGCAGCCGGCGGGCGGATTGGCCGGACTCGGCACATCGCCTTGCAGCACGATTCGCTCCCGCTTGGCGTTCGGGTCGGGGATCGGCACGGCAGACAATAAAGCCTGGGTGTAAGGATGGAGCGGCTGTTGATACAAGCTTTTCTTATCCGTAATCTCGACGAGCCGCCCCAAGTACATGACGCCGATCCGGTCGCTGATATGCTTCACGACGCTCAGATCGTGAGCGATGAACAGATAGGACAGCCCGAAATCGGCTTGAATGTCCTGCAGCAGGTTCAGCACTTGCGATTGAATCGATACATCGAGCGCAGACACGGGTTCGTCGGCGACGACGAGCTTGGGCTTTAACGCTAGCGTTCTCGCGATACTGATCCGCTGCCGCTGCCCGCCGGAAAACTCATGCGGATATTTGTAATAGGAGTCCTCGGCAAGTCCGACCTTCACGAGCAGCTCGGCGACGCGCTCCTCCAGCTCTTTCCCGGAATGCGATTCATAATTGCGAATCGGCTCGGAGACGAGATGGCCGACCATCATTTTCGGATTCAGCGAGCTGAACGGGTCTTGGAACACCATTTGCATATCCTTGCGGATTTGCCGCAGCCTTTCGCCCTTGAGCCGGGTAATATCCTCGCCTTCAAAAAGGATTGTGCCCGCCGTCGGCTCGATGAGACGCATGATCGCGCGGCCGGTTGTCGATTTACCGCAGCCGGATTCTCCCACAAGTCCGACGGTTTCGCCCCGCCGCATCGTGAGCGAGAAGTCGTTCACCGCCTGAATCGAGCCGACCTGCCTCCGAAAGAGCCCGCCGTGAATCGGATAATGCTTTTTCAAATTGAGAACTTGCAGCAGTGGGCGGTCATCAGCGGTCACGTCAATCATACGGTTTCCTCCTCTCTGGCTGTAGGCACACACGCTGAAAAGTTCAGACAGCGAACGTAATGGCCGCCGCCTACATTGGCGAGCTGCGGCGTCAGCCTCCGGCAATCGTCGCTGGTGCTCGGACAGCGTCCGGCAAACCGGCAGCCGGTGCGGGGCATATGGACAAGCGACGGGACGATGCCGCTAATCGATTTCAATCGTTCCTGCTCCTCGTCAAGACGGGGGAGCGATTGCAGAAGCAGCTGCAAATACGGATGCTTGGGCTCGTAGAAAATTTGCGTGACATGCCCTTGTTCCACGATTTGACCGGCGTACATGACAGCGACCGTATCGGCCATCTCGGCGACAACGCCGAGGTCGTGCGTGATCAAAATCATGGACATGCCCCTCTGCTGCTGAATATCTTTAAGCAGCTCAATAATTTGCGCTTGGATCGTGACGTCCAGAGCGGTCGTCGGCTCGTCGGCGATCAGCAGCTTCGGGTTGCAAGCGATCGCCATCGCTATCATGACGCGCTGACGCATGCCGCCCGATAGCTGATGCGGATATTCGCCGACAATGCGCTCGGCATGAGGGATGCCGACGGACTTAAGCAATTCGATGATGCGTCTGCGTTTTTCTTTCTTGCTCATGACAAGATGATTCCCCAGTACTTCCTCGATTTGATACCCGATGGTAAATACCGGATTAAGCGCGGTCATCGGCTCTTGAAACACCATTCCGATATCGCTGCCCCGCAGCTTCAGCAGCTCGTTCTCGGATAAATTCATCAGGTTGCTGCCGTCAAACCATATTTCCCCGCTATCCATCCGGCTTATTTTTTTGGGCAGCAATTTCATGATGGATAAGGACATGACGGATTTGCCGCAGCCGGATTCCCCGACGATGCCGAGCACCTGCCCGGGCAACAAGCGGAGAGACACATCGTCGACTGCGCGATAATAATTCCCTTCAATGGAAAATCCCGCACTCAAATGACGGATGTCAAGCAAGGCGCTCGACGGATTGTTCATAGGATCACCTCGAGAAGTTTGCCGATTTGCAGTGGTTTGGAAAACGCTTCCAACACTATGGCTGCCAGATTAAATTTTTAAGACCAATCGAATGCTTATGTACTAGACTCAGGCGTTTTGAATAGTGGAAAGGGGATCGTCCCTGGATCATGGCGTCGTATGGACGATCGTGATAGGTATGAGATTCGTGAGGTCACCAAATCCGATGGTGTATGATGTGGAAGTTGTCGCAGGTAGGTATTAAACCGTTGGCGAAAAATTGCGACAATTAAAAGCAATGACATTACTACACATTTTACATACACTCCCTTTTTTTGTCACCCCCCTTTTTTTGTTCGCATGGATTGTTGAATTTTATCGATGGCATGTTCTTTTTATGACGGATAAATATAACATCGTATGTTATCTATTGACACGCAAAAAGACCGCAAGGCTGTGCCTGCGGTCTGTATCATCCTTGTATGGGGCATATGCGAACAGCTAATGAGAGTGTTAGGCTTGGCTTGTTTGGGCTTCGTTGGTGATCATCCAGATCACGCCGTACTTATCTTCGATCTGGCCGAACAGGCTGCCCCAGAATGCCGGCTCCAGCGGGTGCTTTACAGTGCCGTCTTCCCCAAGCTTGGTGAATGCCTCGCGGGCTTCGGCTTCCGTAGGGAACTCCAAACTCAGTTGAAGGCCGTTCCCCCGGTTAAGCGGCGCATAGACGGAATCGCTCATAAAGAAGTTAATCCCGCCGGCCACCAAACTCATGTGCAGCACTTTGTCTTTCACCGCTTCGCTTGCATCCGGAAGCTGTCCATGCGTCATTACGGACAGAATCTCTCCGCCGAGCGCGTTGATGTAGAAATCCGCTTGAGCTCTTGCATCCTCCGAGACCAGATAAGGCGTAAGCTTTGCCATTCCATAACATCCTTTCATCCGTTGGTTTTGTCGATTTCATCCTGAGTATAGCATTCTGCTGGACTTCCGGTTTCTTACGGATTGCTGTTTTGGCGAGAAATTCATTTCTTGAATCTAACATATTATGTAACTTTCGAGGCGTAAAAGAGGATATAAATTGAAATTTGCTGTTCCATGCCTATAAAAATTATGATAATATGAAAGCGAACGTTTGTTCCGTTAATTGGAAGCGTTTGACTAGAGGAACGTGATTGGAAGGAAGTGAAGGAATGGCGACCGACAAGTATCCGGAGATTGACGCGGTGATCGCCTATATTCATCGGAATATTTATGATCCGCTGCCGCTCGCCCGCTTGGCTGCTTATGCAGGCTACAGTCCGTTTCATTTCACGCGCATTTTCAAGGAAAGGATCGGCCTCCCGCCGTTATATTATGTTTCTTCCCTCCGTCTGCAAAAGGCAAAAGATTTGCTGCTGCGTACGAATCTCAGCATTCGCGATATCGGACTGGAGATCGGGCAGCAGAGTCTGGGAACCTTCACAACGAGGTTTACCGAACGAGTCGGCGTGACGCCGTCCGACTTCCGCAACTCGACGCCTCAGGCGGACAGCCATTTCCGGACGTTGCAGCAGCTCAGCGATTGGACGTCGGGGCGTCCTGTTTTCGATCACTATGCCAGAATCGAAGGGACCGTGCAGGCGGAGATCCCTTTCGAAGGCGTTATTCTGATCGGCTTGTTTCCGAAGCCGATTCCCGAAGGAATTCCGCTGCACGGCACGCTGCTCTCCTCGCTAGGGGAATTTTGCTTTACGGGCGTGAAACCGGGCACCTATTACCTTATGGCCACATCGGTCTCCTGGGGGATGCAGGCGGTGGACTTTTTGCTCCCGCATAACACCTTGCGCACCCGTTCAAGGGAGCCGATCGTCGTCCAACCGTATTCCTCCGTTCCTTATCAGCAAGTGATGCTTCATGTCCCCCGGCTGGACGATCCGCCCATCCTCATTTCTTTGCCCTTGTTGATGAACAGGTTCCTGAGCGAGCGGCTGCAAACGAGCTACCGCTAAGCGGAAAAGGCTCTATCCGTTAATGGAGCCGGATAGAGCCTTGATCGCCTCCTGACAGAGACGGCCTCTTGGAACAGCCTTACTTTAAAGTTTGACTCGAGGTGAGCACGCCGTCGGTGAAGTACAAATAATTGCCGCTGCCGATGCTCGAACCGCGGTATACCCATTGCTCGAACGTACCGAAGCTGCCGGTCGTTTTATTGACATCGTCCGGCTTGCCCCAAGACATCAGGACTTGTTCCTGGGTCATACCGATCCTGACTTTTTGTTGGCGAATGACCGACTTCACGCTTTCTGGCCAGTCGAATTGGGCCAGCGGATCGGCGGTGAAGAACGATCTATGGATAGCTTCGATCGAATCGAAATTAAACTGGACGTTCTTGCTCCCGTTGCTTAAGACGACGGTCGGTCCGCTGTAGCTGATGACGGCCAACTGCTCGAATCTTTCGAATCCGCCGTTCATGGCGCCATCGCTGCCGCGGGGCAGGGAATCTACCCAGAGGTTGGGATAGTTCTTCCATATCGCTTCGGCGTCCGAATCGAGTCTCAGCTTTTTGATTCCATCGGAAATGATGCCTTGTTGGCCCCAAGTATTGTTTTTCGACAAGTCCCCGACGGTGAGATCCACCCGCTGTTGTTCTCCCCAAACGATTTTCATGTCCATATAATCCGTCAAAAAGACAAGCGGCACATAAATGACATCGTTCTCCGAGATCGGCGGAAAATCCAGACGTACTGTGTGCGAGTCCATCTTGCCGCCGTAATACGTCAGCAGGTTGCTATTGGCGCGCAGCAGCAAAATGCGGCTCGGATGATTGATCCGGATGACCCCGTCTACGGCTTGGGCCGAGGCGTTCACCTTGCCAAGTACGGCCCATAAAGGCACATAGACGGCGTTATTGCGAACGATCGGAGCATAATCGGACTTCAAGTAGCTTCCGTTAACGTAGATTTTATAGCCTTCGGTCCCTGGAGGCGCTTCTTCCCGGACCGGTTTTCCGTCCTTCCATTGGCCCTCGTACCATTTTTCGCCGTAGATGGAGGTTCCTTTAGCAGCAAAGCCTTTCCCGTCGGGCAGACCGTTCTTCATCTCGCCATCGTACACAAGCGGCACGCCGTCCAGCTCGAAATATGGCCGGGCGCTAATATACATATCTTTCTCCTTGGTGTCGATATGCGTCGATTGGGCCTCGGTGTCCCATTCGACTTTGGCGCCGAAGGCTTCCGCCACGAAACGGACGGGAACGAACGTTTGATCGCCCTTGATCTGCGGCGGGACATCGAGCGTTTGAGACTTGCCGTTCACCTGGACGGTCGGGTCGCCGATTTTTAATTGGACGGTAGTACTGTCTTTCGTCAGGGTGATCGATTTCGTGCTTTCTTCCCAGCTTAGCTTGGCTCCTAATTCGTCGGAGATATCGCGCAGCGGAACAAGCACTCTTCCGTCGACTTGAATGCCGATATCCATATTGACGCCAGGTTTGGCGCTGTTTGCGGCAAAAGCGGGGACAGCCGTAACGAGCATGGCGGAAGCCAGCGTAGCGGAAACGGTTTGGGACAGCCGAAATTTGATTTTCATAGCGGGTTGCTCCTTTGGGTGTTTTTTCGATAGCAGATAACAAAATATTACAAATAGTATAAGAGTTATTTCCTGCATTGTCGACAATTTTCTAGGAAATTCGACTTATCCTACCGGGTAAATAAAGAGATTTTTAGGAAATTTGTCATATCTTATCGGTTAATACGGCACAACGTGGAAAAATGTTGCAAAAAAAAGCCCGCCATCCTAAATGGCAGGCTTCTCGGGCTTGGTGCAGGACATTCGCTGCCCGTTGGTTCGATCAGGAGGCGAAGGGCTCCCGCTCGAAGGCGGGCGAGGCATAGCCGAACAGCTGCGGCTGCGCCTGCATCAGTTCCATCTGCTCGATGCGCTTGGGCAGCGGCGGATGGGTCGACAGGGCGTAGCTGAACCAGACGAAGAAGCCCGTTTCTTTGCGGCTCTCGGCCACGTATTCGGCGACGTTCACCTTGGCGTACATCGTTCGGCCGATGGCCAGAATGGTCAGGGCGGAGATCGCCGCCGGGGCGTTACCCGTATACGCCGCCGCCATCCGGTCGCAGGTATATTCGCAGGCTCTCGAATAAGCTTTGCCCAGGAAAGGCATCCATTGGGCGGGCAGCAGCAGCAGGCTTTTGGACATGTGATTCCGCTTGATATGCGCCAGTTCGTGCGCGATAACATAAGCCAGCTCGTCTTCTTCGGTGTCCGCCATTTCGAACAAATTGGAGTACAGCACGACGAAGTTGCGGCCGAAAAAACGCGAGGCGAAAGCATTCAGCATCCCGTCCGATTGAAGGACGAACACATCGGGAACCTGCCGGATATCCATTCGCTCGCACAGCTCGCGCACCTTCCGGTGCACGGCCGGGAACTGATGCTCCGTCAGCTTGACCCCGTTGCTTTTGATGTGGCCGATCATAAGGCCGTGAAGGAAAAACGTGATGCCAAGACCGATCAATAGATAAAAGATGCCGATCAGCGAAACGATCAGGCCGAAATAGACCATGATGCTAAAGAGCAGGCTAATAATGAAATACGATGTTTCTTTGCTGTGAATTAACCGCGGATTCATGGGGTTCATGCAGTGCACGTTCCTTTTCTCAGATGAATAATGTGCCGTGTGTCCAAGGCTCATTCCTAATTGTCGGCATTACCCCACGATTTGTTTAGACGTTATTGGAAATTTCGCCCGGATGCAGGGATTGCGGGGAATACCGGCCTGTAGAAACCTTGTCCGATCGTTGAAAATATTCGTTGCCGGGCCGGTGCGAGTAATGTAAGATGATGGATATGATAACGATTATCAATCTCATCTAGGAGGAAACCATGCTGCCTGTCAAAAAAGTCATTTGCCTAATCGGCGCCTTCATTCTGATGGCCTCTCTGCTGCTGGCTTGCGCTAGTACTGCGGGGACTCCGGACGCCGCCCAGCAGGGGCAAGAATCTGCCAATAAGGAAACGGGACAAGGGAAAAAGGAAGCGGCAACCCGATTGTTTAAAGATGCCAAAGGACGCGAGGTTACCATTCCGGCCGCCCCTCAAAGGGCTGTCGTCCATTATTATGCCGCCGAGGCGATATCTTTGGGCGTAAAGCCGGTCGCCACGAATTGGATCAATGCCAATCTGATTCTGACCAAAGATCAATTGCAGGGGATCGAAGATATCGGAGGGGAGGGAGTGAACCCCAATGTGGAGAAAGTCCTTTCGCTCAGTCCGGATCTTATTATTGTCCCTGATTTTCTGGAGCAGACCAGCCTGGATGCCTTATCCAAGGTAGCTCCTACCGTAGCGGTGAGCTATACGGACGATGTTTTTACGCGCATGAAAACGATGGGCGACGTGCTGGGAAAAAGCAAGGAAGCGGAAGCCTGGACGGCCCGGTACAAAGCAAAAGCCCAGCAGAAGCGGGAGCAGCTCAAGCCTTACATCAAGGAGGGAGAAACGGCTTCGGCCTTCGTCTTTTTCCAGGATAAGCTGCTCTATGTGTACGGGAATCAGCGGCTTAGCTCCACGCTCTATGACGCGCTCGGATTTTCGCGTCCGGAGAAAGTGGCGGCTCTTTTCAAAGATAAGCCGACCCTTCTGTGGCAGTCGATCTCGAATGAAGCGCTGCCCGACTATGCCGGGGACCGGATTTTTTTAGTCACTTTGGACAATAACGAGAACGCCAAAAAAGGGGCGGAGGAGCTCATGAACAGCCCCGTATGGCGCAACCTCCCCGCGGTGAAAAATGGGAAAGCTTATGTGGTCGGCAGTAAATGGTCGTTTTACGATCCCATTACATTAGATTGGCTGCTCGACGAGATGCCGAAGCTCATGATGAAATAACAGGCGCACCATGGCGATAAGCTTTTCGACTGCGATTAAAGTAGCATACCGTTCCACAGCGCGGAATGATATAATCGTGTTGGATTGACCATAGCCAGCAGATCAGGGAGAGGGATGATGACATGTTTGGGAAAGTAGCCGCCGACATCTTGGGAATCAGCGACATCGGGTCGGTCATTAAACCGCAGGATTACGACAAGGTAGACTCCGACGATTACGTGATGCACGAAGACAATGAGAAAATTTACTTCCTTATCAAGTCCAAGACGGACGAATACTGCTTCACTAATCTTGCACTGATTCATCTGGACGGCACGAGCGCCATCAGTAAGAAGCGCACGCTTCACCGCTACAGCTACAGCAGCTACAACATCTCGGACGTTCTGCTGGAAACGGCCGGAACGGTGGATCTGGACGTCGAAATCAAATTTACGATGGGCTCCGGTTCCGCGGCGTTCTCCATCGATGTGCATAAGAAGCATATTGCCGAGGTCAAAGACCTGTACAAAGCGCTCATCAAGATTTCCGAGCTCACGCATGAGAACGAAGTGGCGATGGCGTACGCGAAGGAAAGCCTTGAGCTGGCATCTTCTACCTTGAACCGCGTGGTCAAGCACGACATCGATACCGCCGGACAGTTCAAGGAAATCAACCAGGCGGCATTCGATTGGCTGACCAATGCCCGCAAGCAGTATAAAATCAAAGACTTCGGCTTCGTGTTCGAGAAGTATATTAATCAATAGGCGGCGGGCTGTCGCACTTGCAAAAAACTGCTCAAGAGTCATAATCTTGGGCAGTTTTTTTGGCGATCAGCCGGCTTTGTTGCGAAGCCTTAGTAAACAACCGCTTACGCAAAATTTGTTCAATTTGCTCGTAGCTGTAGCCAAGCTCAGTCAGCATTTTGGCGGTGACGGCTTCGGCTAAGCCTTCAGCTCTAAGCTCGGGGACCAAAAGAAATGAACTAACCCCACCACAATAAGAACAAAAACCGCTATCAACAAAATCTTCACCATCAGTTTCATTAAACGACCCTCCTTTTTAGAGCGGCTATTGTTCCGTCGCCCGCGGAGATCTAAACACAGCAATTGCTCGAACGACTGGACGGAAATATACATCCTGACGCCATAATCCACTTCGACCAAGTCATGCACTACACGCATCCCAGAATCCGCTTCCTGATCCGCAATGCCGGTTTCAAACAGTCAATGTCACGGAAGGGAAACTGTTGGGATATGCCTCCATGGAAACGTTCTTTGGTCATATGAAAGACGAATTGGAATATGAAGACTGCGAGACACTTCGGGAATTGAACGAGCGAATTAATAATTACATATCGTTTTACAACTCCGATCGGTGTGAATGGACATTAAAAATGATGACTCCTGATGAATTCAGAAGTCATCTCATAGCAGATTAACATATGGGTCCCTTTTTCAAAACTCTTCATAATTCGGGTCACAGTTCATTTTTTCATTGTTTCACGAAATCAAAATTGCCGCGCAAGGCTAAAAATTCGGATTTTTTGCAACAGGGCTGCTCCAGCTAACCCTGTTTTTTCATATACCTAGCACAGAATGCAAACATAGGTATTGCAATTGCTGCAGACCAAAGTCCAAGCGAGCCGTTAAAATAAGTAATAATGATAAGAACCACTGTGAGAGCAAAAAGAAACTGTGCTTTTCTTTTATTGGGCTGCTTTGACCGTTTAGAGATAAGAGTAAAAACAAACTAAAGCGGCGGACAAAATAACAGATGCAATTTTATTTTTCATTTTTTTCTACATTTTTAATTTTTGGATATATCTAAATGTATTTACGTACGATGGTTTGGAAATGTTGCATAAAAAAGGGGGAGATCCCAAAATGGTTCTAATTTCCCACTTTGTTTACCCTATAAAAAAACAGGCGCTCGCGTAAAAGATTTTCGATCCGCTCATTACTGTAACCAAGCTCAGACAACATTTTGGCCGTGACACCGGCATTCGTGGTCGCTCTGAATTCAGCATCGTGTAAATCTTTGATGCCGTATAATCGCTCAAAGATCGCACCGATCTTGGCAAGGTAGCGAATCCGTTCTTCACTTTCCCCGGCTAGTAAATATTCATGCTGCATTAGCCACACACCTTTAGCTTAGAAGACTTTTGAGCAATAAGAATATACTGATCCAAACATTGACTAAGCTTTACCACCTCCTCGTCTGTAAATGAACCTTTTTGTTCAACCAGTAGTATCAACTGCTGCCGTAAACTCTTAATTTTGCGTCTTAGTTTTATATTCATAAAGCACCCCTCTAAACCTATAATAATACTATTTATCCAAAATAAGGTTTTTGGTTTTTTTGATAAAAAAGCATTTCCGGAAATGACCCGGAAATGCTTTGAGGGTGCTGTTTTCTAAGGTGATGTAATCACTTGCTTTAATAACCTACGCCGTGCTCATCCAATGTAGCAAGGTAACCCACGCCGTGTTCATCAGCAACTTTATGCCCTACTTCTTCGGCAGTACTAAAACCGCTAAATAATGCAGCTACGACGAGTACAGCAAAGAAAACGCCTTTCATCTCAATACACCTCCTCCCCTCCTATCATAATAGCTTGAAAGCGCTGAATTTGTTCCCCTGTTGCGTATTTTCTGTGTTTTTCAAACAAGGCAGAACAACGGAAACAGTCCTCGTATCGCCTCATCCTATATGCTAAAACCAAACAGTATAAAGTTTCCTCGATCCCTTCTTTAAACCTCTCCTTGGAAAATTCATATAGCGCTTTATGATACCTGAATCGGACGTGCTGATCCATTCCAATCATGTCTTGGAAATTATCGAAGAGGTCGATCTGATCGGAGAACAGTAACAATACCTTATCGATACAAAAACCGTATTGATTAACCGACTTCAAAATCGTTACTAAGCCGGGTAAAATTTCGTCAGGGTGATCAGCCAGATAGGCCGCATAATCGGCGAGAACAGTTTCCTTTCCCATCAGCACATCAAGCGTATAGGAGTTTGCCTTCGCGAAGACTTTAAAATCTTCAACTACTTTTTTTCCCGCATCATCAAGGGATTCAAACCATCCCAAATCGGCATATTTTCGGACATACTCGGCAGCAGCTTCGTACAGCTCTTGCCGTTCCAAGGCAACCCCTTTAAGCAAACTTCCCATCCCGTAATAGTACACTAAAGGACGTTCAAATAAAGATTCAGAGGAATAGCCGCGCTTTTGTAGCTCATATTGAGTTTCGGCAAGCTCTCTCAGCTCGTCCGCATATTGCTCAACCTTGTCCCATTTCTGCAACGTAAAACAAACTTTCACAAGCTTTGTTAAACCATCGAGCTGAAGATTTTCAGGCAAACGTTTACGATAAGGAGCGAAGCGTACAACGGCTTCTTGATTTTCTTCGGCATTCGTCCCCTGCGAGATCAAAAATAACCGGTACTGACTAATCACGAATGGTTCAGAAAAGCAATCTTTTTCGCTGTCGATCACTAGATTGTAAAAATAGGCGGATTCATTTGCCCACTCATTTTGAAACAGCCTTTCCGCAACAGCAAAAAGAATCGATACATTTTTTGGATTATCCAGCATCTTAGAGACGATCGGTTCAATGCAATCGTACCGGCCGATCTCGGCACATCGAACCAGGTACGGAACCAACCGTTTTCGCGATAACCGCTCTTCCGAGTAGCATTCATCAGGATATAGTTCATAGAGCCAGCCAGGGGCTTGATTAAAAACCATGGCCAAAGTGTCGAGCTGGCCAATGGTCATCGATCGGGAAGTTTCGTTCAAACTCAAAATCCTGCTTAAATTTCCGACGGGGATACGAGTTAATTCAGCTAACTTCGTAAGACTATAGCCATGTAGTTTTAGCTGGTGTTCAATCTCGGAGCGCAAACAACGAGCGACAACCTGCACCAAAATTACCTCCCACAAAAACGTAAAATGGTCTTTCCATAATATACCATTTGGTAATTATAAAGCAATTATTTAAAAATAAGCAAAAAATTTCTATATGGAACAAAGAACATCCAGTCTCAGTTTTCATTCTAAGCAAGTAGGCCTGAGACACATTTTACCGAGGATCTGCCCCCATATCCCCCCCTCGACTTGAATTGCAT
Source organism: Paenibacillus sp. A3 (assembly GCF_001399685.1). GTDB lineage: Bacteria > Bacillota > Bacilli > Paenibacillales > NBRC-103111 > Paenibacillus_G. The sequence goes on from NZ_JTHN01000040.1 coordinate 25,078, forward strand.
AAAACGTCAAAAAATTCTCTTCTTGCTGAGGTTTACCCTAGGCAGAGTTCATTTTTGTAGGTAGAAATATAGGGATTATGGAAAAAAGTATATCGAATAGAATTTAAAAGTTCAATTAAATATATCGATAATGAATTTTAAATTGCCTCCAATCATGCAGATACATTGGTCTACACTTCTATGTAAAGAGAGGTGACGAAACTGGACATGAACCTTGCCAAAATGATAGGAGAACAAATTCGGCATTTCCGCAATCTTAAAGGATTAACTCAAGAACAACTAGCAGAAGCGCTGGACTCCCACGGAACTTATATCGGTCGTCTGGAACGCGGGGAGCAAAACGTACAGCTCGCAACACTTGAAAAAATAGCGGAAGCCTTACATATTAGCGTATTCGCCCTTTTTAACCATGATCAGTTCGATCACCTGAAAAATCAAGAATGGATATGGCGCACCGTGTTACTGCTGCAGGAGCAGCAAGAAGTCGATCAAAAACGGGCCTATCGCGTACTAAAAGAAATGTTTACGACATGAAATAAGCAGTAATGACGTGACGGAACGGTGGCGGCCGGGTCGAGCAGCGGCAGCTTCGGGAATTCAAGAAAAATAACATTTCAGAACCCTTGCGAAAGAAAACGACCATCGAACCTAAAATAAAAAAAAATCGGCTGCTCCAGGAAGGCCCTTGGATCTGCCGATTTTGCCGTTTTATACCTTGAACTTCAGCAGCTCTTCGTTGAGCTCCTGCGACATCGAGCTCAGCGATTTGGAGGAAGACGAGATTTCCTCCATTGAAGCAAGCTGCTGCTCGGAAGCAGCCAAAATTTCCTGCGCGTTCTGCAGGGAAGCTTGCGAGATGGTGACCAGCTCGGTCATCGAAGCGCTGACTTCCTCCGTTCCTGCTGACATTTGCTCGGAAGCGGCGGAAATTTCCTGAATTTGCTCCGAAATGCTTTGTACGGACGCGTAAATGTTTTGGAACAGCGACCCCGCTTCGGTGATCAGCTTGGAGCCTTGACCGACGTCGGTAACCCCTTGATTCATCGAGGTCACGGCCGCACGGGTCGAGCCCTGCACCTCTTTCACCAGGCTGGCAATATCGTCGGCGGATTGCTTCGCCTGCTCCGCCAGCTTCTTGACTTCATTGCCGACGACGGCGAAGCCCCGCCCGTGCTCCCCGGCACGCGCCGCCTCGATGGAGGCGTTGAGCGACAAAAGCTGCGTTTGATTCGAGATATCCGCGATGACTTCGACGATGTTGCCGATTTTTTGGGACAGTTCGTTGAGCGCCGCCAAATCGGATGCCGTCTGTCCGACCGAATCTTGAATCGACTTCATCTGGCGAATCGCCGAAGTGACGAGCTGGTTTCCTTCCCGCGCTTCCTGTGCCGAGGCGAAGGACAGCTCCGAGACGTTGGAAGAGGATTCGGCGATTCTCTGCACGCCGACGGCCATTTCCTCCATCGCCTTCGACGTCTGTTCCGCAGCGGTGGCCTGCGCCTCCGAGCCGTTGACGACTTGCTGTATCGCCCCGGCGACGTGATTCGAGGTTTCGACCGATTGATCCGCAATCGCGTTCAGCTCCTCGGAGGAAGCCGCGACGTGCTCGGCGGTCGCATGAGCTTGCTGGACCATGCCTCCGATCGAAGTCAGCATCGTATTCATGTTGTGAGACAGCTGACCGATTTCGTCCTTCGACTTGACCGGGAGTCTCGTTGTGAAATCGCCTGTACCAATCCGCTCAAGGAGCTTGGACAGAAGCACGATCGGCTTCGTATTGGCTCTGGAGATGAGCAGCGCCAGGAACGTGTTGATGACTACGAAAACGGCGATTAAAATCCAGGAGAGCACCCTCGACTTGTTAATTCCTTCGTATACTTCAGCTGTCGGAGCGACCGTGATAATTTTCCATCCCGTAGAAGGCACGGTATCGTACGCGGCGATATTTTCGCCGTCCGAGGCTGCGAAGGTCACCATACCGTTCTCGTTGACCAAGATGTCCGACCGGAACGCCGCCGCTTGCTCTGCGGTGAATGCCTCCTCGACTTTTTTGCCGACGGCCGCCTTATCGGGGAATGTAACGACCGTGCCGTAGGAGGTCACCAGGAAGCCGAAGCCGGTATCCCCGAATTTGATGTTCGACGTCAGTCCGGACAAAATCTCGGAGTTGAGCACGGCGGAAATCGCCCCGGTAAATTCGCCCTTATCGTTCAATATGGGCACGTTCAAAATGATAACGTTTTTCCCGGATTTGCGGCTCACGATCATGTCGCTGATCGCAGGCTTCTTGGTTTCACGAGCCTGCTTGAAGTAATCGCGGTCGGTGATTTGACTGACGCCGCCGTCCGGGCTGTAGCTGCCTCCGTTGACGTCCACGTAGGAATAGTATTCGACCTCGCTGTCGATTTCCCCGAACGCCTTCAGCACCGGTTTGATCGCTTCGATATTGCCCGATTTGAGGACCGGATTTTTTGTGATCATCTCTTGTACGAGTTCCGTTCGCTTGCGTACCCAATAATCCATATATCCCACATTGGATGAGGCCAGGCTTCTCTCTTTGTCGCGGGTCTCTTCTTTAATTTCCGCTGTCAAATAATTGGTCAGAAAGATGGTGCTGCACAGCAAGGGAAATAAAGAAAGCACCAGTAATAATACGGTTAATTTGATACGGATTGAAGCATTGACCCACTTTTTTAGCATGCAAGTTCCTCCCGGTTGTAAGTTCGAGCCCAATTTATGTCGTCTTGCGGCAGTGGCCGAAAGCATGGTTATTATATCGGTGCTGCCAGGAAACAAAATGATAGCCATGTGTGCAATAAATAAAAAATTAATCAAATTTTAGAATTGGAACGATTATTTTTTTCGTTGCGCCCCGACTGTTTCCAAGCTAAGCTCATAGTATGGAAAGTTCAGGAGGGGTCCCAGATGCGATGGACGGCAATTCCGTGTGCGGGCAAAATGAGTATCGCCGCCGCGCTGGCGCTGAGCTTGTGGCATGGCGCAGCCGGCAAAGAAAGCGGGGCAGCGGCCGCCGCGCCCCCCGATATGCTGCATGAGGCGGAGGACGCCCGGACGGAGGGGACGGCTATAGCGGCCGTACGGCCCGGGTTCTCCGGGACGGGCTATGTCACGGGCTTCGAGCGTGCAGGGGAAGCCGTGCGGTTTACGGTGAACGTGGAGGCGGACGGGTTCTACCCGCTCAAGATCGGATACGCGTCGCCGTTTGGCGATAAGACGAACTATGTGGAAGTGAACGGCAGCACGGCGGGGGAGAAGCTGTTTCCACAGACGGAAGCGTTTACGGAGACCGATTTCGGTCAGGTGCAGCTGGAGGAAGGCGAGAATGAGATCCGTATTTCCACCTACTGGGGCTACTTCGATGTCGATTACATTCGGCTCGGAGCCATGCAGCCGCGGCCCGCAATCGCTGAGGTAGTGCCCAAGCTTGCCACGCCGAAGCCCTCGCGCGAAGCGCAGGCTCTGATGAACTATATGACATCCCGCTACGGGAAAAACATATTGTCCGGCCAGCAGCACACCTCCTCCGAGGAGATGGACTATATTTACCGCGTGACGGGGAAGCTGCCGGTCATGGCCGGGTTTACCGCGACGGATTTTGGCGACAATGCGCTGGAGTGGGCGAAGTACGGCGGGATCGTGTCCGTGGAATGGCATTGGCCGGCGCCGATGGGGGGACATGAGTTTTTCGCTTCCAAGACGACCTTCGACGCGGCGAGAGCCGTGACGCCGGGCACGGAAGAGCACCGCTTGCTGCTTCGGGACCTCGACGAGATGGCGGAGAAGCTTCTCCGCTTCAAGCAGGCGGGCATCCCGGTCGTCTGGCGTCCGCTGCACGAGGCGGAGGGAGGCTGGTTCTGGTGGGGAGCCAAGGGGCCGGAAACCGCGAAGCGGCTGTACAATCTGATGTTCGACCGGTTTACCGGCTACCACGGGCTGGATAACCTGATTTGGGTATGGACGACGTCCGATACGATCCATTCGAAGGACTGGTACCCCGGCGACGACAAAGTCGATATTATCGGGGTGGACCGGTATATCAAGGACGGCGATTACAGCCCGCTGCTCAGCGTGTACGATACGCTCGTGAATATGACCAGCGGGAAGAAGCTGGTCGCCTATTTGGAGAACGGCCCGATCCCGGACCCCCGGCAGCTCAAAAAAAATAAGGTCGGCTGGATGTATTTCAACACGTGGAACGGCAAATTTCTGATGGACGGGAAGGTCAACGCCGAGCATCACTTGCGAATCGTCTACAATCATCCGTATGTGGTCACGCTGGACAAATTCCCGTCGCAAACGGTATACGGCAAGCCGCCGCAGCCCTATCCGTACCCGGCGCGCAAGGAAGCGCCGCAGCCGGTTCCCGCTCATTGAGCGGGGCGGCAAGGCAAGAACTCCAATTTCTCGTATAAGGGGTGGGATTCATGCAAAACATTCTAAAGCTGTTCGAGCATTTGAACTGGGCCAATCTTCGGATCTTGGAAAAATTGAGAAGCGGGGAGGCCGGCAGCCATCCGAAGCTGGTTGGACTTTTTGCTCATATCTTGCAGGCGGAGCGGATTTGGCTGACTCGGCTGCAGGGCAAGGACAGCTCGGCGCTGACGGTCTGGCCCGAAGCCGACCTGGACTTCTGCGGCCGGACGGCCGAGCGGAATCATGAAGATTACACCGCTTATTTGGCGGGCCTGACCGTTGCCGAATGGGACCGCGTTTTTCGTTACGGCAATCAGTCCGGCAAAGTGTTCCACAATTCGGTCGGGGATATTTTGACTCACGTGGCTCTGCACGGACAGTACCACCGCGGCCAAATCAATGCCATGCTCAGAGCGGGCGGCGCGGAGCCTGTGAACGTAGACTTCATTACCTTTGTTAGAGAAAGAAATGGCACATAAGAGAAGAGGCTGTCCCGGCAAGCAGATTTTGCCATGGGGCGGCCTTTCGTCTGTTCCCGGACGGAAAACCGGACGGTCCGCAGTGGTACCCTCCGATTCGGCGTGCTGCTCGTCGTCACGGGTATCTTCGGCTATGCGCTCCTTGCGCCCGGAGCTCATAAAAGATTGCAATCGTCCCGTTCTCGTATGCGGGCAAGAAAGTTTAACGCCCAGCTATGACATCCAAATAAATCCAACTATAATGGAGAATAGAAGCCGGGACGGGCATTCGCAGAAAATCCGTAAGCTGACCCGGTCTCAAAGCATATTATTCTCATGTGAATAATGGTAAAAAGGGGTGTGCATCAGGTGAACCCAAATCAACCTTCGGATATGTTCATCCGCAGCGAGCGTGAGGCTGAACTTGCCGCGCTGGCGGACCGATTGGCGGCGCGCTTCGCGCAGCGGGCGCCGGAGCATGACCGGGAAGGGAGCTTCCCGTTTGACAATTTCGCCGATCTGAGGCAAAGCGGTTACCTTCGGCTAACCGTGCCGCAGGAGTACGGGGGCGATGGGATTTCGCTCTATGAGCTCGTGCTGGCCCAGGAGCGTTTGGCGCGCGGTGACGGTTCGACGGCGCTGGCGGTCGGCTGGCATGTTGGGCAGATGCTTCATTTCCGCTGTGCCCGGTTGTGGCCGGAAGCGTTGTTCGCCCGGTTTTGCGGCGAGGTGGTGCGCGAGGGGGCGATGATCAACCACTTCGGGACGGAGCCGGCGACCGGCAGTCCGAGCCGGGGCGGCAAGCCGCAGACGACGGCGGTCCGGACCGAAGGCGGCTGGCTGCTGAGCGGACGCAAAACCTACAGCACCTTGAGCCCGGCGCTGAACCATTTTACGGTAACGGCTGGAATCGAAGGGGAGGACGCGACCGGCGTGTTTTTCGTCCGGCGGGGTCCTGGCATCCGGGTGGAAGAGACGTGGGATACGATCGGCATGCGGGCGACGGGCAGCCACGACCTCGTGCTGGAGCATGCTTTCGTGCCGGAGGACGAGCTGCTTGGCCGCTCGGACTCGGGCAGACCGCGTGTCGACGACGGCGACGGCTGGCTGCTTCACATTCCCGCCTGCTATATCGGCATCGCTCATGCGGCAAGGGACTTTGCCGTCGGCTTCGCCCGGGATTACCGGCCGAACAGCTTGCCCGGACCGATCGCGGAGCTCCCCCACATCCGCCAGCAGATCGGCCAGATGGAGGCGGACCTGATCACGGCCCGCACGCTGCTGTATGCGATGGCGGACCGGTGGGACCGGGATGAGGCCGGACGGCCTGCCCTGAAACCGGAGCTCGGGCTGGTCAAGTTCGTCGCGACGAACCATGCGATCCGGATCGTCGATACCGCGATGCGCATCGTAGGCGGCGCGAGCTTGTCCCGCAAGCTGCCGCTGGAGCGAATGTACCGCGACGTCCGTGCCGGGCTGCACAATCCGCCGATGGACGATGTCGCGCTGGAGCGGCTGGCCAATCGGGCATTAGCGGAGTAAACGCAGACGGCGAGCCTCTGCAAAATTCGGGTAAATTTTTGTAAGCCGCCAGCCGATATTGGTAAGAGAAACACACGTAAACCAAGAACGAACGATGGGGGCATTCGAAGTGAGTTTGTACGAAGCCAGTTTGTCGCAGGAAACGATACGCCGCACCAAATCCTACGATATCGGCAATTTGTTTTATGTCGCGTTTTTCGGAGGCGTCATTGCGCTTACCGTGCTGGCGAACCGGACCGGCCGCTGGCTGCATGTGAATCCAAACGTCCTAAGGGGCTTCATCCTCGTGGCTGCCCTGCTGTATCTTGGCAAAATGGGGTTCTACTACGCTTATTTTCATCACATGATCGAGCTGGAGCGCGTTTATGTAAAATATATCGCCCGGGCCGCGGAGCTGCTGCTGTTCGGCGGGTACTATCTGGCGCTGCGCCAGCCGTACCGGCAGCATATGCTGACCGTCGGAGAGAGCGAACCGCTCAAGAAAAGCGGGATCGTATGGTGCCTGATTTCCGCCGGGATCGAGATCGTTTCGATCGTGCTGTTGATCGCACTTTAAGGCTGGGGGGCTGCGGTTCGTGGACGAGAGAGCAAGCAGGGCGTTGGATTCGAAAATCGACCATTATTTGGGTATGCGGCGCTACGCCAAAGTGATCGAGCTGGTGAAGGAAGGATTGGCCGATCATCCCGGCCAGCCGAAGTATTATTTTTATCTCGGCGTCTGCTTCTATTCTCTGGAGCGCTATCGCGAAGCGGAGGAGAATCTGCAGGAAGCTCTGGTGCTCGGTTACGATAAAGAAGCGGTATTCGAATGGCTCGGAGACGTCTACACCAAGACGAAGCGCTGGGTGGAGGCGGAGCGGGCGTATTTGGATGCGCTGAGCGATAACCCCGAGAGCGCGCGGGTTCATGCGTCTTATGCGATGCTCATGAGGGAGACGGGGCATAACGACAAGGCGGAGCAATTGATGCGGAAGGCGCTTGAACTGGACCCGGAGGACGATTACGTGGTGCGTTCCCATTACATGTTCGCGCTGACGAAGGACAGCCGTTTGCAGCAAATCCAATCGCTGGAGCGGTTGATGCAGGTATCAGGCGACCAGATCGCCATCGAGGTGCATCTCGGGCTGGATGCCTTGTACCGCGACCGCCTGACCGACGCCCGCGACCATTTCCGGCAAGCGTTCCTGCTCGACCCGACGAATAAGGAGCTTGCGGCGCTGCTGGAGGAACTGGATTGGGGGCGGCATCCGGTGCTCGTCCCGCTGCGGCTGGTCGAAAAAATCGGCGGGCCCATGGTCGTCTACGTGGTCGGCCTCGGCGCGATGCTGGGGACCCGGGCGCTCGGGTGGGAGCAGGCGACGATCGTGCTGCTTGTTCTGTATTTTACATACTTGATCTATTCGTGGACGGCCAAGCCGCTGGCGAAATTATTAACGAGAATCCGAGGGTAGCGTATGGATAAGATAAATTGGCTGGAGCAAATGACACAGAAGCAGCCGGAGGATGCGCAGACCTGGTTCTGGCTCGGCAAGGAATACGAGGCCGCGGAGCGCTGGCTTGATGCGATTCAGGCGTTCTCCAAGGGCTTGACGTATGCCCAGGACGACGCCCTGCGCGGCGAAATCGTCGCCGCGTTGTCCCAGGTGACGGCTCGGCTGCAGCAGAGCGCGGCGGCAAGCGCTCCGTCACCGGAGAAGGCGGGGGCGGCGGAGTTTTGGGCCGACGACCGGCCGGACACTTCCGGCGACGGCACCGTGACGGAGCTCTTTCCCGGCCGGGGGCCGGAGGTCACGGAGCGCGGGGACCTGTCCGAGGAGCGTGCGGACTGGCAGGACGAGCTGTTCGGGGAGCCGAAGCCGGAGGAAGACGGCCCGGACGAAGACGAGGCGGACGCGGCGAATTTCCCCAGCGTTCCGGGCAGGCAGTCGACGGCGTTCCGTCCGAAGGTCCACCCGGGCCTGCAGGTGGTGGCCGGCGGCAAGGAACCGGCTCCCGAGCGGAAAGCCGACGTTCCGGTCATTACGTTCGAGCACGTGGCGGGCCTCAAGGACTTGAAGAAAACGATCCAGATGAAGATCATCAGCCCGTTTTTCAATCAAGGCTTGTTCGCCAAGTTTCGGAAGAAGACGGGGGGCGGCGTGCTGCTGTACGGACCGCCTGGCTGCGGGAAGACCTATATGGCCCGGGCGACCGCGGGAGAATGCCGGGCGAAGTTTATTACGGTTCACATTACGGATATTTTAGACCCGTACATCGGGATAAGCGAACGCAATCTGAAGGAAATGTTCGATAAAGCGCGGGCGCAGCGGCCTAGCGTCATGTTTTTCGACGAAGTCGACGCCATCGGCTTCAACCGTTCCAAGTCGTCCTCGCTCACGAGAGGCTTGGTCGATACGTTTCTGCACGAGATGGACGGCATCGACAGCGATACGGACCACCTGCTGATCATCGGCGCGACCAATATGCCGTGGGACGTCGACAACGCGCTGAAGCGTCCCGGCCGGTTCGACCGTCTCGTCTTCGTCGAGCCTCCCGATGTGGAGGCGCGGCAGCACATGTTCGCGCTGCAGATGCAGGGTCGGTATGCCGAGAAGCTGGACACGGCCAAGCTGGCGAAGGCGACGGAATTTTTCTCCGGCGCGGACATCGCGAACGTGTGCGAGCGTGCGGTAGAGCAGGTGCTGATTGAAATTCTCGAAACCGGCGTCGAGCGTCCGGTCCGGATGCGGGATATGGAGGAAGCGCTGGCGGAGGTGCAGCCCTCGACGCTGGACTGGCTGCGGACGGCTAAAAACTACGTCAAATACGCCAATCAGGGCGGGATGTACAACGATATCGAGCGGTACTTGCGCAAGCACGGGAAACATATTTGACCGGTTTGGCACGCTCCGAAACAGTTGAAAGTGGAAGTCCGGAATGCTATCATTTAAGTACTCTCATCATCTATGGAAGAGGAGCCCGATTGTGCGTCGTTCGGGCTTCTCTTTTTTGTAAAACCGGCCCGGGAGGAGGCGGCGCATGGACTTCAGAGTGCTTAGACGTTCCGCCCGCATGCGCTGGTGCTCGACGTCATGATGCCCCGATTAAGCGGCTTCGAGCTGTGCCGGAAGCTGGAGCGCCGCAAAGACCTCGGCCGCCGGCTGTTGGTCGCCGAGCGGGTGACCGGAAAGTCCGGTGAAGACGCCTTTACCATGGTGTATGATTTGAAATCGTAGAGAAAACAACATGAGGTGGAGTACAGATGTTGAAACGTGCTGGAAAGATGGCCGTTCAGGCGCTGCTTGCTGTGACGGTCATGACGGGGTGCGGAAGCGGCGACAACTCGTTGACCGTGAAGGAGCCGCAAGGGCAGCCAATTTCCCCGCAGCCGGGGACGCCCGGTTCGGAACCGGTTCGCGGCAAGGACTTGCTGAAGCAGCTGGACATGAACGCTTCTGGGGCGAAGGAAGCCCGGGAAATCACGGCGTTTCTGGACGCCAACTTGAAGAAGGCCGACGTGAAGACGGCGGACAGAATGCTGCTGCGGCTGGAGCAGTATTACGATCAACTGCTGCCGGGCGTGAACGCCAATTTCAAGCGGATGCTGGAGCAGCCGGGAACGGCCGAGAAGCTGCGCGAGCTCGGGTTTCCTCTCGATTTCAATAAAATCCAAAACGACGACACGCTGAAGCAGTGGCTCCTGCGGCAAACCGAAGGGAAGCTTGCGCTGGACATGAGCGGCGAAGGCGATTTTTATTGGAAAATTGACTATGAGGCTTTGAAGAAAGCGTACGCTTCTTTCGCGTCCGACGATGTGAAGGCTTACCTCGCCATCCGGGCGGCGGAGTCGAACAAGACGTTCTTCGACGACGGCCGTCTGCTGATCGGACGCAGCGAGCTTGCGGATCGCATCCTGCAGGCGGAGAATTACTTGACGGGCTACCCCTCCGGCCATCGAAGGACCGAAATCAAAGCGCTGTATGTCGATTATATGGAGCAGTACATTCATGGATACCGGTACGATTCCATCGATGAAAGCACGATGAAGCTGCTTCCGGCGGTCAAGCGCAGCTACGAGCAGTTGGTGAAGCAGCACCCGGATACGAAGACGGCGCAGATTGTGCAGGATTACCTGGAGGAGATCAACCGGAACAAGGACGTCATCTACCATCCCGGCAAAAAAGGCGAGAGTCTCATCGGCGACCCGAAGCGAAATATCGGCGAGTTCTGGAGCGGGCTCCGGGGCCGGATCGATGCCGCATTCCAGGCAGCGAAGCAGCACTCGGGGGCGGAATAAACAACAAAACTGAATAAAAAACGAAAAAAGGACGATAAAAGCTAATGAAACCTTTGAAGAAGGCGATTATCACGTTGGCCGGCTGCGGGATCTTATGGGGTTCTTTCTCCTCGGGCACGCAAGCCCACTGGCTGTTCCAAGATATCGATAACGTCACTTGGGCACAGAATAGCATTATTAACGCGTATCAGATGCAGGTCGTCGACGGGGTATCCGAGGACCGGTTCGATCCGGAGAGCAGCGTCACCTGGGCGCAGTTCGTCAAAATGATCGTGATGACCGACAATCCGGCCTATCGGCCGGGCGCGCCGTCCGAACAATGGTGGGAGCCGTACGTGAACGAAGCGCAGAAAAGCAAAGGGTTCGTAGACGGCTCGCTGTCCAAGGAGGCGCTCGACCGACCGATTACGCGGCTCGATATCGCCCGGATCGTTGCCCGGCTGCTCGATACTTCCCTGCGGTTCAAGGAGGTAGACGAGGCGAAGGCGGCTTCCATCGCCAAGGACGCGGGCATTCTGCAGGGCCGCAGCGGCGGAGACCTGGCGCTGAAGGAGAAGGTCACGCGCGCGGAGTCGGCGGTCATCATCGACCGTCTGTTCGAGAAGAACGGCAAATACGGCAAGCGGTTCGACACGGCGGCTGTGAAGGCGGATCAAGGGACCGTATCGGTGGGCGGTTTGGCTCTGGGCCAGAGCCGCGCCCAGGTGAAAGCCGTCCTCGGCACGCCTTTCTTCCAAGGCGAGGACGAAGTGAACAACAATCCCATGGAAATGTACAAAAATTTCATCGTGATCTATATGGACGATCAGGTGAAGGAGGTAACGTACAAAGCGGCCGACGCCGAGCTGTATGCCGGCAAGAAAGCATTGACCGGGGCCGCGGTATTCCAAGGCTTGGATACGACCTATTACTATTTTCAATCGACCGGCGATCTGCTGGCTGCCGACGCCCGGAGCGTCCGGCTCGGCAAGGCGGACAAATATTTTACCGGATCGGTGCAAGCCGGAGACGTGAAGCCGATTAACGATTTGGCGAAAAAAATCCGGTTCTAGCAGCAGCGATACCCAGACAGCGGGACACGTTCCCATGCTGTCTCTTGTTGCCTTTTGAAATATTTATGTCGAATCGGGTGCGTTTCCCTGAAACTTTCGCTCCCTTTGCTTCGTATACTGCATGGGAAGTTTTATTCCTTATTCCGGCGGCGACAGGAGATTAGATGTATGGAATGGCTTAAAACGATGTTTTCCAATCTGACGGTAAGACGATTCGCCATATTGCTCATACTTTGCTTTTTGCTGTTCCAAATTCGGGATATGCTGAATTTGGTGCTGCTGACCTTCCTGTTCACCTTCATCATGTACCGTCTGCAAGGGTATGTCACGGCACAGTTGAACCGCGTCATCCGGATCAACAGCAAGACGGTCGTGATCTTGCTGTATTTGATCATTTGCAGCCTGTTGGGCTGGGCGATTGCTTACAATCTGCCTAAGGTTATCGTCCAAATCAAGCAGCTGTACGACGTCGTGTTTACACTGATGAACTCGCCTCAGCCGGATGACGAGCTGTCCAGATGGATCGCGGGCATCTTGAAGGAATTGAACCTGCAATCTTATGTGAAGCAAGGCTTCGAATATGTGCTCAAGATTAGCAACTGGGGAACGACGTTTATTTTCGCGCTGCTGCTCAGCCTCTTCTTCATCCTGGAAAAGAACCGCATCGTCCGGTTTACCTCCAAATTTCAAACGAGCAGAATCGCGTGGCTCTATAACGAGCTGGAGTATTTCGGTCGGAAGTTCGTGCTTTCCTTCGGCAAGGTGATCGAAGCGCAGCTGCTGATCGCCGTGTTTAATACGATTTTTACGATGATCGGGTTATGGATACTGGGTTATCCGTATTTATTCGCGCTGTCGATCATGGTGTTCCTGCTCAGCTTGATTCCAGTGGCGGGCGTTATTATTTCGCTTATTCCGCTTTGCATTATCGGCTACACGCTGGGCGGCCTGCTGATGGTCGTTTATGTGATCGTGATGATTACCATCCTGCACTTCCTGGAAGGATACTTCCTGAACCCGAAGCTGATGTCGTCCAAAACGAATCTTCCGATGTTCTACACGTTCATCATCCTCATCTTCTCCGAGCATTATTTCGGGGTATGGGGGCTCATTATCGGGATTCCGGTATTCGTCTTCCTGCTGGACATTCTCGACGTGAACGTGGATGAACGCTCCGGCAAGGGATGAGCGGTAAGCCGGTCGGGTAGAGCCATAAAACTTGAACTAAAGACAAGGCGCCTTCGGGTGCCTTTTTTGTTACTCTAAAAGTGCCATAATCCGACAAAAAGGATGTTGGCCGGCCGCCGTTTCTAGTATAATCTTCCTAAAAGCACCGATACGGATGAGGTGGAAGGATGAAAAAAATACTACTCGGCGTCATACTGGCGCTAGGTTTGCTGATCCACCAGAACGCGCTGGCCGACCCGGTTCCTGCAGGCGGCGTGCTTTCGGAGAACGCTCCGGCCGAGCCTGCTCAGGCGGTGCAGCCGCCCGCAGAGAAGCCGCAGGAGCCGCCGGCTGCAGTTCCTGCTCCGGCGGATGCCCCGCATTCGGGGAAGATTACCATCTCCGCCGGCACGTTCTTCCTGGTACTGGTTACTGTACCGGTTTTACTTGTTGTGCTCGGATGCGGACTTGTCTACAAGCTGAGGATCGGATGGCTTCGCCGCAGGGCGCAGCGGCTGCTGGTGAACGTGATGAGCGCAGCGGAGAAATTAAGACCTTACGAAGGGAATGCAGAGGGGAACACCAAATCGATCGTGAAGCAGGCGGACGAACGGTTGGCGAATCTGACGGTGGCCGTCAGTCGGCGGTTGACTGTGTTAATGGAGACGAAGATTTTCTTTCTCCGCTTCATTAAGCTCTCGCGGTTTATCCGTGATTCGAAGGGCGAACTCAAACGGCTGAGGGCGTCCTTCAAGGAGGTTCGTGCCGAGGTCCGCCGCGTTCTGGAAGCGGCCCAAGCCCTGTCGCCGCGGTTTCAGCGGCTTGCCGATCAGCGCGCCGCCGTAGAAGCTGAGGCGAAGACCCGGACGGCGGAGCTTGCGTTTCCGCTGAACCAAACGTACGAAGAGCTGGAGCGGCTTCGGCAGGAGCTGCAGCAAGCGTCCGATACATCGCGGCCCGACCCGGTCGGAGCGCAGCGGATCGCGTCGCAAGCCGAAGCCCGGCTGCAAAGCATCAGTCGGGACGTGAAGGACATTGGTGTCTATTTGAACGAATACCGGGCTTTCCCGGGCCGACTGGACCAAGCTAAGGCCAAAGTGAAGAAGCTCGTGGAAGAGCATCGTCTGAATTTGCTTCATATCGATCCTTACGGGAGCCTTGCCGACGCCCGGAGGCTATCCGAGGACATGCTGGAAGAGCTCAAGGCCGGCAACCTTGAACAAGTCAGAACTACCGCCGCGCAAGTCAGCAGCCTTTTAAAGGCTGCAGTCGAGATGACGCAGCGGCATGCGGCGTTCCGGCGGAAGAACCCGAAAGACATTCAGCATGTGCAGAAGAAGCTGTGGGAATACCGGACAACGGACGCGGCGCTCGCGCCGGCGCTTGCGAGAACGCGCCAATGCTATGCTCAAGAGCATTGGCAGGACATGTGGAGTCGTTACGGGATAATCGATCGGCATGTGAAGCAGATGGAACAGCAGTTGCCCGAGGTGAAACGGCAATCCGACGAAGAGCACCAGGATTACGATACCGCCCGAAGCTCCTTGGACGACATGCTTGCACGGCTTCGCGAGGCCGAGGAGATGCAGCGGAATTGCCGCAGCGCCATCGAGCAGTTGGACCGGGGCTACGGCAGCTTGAAAAGCAGGCAGGAGCAGGCGCGGTCGGCGCTTGACGCGGCAGTGAAGCTGGTGAAGCAAAACAGCCTGCGCTTCCTCGGGGCAGACCAGATCGACATGATGCTCGCAAGGGCGGATTCGTTAAATAACGAGCTGAATCAGCGGCTGTTCGTCCCGCCTTATCGTCTCGGAGCGATTGAGCAGCACGTTGTCCGCTTAACCGATCTCGCGAATGAGTTTGCCGGAACCGTCAATCAGAGGCTGGATCAGAAACGGCAGGCGGAGAAAGCGCTCAATCGAGCGCAATCGAGCTACCGCTCTACACGCGCCAAGGTAAGATCCAGGATCGAGATTCGAAGGTTCGAAGGTCCTTATACATCTGTTATTCAGCGCGTAGAAGGCCATATTGCCGGAGGCCGTTACATCGAAGCTGTCAATGAATGCCATGATATCGATAGAATCGTAGGCGAGATGAAACGGCTGTATCAGCGGGAAATCGACGAAGAAAGAAGAGAAGCGGCGGCACGCCGGGCAAGCGCTTCAAGCTCAAGCTCGGGCTTCTTCGGTTCTTCCGGTTCTTCCGGCTCCTCCCGCACTTCCCGCGCTTCCGATGACGATGACGGCGGAGGGGATAGCGGAGACGAAGACGAATAGAATGCGCATGAAAAAAAAGGCACCGCTCCTGCTGTGGCAGGATGCGGTGTCTTTTGCATGGATGGGTCCGGTTCTGACAGGGCCGCCCCTATCAGTAAGTAATCATGACCGTCCGAGTGGCTTCGGCGTAATCTACCTTAGCCCCCAGCACTTCGGCCAGCAGTCGCACCGGGACCATCGTGTTATCGCCGACCAGCCGGGCAGGCGTATCGGTTTGCCGCAGGTCGCCGTTCACTTCGTACGCGTTTTTCGTCGTGTGCAGCGTGACCTTAAGCGTTCCTTTCGTATACACGGCTGCGCGCTGCTGCTCGTCCCATTCCACGTTCGCTCCGAGCGCCGCGGCCAAGTCGCGGATATACAAGTACGAGGAGCCGTCGACGATGACCGGCGTCCGCTGCATCGGGAAGGAGACGCCGTCGACCGAATAGCTGCTGTCGTCCAGCCCGAAGCTTGCTTTACGCTGAATCGGCAGGACGGTGACCGCCTGCTTGAGGTAATCGGACGCATTCCGGTGCAGCTTCGTTTTTCCGAGCTGCGGCACCGGTTCCGTCGTGAAATTCCATTCTTTCGACTCGGTGGTCGTGGTGCCGTCTTTTTTGGTCACCTGCAGGCTCAGCTTGACGAGATAAGTCTGATCCGCTTGCAGAGGCTTGCGCGGCAGCATAATGACGGCATTGGTCAATTTGTCATCGTTTTCGGGCGAATTCGTAAACAAGTCGATCTTCTGCTTGGCATTATCGGTCAGTTCGGCGCTCAGCAGCTTGATTTTGTCCACATTCTCGCCGAAATATTGAGCCATGATCGGGTAGCCGACAGGGTATTTGCCGCTCGTATGCATACGCAGCGGGTCTGGAGCTTCGTTCCCGTCAAAGGACGTTGGCACATACCGTTCCCCGTCCGCCGGCGAGACGACGATGGGCGAGGAGTCGCTCGTTCCGAAGCCGAATTCGATGATCGTGTAATCCCCCACTTTGGCAATACCGACTTCTTTGGCATCCGGGTTCAAGAACGGAGAACGGTGGTACGGCGCGTCAAACAGCACGTCGACCGTCTCGCCGATCGATCCCACGTGATACGCGGCGTCTTCCCCGAGCTTGGCCGAATACCCGTAGTAAGCGGCGCGCTCCAGCGGCGATTGGCCGAAAAATCCGGTTTTGTTCGGGTTCTGATCATGCAGGCTCTCTTGGCTTTTTTCGCTTTGGGCGATTTTGTTGGTATCCAAATATTTCGCATGCGCCTTCGCCATAGCGAAAAGCCGCTCGTTCATTTGAAGCTGGGGGAGTCCGTACAGCACCCGGTAGTCGTTTATGGCGGCGAGCCCAGTCTGGTCCTCCGGGGTAGGAGCCTCAAAGCGGCTGACCGCGTCTTTCGCTATGGTAAACGACCACGATTGCTCGATAGGCTTATAGCCGGGATAGGTGATCGACATTTGCACGTTGTAATTTCCGGGCGCGAGATCTTTGTCGGGCGTATACGCGAACGTCCCTTTGTCATGGTCGTAACTGGCAGGCACGCTCTGCCCGTTCAGCGTCATGGTGTAAGACGAGGGCGCAAAGGCCAAATCGGTATCGAAATAAAACGTGAGATTCGGCTTGGTGACGCCGACGATTCCTTTGGGAGCCGCCTCGTAAGAATAGGAGGACGCTTGGGCTTGGGGTACGGGAAGCGTAAGACCGATACACCAGAGCATCAGCGCCAAGGATAAGAGCATCAGAGATTTGCCCAGGCGGGCGGTTGAATTCAAGGGAAATTCCTCCTTACTCAATGAATTTTAGGGGTGCGGACTTCTCTCTTAAATTATTCGGCATTTGCTGGGGAAACCCTTCTTCAAAAAAAATGGGGGAACGAAGGGTGGGGATAAAAGGTCGCGGAAAATTATGATAATGATTATCATTGTCACTGGAATGGCGATTTGCTATAATGAGTGCCGACCGGAATATCATACCTATGCAAAGGGGATACATAACGTGAAACTTCTTAAGCCTCTTTTCCTGCTGGCTGTTATCGCCTTGATCAGCGCCTTGCTGTTCGGCTGCTCCAAAGAAGGCACACCGGACAAGTCGGCCGAAGCCAAACCGGCTTCGACAGAGACGAAATCCGCATCGGCCGAGACGAAAAACGCAGGCTCCGCTGCCGCTCTAACCATCAAGCATGACCTAGGCGAAACGCCGGTTCCAAGCTCCCCGCAGAAGATTGTCGTGCTGGAGCTGGGCTTCATCGACGCGCTGCTGGATGTCGGCGTGAAGCCGACCGGCGTCGCCGACGACAATAAACCGAATCTGATCGCTGCCGAGGTGCTGAAAAAAATCGAGGGCTACACCCCGGTAGGCACCCGCGCCCAGCCCAGCTTGGAGAAGATCAAGATACTGCAGCCCGATCTGATTGTCGCAGACACGGACCGGCATAAAAACGTATATGCGGAATTGTCCAAAATCGCGCCGACGATCGCCTTGAAAAACTTGAACGCCAATTACGACGATACGCTGAAGACGGCGCTTACGGTCGCCGAGGCGGTCGGGAAACGCAGCGAGATGGAGAAGGTGATCGAAGCCCACAAGGCCAAGCTCAAAGCGCTGCAGGCCAAGGCGCCGCAAGGGAAGCCGAGCGTGCTGCTCATCGGCAATACGGACAACGAAATCGCCGTGCGCAGCCCGGAATTTTTCACCTCGCAGCTGCTGATGCAATTCGGGTATACGTATGCTTTGAAGGATGTTTCGAAATATGCGGCTACCTCGACGAACGCCAATTTGACATTGGAGCAGCTTCTCGAAATCGATCCCGACACGATCGTGCTGATGTCCGCCGACAGCGACAAGCGCGACAAGGAGGGCGGCCGGCCCATTCAGAAAGACCCGCTGTGGAAGGACCTCAAGGCGGTGAAGAACAAGCAGGTATATGAAGTGGACCGGTATGCCTGGTCGCTCCGCCGCAGTGTGCAGGGGGCGAATGTGATGATCGACCAAGCGGATAAGCTGCTATTCGCAGCCAAATAACCTCGGCCTGATGCTCTCTGGAACGAGTTCGTCAGATTCGATAGCGAAGGGGTCGGGTACTAGTGGATTATTCCGTACAGCCGCTCACGGAAACCAAAGCGCTCCGCAGGCGCGCGGCTCGGATCGCTCTGGTGGCGGCGGCCGGTTTCATGCTGCTGGCGGCGGCGCTCTTGCTGTCCGTCGCCGTCGGCTCAACGTCGATGCCGATATCGTCCGTTCTGGCCTCGCTGCTTCACGATGACGGGTCGCGGACGCACAGTATTATCCGGAACATCCGGATTCCCCGCACGGTTGTCACGGCGTTCGCCGGGGCGAATCTAGCCGTTGCGGGCGCATTGATGCAAGCCGTGACGCGCAATCCGCTTGCTTCTCCGGGCGTCTTCGGGATCAACGCCGGGGCATCGGTGGCGGTCGTCTTTCTGGCCGTCACGTATCCGTTTGTGGCGGGCGGATATACGGTGGCTGCCGCTTTTGCAGGGGGAGCCGCAGCGGCGGTCGTCGTCTTCGCGATGGCTTCCGCCTTTAAAGGAGCACATATGGAGGTCAACCTGGCCCTGACGGGGGTGGCCATCCAAGCGATCCTGTCGGCGGCAACGCAGGCGCTGCTTATTTTCAACGAAACGAAAACCGATAGCGTGCTGTTCTGGCTCGCGGGATCGGTGTCGGGGAGAAAGTGGGAGCACGTCCAAACGCTCCTCTGGTGGGGCGTTCCCGCGCTTGCTGCCGCCTTCGCGCTCGGACGCTCCGCTTCCATCCTCAGCTTGGGCGAAGATATGGCCCGCGGACTGGGCCAGCGCGTATGGAAGACCCGGAGCCTGATCACGCTTGTTGTGATCTTGCTGGCCGGCGTGTCCGTAGCCGTCGCCGGTCCGATCGGCTTTGTCGGGCTGATGGTACCGCATATCGTGCGTTACTTGACCGGCGCGGACTACCGGGCGGTGATCCCGCTGTCCGCCCTGCTCGGGGCGGTGCTGCTGCTGCTCGCGGACCTCGCTTCCCGCTTCGTGCTGTTTCCGTATGAGACCCCGGTGGGCGTCGTCACGGCGCTGATCGGCACGCCGTTCTTTATTTATCTGGCCCGTCGCAGGCGCAAGGAGGGGAATGCCGAATGAATCGACAGCATGCTCCGGTTGCGGCAGGCAGACGGCGAAACGCCGGCGTCCTCGGCCTGCTGGCGCTCGCGACCCTGCTTCTCGCCATCGCCAATATCGGCATCGGGGATGCGAAGCTTGGAATCGGGCCGATCCTGGCGTCGCTCGTCGGCCAAGGCGATCCGAATACGGCTGCGATTATTTTCGACTACCGGCTGCCCCGCATCGCGCTCGCGCTGCTGGCCGGTGCCGGTCTGGCCGTCGCCGGCGTCATCGCCCAAGGCGTCATGCGCAATCCGCTCGCCGCTCCCGATACGCTTGGCATTACGGGAGGCGCGGGGCTGGCTGCGGTCGTCGTGACGCTGCTGTTTCCGCTGTCTGCGCCTTCCGCGCTCATGGCAGCGGCCTTCGGCGGCGGTATCGCCGCCGCATTTGCCGTATATTTGCTTGCTTATCGCAGAGGCGTCGCTCCCGTCCGGCTGGCACTCGTGGGGGTGGCCGTCAGCGCGTTTTGCTCCTCAGGCGTTCACCTGCTGGTGTCGCGGGCCACGCCCAACGTGAACACGGCGCTTATTTGGCTCAGCGGAAGCTTGTGGGGCAGGTCATGGGACCAGGTGCTGCAAGTGCTGCCTTGGATGCTGCTCCTTATTCCGCTCGCCTGGCTGCTGGCTGTTCATCTGGACGTGATCCGTCTCGGAGACCCGGTAGCCCTCGGACTCGGTGTCAAAGTCGAGCTTCTGCGGGCGTCTCTGCTGGCGATGGCTGTCGCGCTGACCGGTTCGGCCGTAGCCGTGGTGGGCACCATCGGGTTCGTCGGACTGATCGTGCCTCATGCCGCCAGGCAGCTTGTAGGGGGGCGTCATCGCATCTTGATCCCCACGGCGGCTCTCCTGGGCGGGCTGCTCGTTCTCGTCGCAGACGCGCTCGGCCGGGGGCTCGTACCGCCGGTGGAAGTTCCCGCCGGACTGGTCGTTTCGGCCGTCGGCGGCCCTTATTTTCTGTATCTGCTTTGGCGTCAGTCGAGACGATGAGGGATAGTTGACGATCAGGTAAATGTTCCGTGGCTTTCATTGGGGTCTCGCCAACATTTTCACGAAGCAGCATAACAACAACCCGCGCGGAGCGTAACCTCCTCGCGGGTTGTTGTCGTTATTGCGGAAGCTGAACCTTCATCTCCAGTTCCTTCAGGAACGTCACAGGCGTCATGCGCTTGGTCAGCACCTCAAGCTGTGCTGCCGGGTCCACGGCCGGAAATTCCAGCTCGTACTGGTAGACGCCGTCCTTTACTCCAACTAATTCGGTGCGGGTCACATCAAGCTGTTTCCCGTTTTGTACAAGCCAAGTGCCCGTCTTCTGAACGGATGCCGTTTCTCCGGCGATCGCCAGTTTCAGAATGGTTTTATCCTTGCCGAAGTCCACGCCGGTTACCGACATGCTGCCGATTTTGCCTTGATCGAGCGTCAGCGGATATTGGCCGGTCAATGGTGCGGTCACATTTGCTTTATCCGAGAACATCGTGCTTGTATCGTCGTACCAGCCTCCTACATACGGCCTAATGTTCAGTTCCTTGGGCTTCCCCTGCAAAGGCATCACATTTTCGGTATAGTGGGGGACGAAAGAGCCGTCCGGCTGCTCTTGGAATTGCTCTTTAGCCTTTTGGTATTCGTAAATCCATCCGTTGTCGTCCGTGACCAAATAACTCATTTTCATGAGCTGTTCATCGACTTCTTTTGCAATCCCGTCCGGGACGTGGCGGGCCAAGACAAATTCGGTCGTCTCCGGAGAGGCCGACAGCGACTTCAACGTGAACGTGGCCCCGCGGTACTGCTTTTGGATGGCCGGGTTCAACTTGAAGGTTTCTGCGTCTTGCGTCGCAACTGGCACTGCGGCGGTTTGGTTTGCGGAAACGGCGGTTGCATCGGCTCGAACGGCCAGCGGTGCGAGTCCTCCTAATAATACGGCTGCGCTTAATACGGCAATGGTTGTTTTTTTCATTGTGGTTTGCTCCTCCTCTTTTTGGGTCGTACACCTTATAGGCGAACGAACCGGCGAGTCGGTTCATGGGTGAACCGAATTCGATTTTGCTTCGCCTTAAGATAAGGAGGTGTTTTCGTCCGGCCCAAGTGGCGATGATTCGGGGCGAAATCTCAGCACCGCCGCAATCCTATATGGAAAGATGGAGGATATGATGATGTTGAACAATCGAAAATGGGTGTCCGCAGGACTAGGTCTCGCATTGCTTGCCATGGCGCTGCCTCTTTACGGAGCGACGGCTGCCCCGGCAGGAGCCGGAACCGGCGCATTAACCCTTAAGCAGGTCGCCAAGGAAATCGAAGGGAAGAAGCCGAGCCCGTTTTACTTGGAATGGAAGGAGACGTCCACGATCGAAAATGGAACGAGCAAGGTTGTGTCATACAAGCAATGGGAGGATGTGCCGAATGCCCGGTACCGATCGGAGGTCAACTATGACGGAAGCGACAAAACGATGAGCACTTCGATCATCAACGGAGACGACGGAGTTTTCATCACGGAAGGGAAAACAAGCAAAGTAAAGCTGAACGGGATGGAATGGGACGGCTTCTCCAAGATGTCCAAGCGAGAACTGAAGGCGTTGTTAGAATATAACGAAGCTCCGGTTTTTAAAGGAGAAGAAACGCTCCTTGGCCGGACCGCCTATCACCTGTCGGGTGCAAGCAAGCCATTGAATCGAAAATTCACGGATGCCGAAGGGATCGAGAGAGTGGAAAAGGGGATCGCCCCGGCCAGAGAGCAATGGTTCGACAAAGAAACCGGCATATTGCTGAAAGAAACCAAAACCGATCCGCGTGGCGGCAGCAGCGAGAGTGTCGTAACGTCAGTTGATTTCACGCCGGTATTCGGTAGCGATACCTTCCGTTTCGAAGCGTCCACAGGCGGCACCGACGCCATTAAGGTAACCATTGACGGTGCCGCGCAAAGCTTCGAACAGCCGCCGGTTATCGTCGAAGGAAGCACGCTTGTGCCGCTAAGGGCGATTTTTGAAAAGCTGGGCGCCACGATCGATTGGAACGAAAAGGAACAGTCCGTGACCGCCAAAAAAGGAACGACGACGGTGTATTTGAAAATCGGCGATAAAAATGTCACGGTCGGCGGTTCGGCCAAAACGCTGGAAGTGCCGGCGCAGATCGTGAACGGCCATACGATGGTTCCGGTCCGTTTCATCGGCGAGGCGCTGGGGGCGGAAGTGAAGTGGGAGCCTTCGTCCCAAACAGTTATTATTACGAATAAATAACGAGGTAAAATAAATAAAACCTTGGTTTGGGTCGCAGCTGGTCGTACCCGAATCAAGGTTTTTTCACATCCGTTAGTGCTTCTCTGGATCATTGGAGCGGCCAACGAGATAATCCAGGCTAACGTTGAAATAATCTGCAAGAGCAAGAAGACCTTCATAATCCGGCCGTCTGTTGCCCGACTCATAATGGCTGATTGAACGAACGGAAACCCCGAGGACTTGGGCGAGTTCCTCTCGTTTGACTTGATTTTGCTCGCGTAGATCTTTTAGTCGTTCGGCAATGGTAGGCATAAGATTCTCCTTAATAGCATAAAGGCATCTCTTACCATATTCAAAAGGTAGAGCCGGTACTGGAGAACATCCATGGGTAGCCATTATTATGGAACCGTAATGCTGCTATTTCCCCAAAAAAACACCCGTGTCTTGATCGCATCATGCCGGTGTGATTCCGTCATGAACGCGTTCAAAACACGGGGAAGCTTCAACAAAAGTGGTGGCGCCGAGTATCGGCAACATTAAAACTGTTACTTTCTAATTTCAAACGTGATCTCTTTTTTCAGCGGGATCGGGTTGGCGTTACGCAGCATCGTAATTTCGTAAGAGTCCTGCTCGGGCGTCATGATGCCGGCTTCGAAATAGTCTTCCTCCGGCCGCTCGGACCGCGCCACCCCGTCGATTAACGCAACGCCGGGACGCGGTTCGTACAATTCCTTCAATTCCGGTGTATTTTTTATTTTCTCTTGATATGCTTGCCCGAGGTCCCGAGGAATGCCGAACTGGACGCCCAAGCGGACGTCTTCCGGACGATCCTTCTTGATTTTGAGCCACAGGTAACCCTTTTTATAAGAGGTCCCGACGATCGTAAATTGTTTATCCTTAAAGCGTACCGTTTTCGGCAGCTTCTCGCCGGGCGAGAGCGTAAATGAGGCGCTCGGCGTTTTTTCGGTAAGCTGGAAGCCGTTCAGGTGCAAGGTTAGCCGCTTCACGGACGGGTCGAAATAAGGCGAAGACATGAACTCCATCTTGTTGCCGTCCCAATCGCCAGGCCGAGCAAGGCTGTCATACATTTTCTGCACATTATCCACCTTTAACGGGTATTTGTTCCCCTTGTCATCGGTAAGATAAGGTTGCAATTTATTCTCATTATCGCCAGTCTGCCTAAACTCCAAATAATGGTTTGCACCCTGCTGGATCTTCACATCAAGGTGCGTATTCGTAGGCGTAATCTTGATCTGATCCAAGGTAAACGACGGAAGATCCGAGTCCCCGGCCACCTCAACCTGCTGACGAAGCGGAACAATAAGGTCTTCGCGCCATTGCGACTTATCGAACGGCACGCTGAGTTCGAACAAGAACTCCGAATTTTGTTGTCCCGGTTGAACCTTGGATACGCGGAACCGCAGCTCCTTCGGGTTCTTGTTTATAAAATCCATGACTTGCTGCGGCGTTAGGGACAATTCGGAAGTTTCGACTTGGGTTGGTTCCTTGGTTGCGTCAACGGACTCGATGGTGCCCCCGCTGCCTTGACCGATAGCTTCCTCGAAGTCATAGCTACTGATGGTATAATTCGTGATTTTTCTCTGGTCCACATCCAAATAGCCGTTATCCCGTTTGATCGCGTTTTTCTTGATTTCGTCGGATTTGATGAACGTCTTGTAGGAAAGCTTATCGCCGGTTAAATAAACATCGCTGATGCCGATGGTGACGTCGCCGAACTGCTTCACGACGGGCTCGGTCGGTTCATAACCATAGGAGTGCGCATTGCGGACGCCGTCATAGCCCCGTACTTCATCCAGCCAGCCTAACACGCCGGAAAAGCCCGGAAGGCCCTTTACCATATTGGCGAACGTTGGGGAAACTTGCGTCGCGCCGACCGAAGCGACTACGGCCAAGGCACAGGCTGCGGCGACGGTGAAACGCGCCTTCCTGCTGCGCCGTCGGATCGGCCTGCCGGCCGGGACTGTAGGCATCGATTCCGTCATGTCCGGAACGTCCTTGGCGAATTGAAGCAGCGATGCCGGGACCGGAAGCTCTTGAAGCGATTGGGTGAGCTCTTCTTTGACTTGTTTATCGCGTACCGATTTCAACATTCCATCACCTGCTTTGGATTAGGTTGCATCATTTTTTCGTTCAATTTCAAGCGGGCGGCGTGCAGCCGCGATTTGATCGTGCCCTTCTTCACGCTAAGCACATTGGCGATTTCGTCAAGAGACAGTTCTTGGTAATAGTACAAAATAACGACCGTCCGGTGGTTGATGTCCAGCGACATCACCGATTCCAGCAGCTCATGGCCCGCTTCCTTGCGGATGAGCGCGTCGATCGGGGAGGCGTGCTCGTCCGGGACTTCAATCTCCTCCAGATCGCCGGTCCGGCTGGCCAATTTCGAACGCTGCCTGGCCAGATCGAGCGCGCGGCAGGCGGTCAAATGATTGAACCAGCTCTTGAAATTGCGGATATTTTTGCCGTTCATAATGGCTTGATACGCCTCGAGCAACGCATTCTGTACCGCATCCTCCGCCAGATGCGAGGAACGCAGTATCGCGGCCGACGTGCTGTAGACGCGGCTTAACAACGGCTCGATCAGCTTGAAAAAAGCTTCTTTATCTCCGTTCCTGCACTGCTTCATATATAGCTTTTCCTGATCCATTTACGTCACCTTCCTGACTTCCTCTACCTTATAGGCGAACGAAACGGGGCTCCGGTTCATTGATTCCGCAAAAAATTTTGAGTTTTCTTTAATGATACTTGCGTATCGTCGCGATCAAGGCGTCCGCCGTCATGTACGGCTCGCCCGCATTGATCCGGTATACCAGCCGGTCCGCGGCGGTATTGATGCCTTCGCGAATCGTAAACAGCAGCCCGATGCCTGCTTCCTCCGCCGCTTGCAGCGTCTCTTCATTGTACGCCCCGTACGGAAAAGCAAGCAACTTCGAATGATTGCCAAGCTCGGCGCGGAGCCGCTCGTTCATAAACGTCAAGTCGCTGCGAATCCGCCTGCGGTACTCTTCGGTCGCTTCGGCCCGCTTCCGCTGGGTTAGATAGGCGGGATGGGTGAGCGCTGGCTGCGGCTGGCCGCTGGGAGCGGTATGGAGCATGCGGTGCGAATCGTAGGTATGGCTGTAAATGCCGTATCCCGCCCGTACCAGCTCCCGCATTTGGTCCCACGTCAGATGCGGCTCCGCGTCGGGATGATACGTATCCGATAGCGCTCCGATCATAAAGTTGGATGCGGGAACGCCGTGCTTTTGCAGAATCGGATACGCGCGGGTATAGAACGACTCGTACCCGTCATCGAAGGTGAGGACGACGGCGTTGGCGGGAACGGATTTTCCTTGTAGGGCGAAGCGGACGTAGTCTTCCATGCCGATGATCTGGTAGCCGTGGCCCTTCAGCGCTTGCAGATGAGCGTCGAGTTGGACGGTCGTAACCGTCGACGGCTGCGGAAAACCGGCGGCTTCCGGCTCTTGGACGTCATGGTACAGCAGAACGATAACTTTATTTTGATAATGGACTTCGACCTCCGACTGCAGCGTGTGTCCGGTCAGCGTGACCCCGGTCAGCAAGAGCAGCAGAAAGGCGATGCCCGGGATAAGCCTTCTCATGCGTGCCTCCTAAGCTTGATGTGGTGTGCGCACGTGATATAGGCGAACGAAAGCGGCGGGCGGTTCAAATGTTCAAATGAGAATCAAGGGGGGCAGAGAGGGGAACGTGTCATGACGGTCAAAACTTACCTTATCGATTCCGTCATGACCGCCGTTCAAAACACGGGGAAGCTTTAATAAAAGCGAATGTGCCAGCGCCGGCAAGGTTAAGACTTTTACTGCCGGCTTCCGGACATCCTCCATATTTTTAAAGATTGTTATCATTCATTTTGTGGTACTTGCTTATCGTTGCGATCAAGGCGTCCGCGGTTATATACGGCTCGCCTGCGTCGATCCGGTGCACCAGCCGATCTGCGGCGGTATTAATGCCTTCGCGGGTGGTGAACAGCAGCTCGATGCCTGCTTCATCCGCCGCTTGCAGCGTTTCTCTATCGTACGCCCCGTACGGAAAAGCGAGCAACTTCGAACGGTCGCCAAGCTCGGTGCGGAGCCGCTCGTTCATGAAGGTCAAATCGCTGAGAATTCGCTTGCGGAATTCTTCGGCCGATTCTGCCCGTTTCATTTGAGCCAGATAGACGGGATGCGTGAGAGCCGGCTGCTGCGGGCCTTTCGGCGCAGTATCGACCATGCGGTGCGAATCGTAGGTATGGCTGTAAATGCCATGCCCGGCCCGGATCAGCTCGCGCATCTGGCTCCACGTCAAATACTGTCCCTTTTTGGGATCGTTCGTATCCGACGGCGCTCCGATCACGAAATTGGATGCGGGGACGCTGTGCTTTTGCAGAATCGGGTACGCGCGGGTATAAAACGATTCGTATCCGTCATCGAAGGTGAGGACGACGGCATTCGGGGGAACTGGTTTTCCTTGCCGGGCGAAGCGGACGTAGTCTTCCATGCCGATGATCTGATAACCGTGATCTTTCAGGGCCTTGAGATGAGCATCGAACTGGTTTGGCGTGACCGTCAAGAGGCGGGGCATGCCGGCCGCATCCGGTTCTTGGACGTCATGGTACAGCAGGACAATCACTTTGTTTTCATAATGGATTTTGGCTTCCGGCTGCCCGGTCACTGTGATGTCGGATAGCTTGTTTGCGATCAGCAAGAGCAGAAGGAAAACGATACCCAGAAGGATAGCGATACTTAGGATAAATCTTTTCATGCGTGGTCTCCTATGCATTGATATGTTGTGCGCACATGGTTTAGACGCGGGAAAGCGCTCCGCTGTTCCCTTACAGGAAAAGAGAATTCCAGCATCTTGCAATTCAGGGAGCGGTGTGAGAATCTAGGGAGTAGAGAGGGGAACGTGATGTTCCGCCTAAGTCATACGTAATGGGGGAATGGCAATGGAGCTTTCGGTGAAGCGGCTGTCCGAATGTACGTTGAATCAAGCGGTAGAGGTATGGAACAAAGGATTCGAGGATTACTATGTCCAGATCGTCATGACGGTCGATGCATTCTTGGCGCGAATGGTGGCCGAAAGCTTGTCGGCGGACTATTCCTTTGTCGCGTTTGACGGGGACGAGCCGGTGGGGATCATTCTGAACGGTATCCGTACGATGAACGGCGTCAAAACGGTCTGGAACGGAGGAACAGCCGTCACTGTGTCGCACCGTAGGCTTGGCGTCGCCAAGC
>NZ_JTHN01000400.1 GCF_001399685.1 Paenibacillus sp. A3
TTGTTGAGAAAGTGGTCAACACTCCGGGCTTCGATAAAAAGCTATTCTTATATACCATATAGTTTGCCGAGATCATAGTCAAAAGTACATCCCTATAAAAAATTGCATCCATCGCATACGACATTTTACGCAGGGGTACAAAATGACATAGCCTGCGTTCCCAAGAAGCTATATAATAAGCAAATATAAAAGCAAAACCCAATTGAAACGGAGGTATACGGGTGAAGCCTGAAGAGCGCGAACCGCGCGAAATTACATACCGGATCGGCTGGAAGCGTGGCACCATCGTTCCGAACGGACGGCGCCCTCCGGCTGCCGTATCCGGACATTCCCCGGATATGTCCATCATCCGGGAATCCCGCATGCAGCGGTTCAATCGCAGCTACCTGTGGCGCAAGGCGCCTTCGCCGGGCCATCGGACGCTGCAAGTCGCCGTATTTGCGATGCCTGTTCTGCTGTTTGCGTTGTTTCTATGGATGGTATACGAGCTTGCACAACATGCCCGATAAGAAGAAATATACGAGGTGTTGACAGATGATGATGACGATGCTTGCCTGGCTCGGCGGGGCTATTGGGCTTGTCGTGACGGGATCGGCCGTTTTGCTGGCGTGGTCCGTGTATTCACGGGCTCAAGCCGAAGCCGTGCCTTCAGCCGTCCCGGAGGCGGCCGCTGCCCAAGATACGGCTGACACGGAGGGCGGCGGGAACGCTGCGGTCCAGACAAAAGAACGGCCGGAAGACCAGCCGTCCTTATCCGCTTCCTTGGTCCGGCAGGCCGGCCCGCATTTAGCCCGTTGGACGTTTTTCGATTATGCGCTGCTTGCATTGTTTGCGGTCGGCAGCTTGTTTTTGTTTACGGATCTGCTTGCCGTCCTGCGGGATGCGGAGCAATATCCGCCTTATCATTTCCCATACCTGCTCTGCGGCTTTGTCTTTACGCTGGCCGGCATGCTTATGATGCTCGTCCGGCTCGCGCTGACGATTGCGTCAATTCGTTCCGAACGGCCGCTGCCTGCGCCAGATCATCAGGACCATCCAGGCCATGCTGAGCAGGCCCAGTAACGGATAGAGGGACGAGAGCAGCGTTTTGAAACCGATGTGACTCACCACATAGCAGAGCGCAAGAAGGAGCGGCACGATGATCTGATAAGACAAGGAG
>NZ_JTHN01000401.1 GCF_001399685.1 Paenibacillus sp. A3
TTTTGCAGAAACGGATACACCACCAGAATCGGAAGCGTCGAGACGACGATCGCCGCCATCTGAATCGTGACCGGAAGAATGTCCTGCTCCCCTGCGAAGCCCGATTGCCCCATGACATCCTGTGTAGAGCCCTGGAAAATCATTTGCCTCAAGAACACCTGCACGGTCCATAGCTCCGGCTTCGTGATGTAGAGGACCGCGTTGAAAAACTGGTTCCAGTTGCCGACCGCATAGAAGAGCGTAAACGTCGCCAGCGCCGGCATGGACAGCGGAAGCACGATTCGGAACAGCAGGCCGAAGGTGCGGCAACCGTCGATTTTCCCGGCTTCTTCCAGCTCGGAAGGAATGCCCTGGAAGAAGTTCTTCAGAATAATGAGATTGAATGCGCTAATCGCGCCGGGCAAAATGAGCGACCACACGCTGTCCAGCAGGCCGAGCTTGTTGACAACGATATACGTCGGAATCATGCCACCGCTGAACAAGATCGTAATCGTCACGAGCAGCAGCACCGTTTCTCTGCCGGGCAGCGTCTTCTTGGAAAGCGGGTACGCCATGAAGGTCGTCAGGGCCAGATTGACGAACGTTCCTCCGATCGTCGTGACCGCCGTGATATACAGCGACCGGACAAAGTTGGTGTTGCCCAGAATCGTGCTGTACGCATCGAACGAAAAACGATCCGGCCATAAAATGATCCCGCCGCGCAATACCTGCTCCATCGGCGATAACGACGTCGCCAAGATGTACACGAATGGAAATAACGAGCTGAGCGCGAGTACGATGAGCACAAGCGCGATCGCCGCGTCGACGACCCGGTCCGTCCAGGTTGCTCTACTGTTCATTGTGCAAGTCCCTCCCCTTAGAACACGCCTTCTTCG
>NZ_JTHN01000402.1 GCF_001399685.1 Paenibacillus sp. A3
GGCCTGGCTGGGCTGGTACGCGCTGCGTGGGATGCCCGAGGCGGCGCGGCCGCGCCTGGTGACCACCGTGCACGGGCTTAATTCGCCCAGCCGCTACAGCGCGGTGATGACCTACGGCGAGCGCGTGATCTGCGTGTCCAAGACGGTGCGCGAGTACGTGTGCACGCACTACCCACAGACCGATCCGGCGCGCCTGCGCACCATTCCGCGCGGGGTGGATATCGCACAGTTCCCGCGCCGGCTGCAGCCGGACCGCCGCGCACGTGCATGGGCACAGACGCTGCTGCCCGGTCTGCAGGCCGATGCACCGCTGCTATTGCTGCCGGGCCGCGGCACGCGCCTGAAGGGGCATGCCGACGGTCTGCAGCTGCTCGCCGACATCCGTGCAGCCGGCGTGCCGGCCTTCCTGTGGTTGCCAGGCGCACGCGAGCCCGGGCGCGAGGCGTATGTGCGGGAGCTGGAGACAGAAGCCGCCAGGCTGGGCCTTGCCGAGGCCGTCGCCCTGACCGAGCCCACGAGAC
>NZ_JTHN01000403.1 GCF_001399685.1 Paenibacillus sp. A3
GTTGGCGCCGGCATGGTCAGCACGCCGGGCGTGGCCGCGAAAATGTTCGAGGTCATC
Source organism: Paenibacillus sp. A3 (assembly GCF_001399685.1). GTDB lineage: Bacteria > Bacillota > Bacilli > Paenibacillales > NBRC-103111 > Paenibacillus_G. The sequence continues at coordinate 58 of NZ_JTHN01000403.1, forward strand.
TCCGAGCTTGGCATCAGCATTCTGCTGGTGAGCACGTCCGAAATCAAGACGTCCTGCGTCATTGAGAATGGCCGTCTGAACGAAGTGATCGCGGCGCTGCACAGCGCTTACGGCCTCGATACGGATCAGACCGCAATTGTAGGCGGCCCTTCCGAAAGAAGATAAGCTAACGCAGCTTATCGAAGACGAACGTAAACAGTTTGAACAGAAAAGCGGTAATTCCGGCGGCCATCAGCGGCCCGACGGGAATGCCTTTCAAAAAAATAATCCCGAAAATGGACCCAATGACAAGACCCACAATCAATTGTGGGTCTATTTTTAATAACTCCAAGCCCTTGCCGTTCATGTACGTTGCGATTGCGCCCCCGATCAAGGCCAAGATCCCCGGCCAAGTGGTGAACATCGACGTCACGTCTTTAATGGTTATTCGTTCGCTGGCGAACGGAACCAATACCCCCATCGTCAAAAACAGCAGCCCGAGCTCCAGCCCTCTCCGTTCGATGGTAGGCAAATACCGTTCCAAACTGATAAGTTTGATAATCAACAGCACGCACGCCGCCGTTGTAATAATATGGGAGCGACCGATCAGACCGATGATAATCAGCGCCACCAGCAAAATGTCTCCGTTCATGGTCAGGCCCCTTGTCCATTGGTTTCTTTTCCAGTGTATGAACGAGGGCTTGGTTTAGAACTAGAGCGAGGCGGTGGTGTGCTCCGGTTCCAGCTTTCCGGCAC
>NZ_JTHN01000404.1 GCF_001399685.1 Paenibacillus sp. A3
TCCACGTACGGACCATCGGTGTGCGCGGTCTCGCCTTGCGCCGTGACTAGCGCGATGTTGGCCCCCTCGCGCGAGAGCAACGGCTTGCGCACCCAGCCTGCGCTCGGCGCCTCGCCGGCCTGCGCGAAACGGGCGGGCAGCAGATTCGGGTGGCCCTGATGGCGGTCCCACAGCAGCGGCAGGATGCCCTTGTTGCTCAACACCGATTTCCATGCCGGTTCGATCAGGCGCACCCGGTCGGCGATCAATGCCGGCCCGAAGCGTTCTTCCATCATGAATTCCAGCGGATACAGCTTGAACAGCGTATGGATCACCCGATCCTGTTCGTCGGTGAACCAGCCTTCGGCACTCAGGCCGATGTCTTCGATGGCCACTTCCTCGGTGCTGATGCCCACCTGATGCGCACAGTCGCGCAAATAGCGCACGGTGGCGCGGTCCTCCAGCGAATCGCGCACCGCCGCAAAATGCATCTGCGCGCCGATCGCGCCATCCACGGCCAGCGCGCCCAGGGTTTCGCACAGCAGGTCCTGGATCAGGTTGTACTGATCGGTCCCCTTGGGCAGCGCGCCGCTGGCGATCTGTTGTTCCAGCCACAACCACTGGAAGTAGGCCGATTCGTAGAGCGATGTCGGGGTGTCGTAATTGAGTTCGTACAACTTGGCCGGGCCATCGCCCGAATACGCCAGATCCATGCGGCCATACAGATGCGGGTCGCGCGCTTTCCAGGAGTTGGCGATCCAGTCCCAGTAGAACGGCGGGATGGCCAACCGGGGCATCAGCGCTTAAAAAAAAAAAAAAGCATCATTAAATAAACAGACATTTTTCTTTAATACTTACTCTCAATTTAACTCTTCCATCATATCTAATATCTCGTTTTCGTTATCTTCAAATCCCACCTA
>NZ_JTHN01000405.1 GCF_001399685.1 Paenibacillus sp. A3
TCCGTCCTTGCGAATCAGCCGGTCGTCAAAATAAATCTCGCCACCGCCAAATTCCGGCCGTTGAATAAGCACCAGGTCCCAATGAACGGCAGATCGGTTGCCGTTGTCCGCCTGCTCGTACGCTTGGCCGGGCGTGAAGTGAAGGCTTCCGTCGATTTTCTCGTCAAACAGCGTATCCTTCATCGGGTATAAAATATGCGGGTTGAACCCGAGGCTGAATTCCCCTATATAACGGGCGCCTTCGTCCGTGTCGAGAATTTTGTTCAGCCGGGCGGTATCGTTCGCGGTAGCCTCGACGATTTTGCCGTTCTCGAACCGGAAGACGACGTTCTCGAATGTAACTCCAGAATTTTCGGATACCGTATTATAGGCGATGACGCCGTTCACGGAGTCGCGTACCGGAGCGGTATACAGCTCGCCGTCCGGGATGTTGCGGCGGCCGCAGCATTTGACGGAGCCGATGCCCTTGATCGAGAAGGAAATGTCCGTTTCCCCCGGCCCTACGATGCGCACGCGATCGGTCCGGTTCATCAGCTCCTGAAGCGGAGTCATCGCATCGGACATTTTGGCGTAATCCAGGTTGCATACGTCGAAGTAGAAATCTTCGAATTTTTCCGTGCTCATGCCCGCAAGCTGCGCCATAGACGCGTTCGGATAACGCAGCACGACCCAACGCGTATGCTTGATCCGCTGCTCCATGTGCACCTTTTGGCTGTAAATTTTTTTGTAAAGCTTCATCTTATCCTCGGGCACGTCGGACAGCTCGCTTACGTTATCGCCGGCGCGAACCGCAACATAGCAGTCCATATCCTTCATTCGCGACAGGTGCATATCGGCCCAATGCTCCAGGAACTCGGGCGTCGCAGAACGCAGCACTGACGCCGTAATCGCATAGTCCGTCAGCTCCACGTAAGGATGGCCGCCGCGGGCATGAACCTCTTGTACGAGACATTTGACGATTTCCCGCTCGGAGCCGATCATCTCGATCAGCACCCTT
>NZ_JTHN01000406.1 GCF_001399685.1 Paenibacillus sp. A3
TTGCGTGACTTGGCTTCTCCCGCTTTAAGCGCTTCCTGGCGAAGCTCGTTGACCTCCTGCGGGGTCAGGTGGCGAAACTTGCCCCGGGGGATGCCAGATAACTGAAGCGGCCCGAATTGAATCCGTTTCAGCTTGATGACCGGATGATGGATTGCGTCGAACATCCGCCGCACCTGCCGGTTGCGCCCTTCGTAAATCGTAATTTTCACGACGGCTTCGTTGGTTTCCGGACGCACGTCCTGGTATTCCACCTCGGCGGGCGCGGTCATGCCGTCGTCAAGCTCGATCCCGTTCTTCAGCTTGTCCAGCAGGCTGCCATGGGGCACACCTTTGACCGTGGCCAAATAGGTGCGCGGCACGTGGTGCTTCGGATGGGTCAGCAAATGGGCGAATTCGCCGTCATTGGTGAGCAGCAGCAAGCCTTCCGTATCGTAATCGAGCCTGCCGATCGGGTAAATGCGCTGCTTGATGTTTTTGAAAAACTCCGTCACCGTTTTGCGTCCTTCGGGATCTTGAGCGCTCGTGATGACGCCTTTCGGCTTGTTAAAGATCACATACACTTTGGACTGCCGGCGGATCGGCTTGCCGTCCACTTTAATAAAATCCT
>NZ_JTHN01000407.1 GCF_001399685.1 Paenibacillus sp. A3
CATCGAAGGCTTGACGTTCGCCGATCCGGTTCCGTACGCGAAGGAGCTGTCCGCCGAGCTGCGCGCCAAAGGAGCCGACATCGTCATGGTGACCTCTCACCTGCCGGGCGAGCAGGACGCCAAATCGCAGCAAATTATGGGCGAACTCGTCGATCTGGCGAACGGGACGGGCAACGGCACGCTGGACGCGATCGTCGGAGGTCATTCCCACAAGCGCGTAGCGGGGATCGTGAACCACATTCCGGTGGTCGAAGCGCAAAGCTGGCTGTACGCCGTCGGCCACATTCAGCTTTATGTCGATAAGGACAGCAAAAAAGTCGTTTCCTCCAACGCCAGCTTGCTGGAAACGTACACGAATTTGACGACCGCGAACAAAGACGTGCAAAAAACAGTCGCCGACTACCAAGCGAAAATTGCCGAGCAAACCAACAAGCAAATCGCCGTAGCCGCCGAAAAATGGACGACCCGCTCCTACCGCCACGACGCGAATGGCAATCAGGTACGCGATGGCGTGACGCCGATCGGCAACTCCGTCACCGACGCGATGCGCTGGGCCGAGAAGTCCGATATCGCCTTCACGAACATCGGCGGGCTGCGCGCGGATATCGAGCCGGGCAAAGTAACCTACGGCATGATGTTCGAGGTGCTGCCGTTCGGCAACTACA
>NZ_JTHN01000408.1 GCF_001399685.1 Paenibacillus sp. A3
CTACTTTATGGGAGATTGGACTTGGGCTGTCATCGGAACGTTAGAAGGGCGAGACAAAGAGTTTGGCATGATTCCGGTGCCGATTAGCAATAATCCGACGGACTACGGCAATACGCAAGTAGCTTACAGCGAACCGAAGTTGTTGGCCATTGATAAATCGGGGTCCACTCCCGAGCAGCAAAATGCCGCCAAAGCGTTCATCGAATGGATGGTGACAAGCGAGCAGGGGCAATCGGCGATCGTTAATAAAATGGGTCTCTCCATGCCTTACAAGGAGGTAAAGGTAAAGGGTACGAATGTGATATCCGATGCCGTTACCAAATATGTAGATCAAGGACAAGTTATTAATATCGGAGTGATCAACTATCTTCCGACAGACTGGTGGTCGAAGACGGGAGCGTCTATGCAAAAATATTTGGTAGGAAAGATCGATCGCAAGGGACTCGCGGATGAAGTTCAAATGTATTGGAAATCATATTCCGGGAAATAAGGACTTGCCTCGCTGAGAGGTAGAAGATGGGTGACTAGGCTCCGCCTTTGATACCCATCTTTTACTTAAAGGCAGTTAAAATACTGGTTGTAAAGGGTGCAGCATCATGAAGAAAAACATATTTATAAGGAATGCAGGAATGTTTTTGCTATTTGGGGCTCCTTCCATTTTTGCGTTTGGTGCTGTTGTCTTGATCCCGTTTCTGGTTGGATTATATTTGACGTTTACGAATTGGGACGTACGAATGACCAGCAGTACATTCATTGGTCTGGCTAATTACTCCAAGGTGTTTCATGACAGCGTATTTCTCACCCAACTGTGGTTTACCGTCAAATATGCGTTATGTACCGTATTGATCTCCAATATCGTGGCTTTCTTCATCGCGCTAGCGTTGACTAGAGGTGTGAAAGGGGAGAAATGGCTTCGAACGGGATTTTTTACACCGAATTTGATCGGCGGAATCGTACTTGGTTATTTATGGCAGACTCTATTCTCTCAAGTATTGCCGTATCTGGGCAATAAATACGGATGGTCCTTGTTTCAATCGTCTTGGTTGACCGATACGGATACCGCCTTTTGGGCGCTTGTCATTGCAACGGCATGGCAATTGGTCGGTTATCTTATGCTCATTTATATAGCCGGCTTCTCGGGCGTACCTAACGACGTATTGGAAGCCGCCAGTATGGATGGGGCGAACAACGCTACGATACTTCGCAGAATCATTTTGCCGCTTTCGATTCCCGCAATCGTCATAAGCATATTCATTTCCATTTCGCGGTCATTTTTAGCTTATGATATAAATCTGGCTTTAACCAAAGGCGGACCGTTCCATTCGACCGAGATGGCCTCGTACCATATCGTTCAAAAAGCATTTCTATCTAATCAATTTGGAACGGGTCAGGCCGAAGCGGTTGTCTTGTTTGCCGTAATAGCCTTGCTTGCGCTTACTCAATCCTACCTGCTGAAGAAACTGGAGGTCGAATCATGATCCGTGCTCGACAATCAACCTCACAAATCAAATCAGCATTGCTGTATATTCTTTTATTTGTATTTTTAACTCCCTTTTTATTGGTCGTCATGAATTCTTTCAAAAAAACGCAGCAATTTGTGGAAAGTCCTTTGTCTCCCCCTAAAGCCCTGCTTTTCGGAAACTATATCAGCGCGTATAAAAATATGGACTTTATGCAAGGGTTTCTGAATTCTTTCGTTATTACGGCGGTTGCCGTTTTCATCATTCTTATTTTCTCGTCGATGACAGGTTATTTGTTCGTTCGCTTCAAATGGAAGCTAAACGCAATACTGTTCTTTATCATGCTGGCATCCATGGCGCTTCCGTTCCAGGTCATCATGATCCCGCTGGTCATGTTGTACGGAAAGCTGGACCTGTTGAATATGAAAACAACTTTGCTGTTTATGTATTTGGGGTTTGGCGTACCGTTTGGCGTATTTACGTTCCACGGGTTCATCAAAGGGATTCCTTATGAATTGGAAGAATCGGCTTTTATCGAGGGGAGCTCAAGGCTGCGAACGTTTTTCCAGATTATTTTGCCGCTGCTGAGACCGGTCTTCGTAACGCTTATCGTTTTGGATGTGCTCTGGATCTGGAACGATTATTTGTTGCCCAGCCTGGTTTTGCTGTCGCCGGAACAGAGAACGCTGCCTCTCTCCACGTTTTCTTTTTTCTCGTCTTACTCCGTTGATTACGGTCCCTTGATGGCAGGATTGGTTATGACGATTATACCGGTGCTGATTCTATATCTTTTTCTTCAAAAACAGATCGTTAAAGGAATTACGGAAGGGGCCCTGAAATAAAATACCCGTACGCTTTCGAGGCTGAAAATGCGATGAAAAAAGTGTATAATTGCCTTAAAAAAGTTAAGGTGTGCATCTATGCCTAAAATCGAAGATGTAGCTGCGAAAGCAGGGGTTTCGGTAACGACGGTCTCCCGCGTGC
>NZ_JTHN01000409.1 GCF_001399685.1 Paenibacillus sp. A3
TAGCTGCGGATGCGGCTCTGGACCTGCATCCCCTGCATGGCGTAGACCGGCGGTTAGCGGGTACGCTCTATTTTAGTCAGGGGCGGACGGCCCAACTGGATGCGGCGCTGGATCTGCCTCATGGCGCTAGCTTCGAGTTATGGGGGACAAAGGGGAAGCTGCAGGTTGAACTCGACGTGACCGCGGAGGAGCTGCGGATTCGTTGTCGGCTCGACAGCCGGTGGAAGGAATGGGTTACCGACCGGCTCACGCCGTTTCGCTTGCAGGCGGAGAGCTTTGCGGATGCGGTGCTGCTTCGGAAGCAGGGGCGTTCAGAAGATAGCGACGGAGCTGAAGAAGCGCTACGACAAGCGCGGGTTATGGATGCGCTGCTGGAAGCAGCCCGTACCGAGCGCAGAGTGCGCGTAATGGCGTCGACCGAATGAGAAGTCCGATACATAACGAACGCATTGATGACACAATCGCATATAACGAACGCCAATTCCGAAATATCTTTTTGCCCGCAACTTGTCTATACTAAGGCTTGGGATTACGAACCAAACTGCGATTGACGAAGGAGGCGCCGTCTTCATGTCTAAAGTATACCGAATCGGAATTATCGGCTGCGGGGGAATTGCCAACGGCAAGCACATGCCTGCGCTGAAAAATCAACCTAACGCTGAAATGGTCGCATTTTGCGATATTGTCGAAGAGCGGGCGCACGAGGCCGCAAGCAAGTTCGGCACTCCGGGCGCGAAAGTATATTCGGATTATAAGCAGCTGCTGGCCGATACGACGCTCGATATCGTCCATATTTGTACGCCGAACGATTCCC
>NZ_JTHN01000041.1 GCF_001399685.1 Paenibacillus sp. A3
CGGTCTGCACTGCGACCGGATCGCGGCCATGCAGGGCTTGACGACCGGCATGAAGATCGTACCTTTTCGCGGAGAATATTACGAATTGAAGCCTGAGAAGCACGGGCTGGTCAAGCACTTGATTTATCCCGTGCCGAATCCGAACTTCCCTTTTCTGGGGGTGCATTTTACGCGGATGATTGACGGTCACGTTCACGCCGGGCCGAACGCCGTGCTGAGCCTCAAACGGGAAGGCTATCGAAAGACGGATTTCGACCTCCGCGATTTTATGGAAGTGATGACGTACCCGGCATTCTGGAAGGTCGCAAAGCAGAACATGGGAGAAGGCTTGAAGGAAATCGTCCGCTCGTTCAGCAAGGCCGTGTTCGTGCGCAGCCTGCAACGGCTGATCCCGGAAATCCGGGAGGACGACTTGATCCCGTCCGCCAACGGCGTGCGCGCGCAGGCGTTAACGAAGGACGGAAAGCTCGCCGACGATTTTCTGATCGTGCAGAACGAGCGCTCCATCCACATTCTCAACGCGCCCTCCCCGGCCGCTACCGCATCGATTGCCATCGGAGAGTCGATCAGCGAGCGCATTCCGGAGCCGAAGCATTCCATTCCCTATGCCGTAGGGTAAGAAGGATGAGGAAACGATATGGCCAAAAAAGAGAAGATTTCGCAAAAAATTGTGCGCGACGTGCTCGCGATGATCGAGGAAGGACGGTTTCCGGCGGGCTCCAAGCTGCCCACGGAAACCGAGCTGGCCGCGCATTTCGGCGTCAGCCGGCTGCCGGTCAGGGAAGCCCTTAGCGTGCTTCAGGCGATGGGGATCGTCTCCTCGCAGCAGGGCGGCGGAAGCTACGTGGAAGACGCCATCCCCTCTTCCCTGCTCCAGCACTTTCAAATTCAATATGCCGATGCCGAAAGCATCCGGCACTTGTTTGAAATGCGCAAAATGTTGGAGCCGGAAGCCGCCGCTCTCGCCGCGGCCAGACGGACTCCGGAGCAGCTTGCAAGCATCCGCGAGGCGTTGAAGCGAATGGAGGACGATTTGAACACGGAGGGCGGAACGGCGCAGGAAGCGGATTTTGAATTTCACCGCGCGATTATTGCGGCGACGAACAATCCGATCCTGATCCACATGATGGAAAGCCTGTCTTCGCTGTACCGCAAATCGCTTGAAATTACGCTCAAGCAAAACATCGGCCTGAAACGGAAAAAGCAAGTCGTCTACCACGAACACGAAAATATTTTGCTGGCGATCGAAGCCGGAGAGCCCGAGCTCGCCAAGGTGCAGTCCGCAATTCACGTCCGGAATGTGGAGAAGAAGCTCTTTTTGTTTCTTGAATCGTGAGTCAGCCGCTGCCCTCGGCCGCTTCGTAACGAATCGTTCCCGGCTCCCGGCGGAAGCCGCGCGTTATCCAGAGCAGGTACAGCAGGCCGAGCAGCGTCCAAGCGCCGCCGAGCATAAGGGAATTGCGCTCCAGATGCGTCCAGAAAAACAAGACGAAGCCGATGCCGGCCAGCGGAATCAGCAAGTAGCGCAGGAGCGCTAGCCAGGACCGCTGCTTTTCCCGGAATATATAGTGTACGATGACGGATAAATTTACAAAAGTAAATGCCGTCAGCGCACCGAAGTTGACGAACGACGTAGCGACAAGCAGATCCAGCACGAGCGCCGTCAGCGAAATGAGGCCAATCAGCACAATGTTGAACACCGGCGTGCCGAGCGAGCGGTGGATGTAGCCGAACACCGGACTCGGCAGCGTCCGGTCCCGCCCCATCGCGAACAGGAGACGCGAGCCGCTGAGCTGCGATACGAGTCCCGAGGCCAGGGTGGAGGTTAGCGCAGCGGCCAGGAACACGGCCTGAAACAAGACGCCGCCGAGCGCCAGCGCGATTTCGGCGGACGCGCCTTCCGGGTTGTTCAACACGGACACGTCCGGGAACAGCCTTTGCGCGAAATACGAGGCGGTGAAAAACAGTCCGCCTCCGAGCATCGTGATCCATAGAATGCCTCTCGGAATCGTCGTGCGGGGCTCTACCGTTTCTTCGGACAAGGTCGTCACCGCATCGAAGCCGAGGAAGGCAAAGCACAAGATCGACGCTCCGGTGAGCAGCGCTCCCCAGCTCGCATCCGCGGACAGCAGCGGCTGCGCCGATACGATCGCCTCTCCGCCCGCACTCAGCCGATATGCGGCAAGCACGACGAACAGCGCCACGACAAGAAATTGAAACGCCACGAACAGCGCATTCACCGAGACGGAGACGTTGACGTTAAACAAGCACAGCGTCGTAATCAGCGCCACAAATCCGGCGACCCATACCCACTGCGGCACCTCGGGGAACGCCGACGACAAATAAATCCCTGTGAGCAGCGCGTTCATCATCGGCAGAAACAAATAGTCGAGCAGCGAGACCCAGCCGACCAGAAAGCCCGCGTGCGGCCCGATCGTCTGCCGGGTATACGTATAGGCGCTTCCCGCGGACGGGTACACCTTCACCATGTGGCCGTAGCTCATCGCCGTAAACAGCACCGCCGCGATCGTAAGCAGATATGCGGCCGGAACATGCCCCGCCGTCACTTCGGATACAATGCCGAACGTATCGAATACGGCCATCGGGGCCATATAGCCGACCCCCATCGCCACAATATGCCAAAGCTTCAACCGCCGCTGCAATTCCGGTTTCCGTTCCATGCGATCATCCACCTATTCTAAGATACACGTTGCTATTCATGTTACTTGGCGAAAGCCGCAAGGCCGAGCCGAGCCTTCCGTTGGACGCTCGCCAATCGGGCGAACAAGCCGAACGCCCCCAGAGCCAAGCCGGATATCAGACCGATCCAATAGCCGTAGGCGCCGAGATCGGTATAGTTCGCCAACCCGTAACCGAGCGGCAAACCGACGACCCAATACGAAACGAGGGCGACGATGAAGGTCACATTCACGTCCTTGTAGCCGCGCAGCGCTCCCTGAATCGGGGCGGCGATGGCATCCGACAGCTGGAAGAAAATCGCGTAGATCAGAAAATGCTGCGTCAAAGCGAGCACGTCCGGCTCCCTTGTATAAATCCCGGCCACCTGCTCGTTAAACGCCCATAACACGACCGCACAGAGCAGCGACATCCCGACCGCGAGGCCGATGCCCAGATAGCCGTATTGTCTGGCGTCCTTGTACCGTCCCGCCCCGGCTTCGAAGCCGACCAGAATGGTCAGCGACAAGGAGATGCTGAGCGGAATCATATACAGGAACGAGGCAAAGTTGATCGCCGCTTGATGCGCCGCGATCGTTACCGTGTTGAAATTGCTCATCAGCAGCGTTACCGCGGCGAAAATACTCGTTTCGAACAAAATGGCGAACCCGATCGGCACGCCCATCTTCAGCAGTTCCTTCCAGACGGACAGCGAGACGCGGTACAGCTTGCGGAAAATGCCGAACGCGGCGAACGGCTGCATGCGGGCGGCCACGGCCAAAGCCACGAGAAAAATGACCCAGTACGTAATCGCCGAAGCGACGCCGGTTCCCGCTCCGCCCAACGCGGGCAGCCCCATTTTGCCGTAGATCAGCACATAGTTTAGTCCCCCGTTGACCGGCAGCGACAGCAGCGTGATGAACATCGTCACCTTCGTATGGCCCAGGGCATCGATAAAGCAGCGCAGTACCGTATATAAGAACAGCGGCAAAATGCCGAACGCAATCGAAATCAGGAACAAGCGGGCAATCCGGCGCACCGGCTCCTCCAAGTTCATATTCTCCAAAATCGGATTCAGCGCGAACGCTCCGGCCAACAGCACCGCAGCCGATACTGCGACGGCCAAATAGAGCGCCTGCACGACCTTAAAAGGAATTTCCTCCTTGCGGCCCGCCCCTACCAGTTGGGCGACCATCGGGGTAACGGAAAACAAGATGCCGCTGAGTCCGGTCTGTATCGGAATCCAGATGCTGGTGCCTATCGCCACCCCCGCCAAATCCTTGGCGCTCACATGTCCCGACATGAACGTATCGAAGAAGTTCATCGCAAACATCGCAAGCTGCGTCACCAGGATGGGAAGCAGAATGACGAACAGTTGTTTTATTTTTTGAGATAGCTTGTCTGTCGATTTCATGATTAAAATTCCGAACCTCCTTTTACCTTTCTTGCAGCCGCATCGTTCCAGTTTATGCGATGAAAGGGATTACAGGCAAGATTTTTTTGCGAGGGTGGGTGTGGGAGGACCGTACAGGGAAACAAGGCAAGCAGGCAAAAAGACAGCCGGGCATGGATCGCTGTGAAGAACGACGCTGCTTCTTTACAACGTCCTCTTCAAGATCCATAATACAATGAGTACCAAATTATGGAGGAGTATCGAGAAATCATGAAATCGGCAATTCCTTATTTGCAAGTCGCAGCGGCGATGCTGATCGTCGGAAGCTTCGTCATCGTCAATAAAATGATTGTCCGCACGTTTCCCGTGTTTTTGGCCTCCGAGCTTCGGCTGTTAACCGGCGCCATCATTATGACGCTGCTTCTGCTCGCCCGCGAAGGACGTTTTCCGGCCCTGACGAAGAAGGATTGGGTCGTTTTATTTTTCCAATCGTTTATCGGCGTGTTTCTGTTCAGCTTCTTTATGCTGTACGGCCTAACCTATACGACGGCGCTGGAGAGCGGCATCATCACAAGCATGACCCCGGTGATGGTCGGGCTGATTTCGCTGTTGTTTTTCCGGGAACGGCTGCGGTGGAACCAAACGGCAGGCATCGTATGCGCCGTCCTCGGAGCGTTCGCCATCAATATTTTCGGCGGCATGTTCAATGCATCATGGAGCTTGCATACGTTGTGGGGAAACCTGCTCGTGCTGCTGGCCGTTGCCGGGGAAGGCGTGTTTTTGACGTTCGGCAAGCTTGTCTCCAAGCAGGTCAGTCCGATCGCCATCGCGACGATGACGAGCTTGCTCGGCACGGCGTTTTTTTTGCCGTTTGCGGCATACAATGCGGCAAGCTTCGATTTTGCCGCGGTGAGCGCGACGGAATGGCTGCTTGTGCTGTACACGGGAGTCGTCATTACGGTCATTGCCACGATTTTGCTAAACCAGGGGATGGCGAAAATTTCGACAGGCTCGTCGGCGGCTTTTACCGCATTGATGCCCCTCAGCACCATCGTCATGTCGGCGTTGTTTTTGCATGAGTCGTTTTACTGGTACCATTTCCTGGGGATCGCCTTCGTCTTTGCCGGGATTGCGTTTGCGACCCTGCCTCCCTCCCGGACGAAGCGGAAAGCCCCCGTGGCGGCGCAGACCAAAAGCTCGTGAAGACGGGCTTTCGGAGGCCGGACCTAACGGAAGTAACACAGCGGGAATATCTTGCAAAAGCAGGTTGCGGCACTCGATCCAGCTATTCAGGCTATGCGCGGCAACGGGGGACGCTAACCGGAAGAATGGGCTCTGCGGTGCTGGGTATACTCGTCCCAGGCGGATGGGCCTTTGTGGTGTCGTCATACTCGAACCGGGCAAACGGCCTTGCCGAGCCGTCATACCCGAACCGGGCGGATGGGCTCTCGCGGCGCCGCCTGACTGGTGAGAGCGCATCCGGAATCACCTCAACCTTTTCGTCAAACGAAAAGAATCGCCTCCCTGGGAGACGATCCTGAACAATAGCCGAAATAGTCGTATTATAGACCGTTTGAGCAGCATAGAGGAACAGAGATGCGTTAAACCTCGCCTAGTCCGGCAGACCTGAAAATAGAGCACCTACGATTCCCTATGCGTGTCGAAAAAAATAATAATCCACGGATAATGCGGCTATAGCGAACTGGCGTTCCTCTATTTCGAATTGCGGTGGCTTACCTGCCGCAATAACGCATCCGCAGTGCTCTATTCCCCTGCTCCGCTCTCTCACTCACACGAGATGGCAGGCCACGTAATGCCCGCCACCGACATCGCGGTAATCCGGCACCTGCTCGCGGCAGACCGGCTGCGCCAACGGGCAGCGCGTGTGGAACTTGCAGCCCGAAGGCGGATTCGCCGGGCTTGGAATGTCGCCCTTCAGCACAATCCGGTCGCGCCGTACGGTCGGGTCGGGCACCGGCACCGCCGACAGCAGCGCCTGCGTGTAAGGATGCAGCGGGCGGGCGAACAGCTCATCCCGCGGCGCCTGCTCCACCATCGTGCCGAGATACAGCACGCCGATCTGCGTGCACAGATGCTCGACGACGCTAAGGTCGTGCGAGATGAACAGATACGTCACGCCGCTGCGCTCCTGCAGGTCGCTGAACAGGTTGACGATTTGCGCCTGAATCGACACGTCCAGCGCCGACACCGGCTCGTCGGCTACGACGAAGTCCGGATTCAGGATGATCGCCCGGGCGATCCCGATCCGCTGCCGCTGGCCGCCGGAAAATTCGTGCGGGTACCGGTCGTAGTGGTCGGGAAGCAGGCCGCAGACGGCCAGCACTTCCCGCACCCGCTCCCGCGCCTCCGCCTTCGACGCCAGCCCGTGATCGATCAGCGCTTCGCCGATCGCCTCGCCGACGCGCATCCGCGGATTTAGCGAGCTGAACGGATCTTGGAACACGAGCTGCATCAAGGGCCGCAGCTTGCGCAGCTCGTCGCGGGACAGGCCGTACAAGTCTGTCCCTTTGAAATAGACGTCGCCCGCCGTTTTCTCCGTCAGCCGGAGCACGGTGCGGCCGATCGTGCTTTTCCCGCTGCCGGACTCGCCGACGAGCCCGAACGTCTCGCCTCGCCGGATGGCAAAGCTGACCCCGTCCACCGCTTTAACGTCCCCGACGCGGCCGCCGAAGACGCCGCCTTTGATCGGATAGTATGTTTTAAGTTGTTGAACCTTCAGCAGGGCGTCCGTCATCGCGATTCCTCCTCATAAAGCCAGCAGGCGACCCGGTGCTCCGCGCCTTGCGCCCGCATCGGCGGCTGCTTCGTGCGGCAGATGTCCATGCAGTGCTCGCACCGGTCGCTGAAATAGCACGAGTCCCTCAAGCCGATTAGGTTCGGTACCTGACCGGGGATCGAATACAGCCGATCCTTCCGTTCGCCGATGACGGGCTTCGATTTCAGCAAGCCCTGCGTATACGGATGCTTCGCATGGCGGAACAGCTCGACCACCGGCGCTTCCTCGATCACTTTGCCCGCGTACATCACGACGACGTAATCCGCCGTCTCGGCGACGACGCCCAGATCGTGCGTGATCAGCAGAATGGCCGTGTTGTACTGCTCCTTGACCTGCCGGAGCAAATCGAGAATTTGCGCCTGGATCGTCACGTCGAGCGCCGTCGTCGGCTCGTCGGCGATGAGCAGCTTCGGGCTGCAGGCGAGCGCCGAAGCGATCATGACCCGCTGCAGCATGCCGCCGCTCAGCTCGTGGGGATAGGCAGCGAATACACGCGCTGCGTCGGGAATGCCCACTTTTCCGATCAGCGAGATGACTTCCGCCTTCGCTTCCTTGCGGCTGAGCAGCCGGTGCTCCATCAGCGGCTCCATCATCTGCTCTCCGATCGTCAGCACCGGATTGAGGGACGACATCGGCTCCTGAAACACCATCGCGATCTCGCTGCCGCGAAGTCTCCGCATCTCCTCGGGCTTCAGCGAGAGCAGGTCGCGGTCGTCCATCTCGACGGCTCCGCTTTCGATCTTCCCGTTATCGGCAACCAGCCGCATGAGCGACAGCGCCGTGACGCTCTTGCCGCTGCCCGATTCGCCGACGATGCCGACCGTCTCCCCTTCCCGAATGCGGAAGCTGACATCGTTAACCGCCTTGACGACGCCGGACTCCGTATGAAAATACGTATGTACGTGTTTGAATTCGACGAGTGTTTTGTTCAACGCCGCTTACCTTCCTTTCATTCGGGGATCGAGCGCGTCCCGAAGCGCATCGCCAAGCAGGTTGATGGCGATAACGGTGGTCAGAATCGCCACGCCCGGCGGAATCCACACCCACGGCCGCTTCTGGAAATCGATGAGCGAGTTCGCCGCATCGAGCATATTCCCCCAGGATGGCGTCGGCGGAACGACGCCCAGTCCGAGGAAGCTGAGCGTCGATTCGCTGATAATCGCGCCTGCGACATGCAGGGTAGCGACCACGATCAAGGTCGGCACGGTGTTCGGCAGCAGATGCCGGAACATTTTGCGCCGGTCCCGCAGCCCGAGCGCTTCCGCCGCCTGCATATACGCCTGCTCCCGCAGCACTAGCAGCTCGCTGCGGACGAGCCGCGCCAAGCCCGGCCAGCCCAGGAAGCTCAGCATCAGCATGACGATATAAATCCGGTAATCCGACGGCACCTTCCACTCCGACATGACCGCGCCCATAATAATGAGCAGCGGAAGGCTCGGAATGGTCAGCAGCACGTCGGCAAACCGCATAATGACTTGATCGACGATCCCGCGGTAAAAACCGGCGAGCGCGCCAAGCACCGAACCGATTGCCACCGACAACACGACCGAGGCCACGCCTACGGTCAGCGAGATGCGTCCGGCCTGCATCAGCCGGGTCAGCACGTCCCGGCCCAGATTATCCGTCCCGAGCCAGTGCAGCGCGCTGGGCGACTTGTTGATCCGGGTGACGTCGACCTTGCCGTTCGCGTAAGGCGACAAATACGGCCCAAGGAAGCAAAACAAAATCATAAATACCAAAAACGCCAGGCCGAACAAAGCCAGCTTGTTTTTTCGCAGCCGGCGCGCCGCTTGCCTCCACGGCGAATCTGCCGCGGTCTTCCGGGCGGGTGCCGCAGCGCCGGGCAATCCGGGGCCGGCCGTTCTTTTTGCATCGATCATCATGACGTCCCCCTACTTTAACCGAATCCGGGGGTCGGCCACCCCGTAGAGCAGATCCGCGAGCAAATTGCCGATTACCGTCAGCAGCGCGAGAAACATGGTGAAGCCCATCAGCACGGGATAATCCCGCACGCTGAGCGCCCCGAAATATATGTACCCGGCGCCCGGCCAATGAAAGATTTTTTCCGTAATGATCGCGCCTGCGAACAGTCCCGGCAGCTCGAAGCCGAGCAGCGTAATCGCCGGAAGCAGCGCATTGCGCAGCGCGTGCTTGAACAGCACGACCCGTTCTTTCAAGCCTTTGGCCCGGGCGGTCCGGATGAAATCCCGGCGGATCACCTCCAGCATGTTCGTGCGGAAATACCGCGTAAGCGACCCGACACTGAGCAGCGTCAGCACCGTCACGGGCAAGATCATATGATGCGCCACTTCCCAGACGCGTGCCCAGCCTACGGTTTGGCTGCCCGTATTCGTGATGCCCCCAACTGGAAACCAGGCGAGATCCACCGCGAACACTTTAATCATCAGGAGCCCGAGGAAAAAGGACGGGAACGACATCGCCGCGAACACGCCGAGCGTCACCAGCCCGTCGAACCAGGAGTACTGCTTCACGGCCGAGAACACGCCGACGACCAGCGCGATCGTCCACGTCAAAATCATCGACACCAGCGCGATCAGGAACGAGTTCCAGATGAACTTGCTTAGAAGGTCCGAAACCGGCTCCTGATACTGCATCGAGTAGCCAAGGTTGCCCGTTAGCAAGTTGCCAAGCCAAATAAAATAGCGCTCCAGCACCGGCTTATCCAACCCGTAAAGGGTCCGAAGCTCCTGCGCCCGCTCGGGCGTCAGCTTCGGATTCGTATCCACGAAATCCCCGGGCGTCATCGCGAAGACGGAAAAAATAAGCAGCGACGCCCCCACCAGCATCGGGATCATCAAAAGCAGCCTGCGAACGATATACGATTTCATGATCGTCCCCCCAAGAAAGTGAGCCCAGCCTTGACCGGCTGGGCGTAAAAATCACGGTTACGGCTCGATTTGGACCGTCGGCAGGCTGGAGTTCACGCTGTTGAAGCCATTCAGCTCCAGCCCTTTAATCCGGCTGTTCGAGGCGCCGAGAATTTTGCGGTAGTTCAGCAGAATGTACGGCGGGTCGTCGCTGAGCTCTTTGTACAGCTCCTTGTAGGCCTGCTTCCGCTTCTCGAGATCGAGCGTGCCGACCGCTTTGGCCACCAGCTCGTCGACCTTCGGATTATTGTAGCCGTTCGTGTCCGTGAAGCTGCCTTTATATTTCGAGTTGAACGACTGCACGCCGTCGTCCGGATCGATCAGAATCGCGGTCGAGAACGAAACCAGATCGTGCTCGCCCTTTTTCGATTTGGCCAGCAGGGCGTTGTAGTCCATCAATTCGGTTTGGAAATCGATGCCGATCGCTTTGTAGTTTTCTTTGGCAATCGGGATCAGAATGTCGGTCACTTTCCCTTTGGAGCCGAAGTAACGCACCGACAGACGCTGTCCGTCTTTCTCGCGGATGCCGTCCTTGCCCGGCTTCCAGCCGGCTTCGTCCAGCAGCTTCTTCGCCTTCTCCGAGTCGAACGGATATGGATTGACGCCCTCTTCCGTGTACGCCCAAGAGATCGGGGCCACCGGCACGTTCGCCACCTGTCCGTAGCCTTGGTAAATGGTGTCGACGATTTTTTGACGGTCCAGCCCGTAGATGAACGCCTGCCTTACCCGCTTGTCTTTGAAGAACGGCTTCGAGTGGTTGAACTTGATGTACGAGTACGAGCTGGCCGTATAGACGTCGATATTGGCAAAACCAAGTGTCTGAAGCAGCTCCATGTTATCCTGGTTGCCCGTAAAGCCGGAGTAATCCGTCTCGCCGGTTTGGAAAAACTGGGTGGCGTCGCCCTCCGTCGTTTTGTAGATGAAGTGCTCGACGGCAGGTTTGCCTTTATAAAAATTCGGGTTGGCCACGAACCGGACTTCCTGCCCCGGAATGAACTTCTCCAGCTTGTACGGGCCCGATTCGAGCGGCTTGCTGTGCAACTGCTTGATCGAGTCGAGCTTGCCGGGCTTGTAATCTTTGCCGTAGTACGCTTTGGACAGCACCTGTCCGCCGAGCAGATACAAGGCTTGCGCGTTGACCTTGTCCGTCGTAATCTTGATCGTCTGCGGATCGACGACCTGGATGCCTTCGACCGTCGCAGCTTTGCCCTCTTTGTAGTCCTTGCCCCCTTTGACGGCGGCTTGGGCAATGTCGGTTTGCCCGTCGTACGCTGGGTCGTGCAGCAGCGTCAGCGTGAAGGCGACATCGTCGGCCGTAAGCGGCGAGCCGTCGCTGAATTTAAGCCCGGCGCGCAGCTTGAACGTATACGTCAGCTGGTCGTCCGACAGCTCCCACTTCTCCGCCATCCCGGGAATCGGCTTGCCGTTCTTATCGATGTCCACGAGTTGGGCGAACAGGACGGAGTTGACGTTGCCGTCGTAGCCGTTCTGATAAAAGTACGGGTTGAAAATGCCGCCCGGCTCGGTGAGCGAGACGACGAGCGTATCGGTGCGCTTCTTCGCAGCCTCCGGAATCTTCGATTTGTCGGAGGCCGGTATCAAGCCGTCCTTAATGCCGGCCACCCCGTTCTGGCCCGCGCCAGGCGTTCCTACGGCTTCCGTGCCTTTGGCATCGCCGCCTCCGCTTGGCGCCGCCGCGTCTTGTCCGCTGCAGGCGGACAGAAGCAGCGAGCAGGCGACAATCGCCGATACGGATAACGTCAAGGCTTTTCTTCTCTTCATGAATGATCCCCTCCGGCATGATCGGGAAGAAGGAAATAGTTCCAGTTTCCCTTTAAATTTATAATTCCGATATGTATAATATGTTTTGCTGTGGATAAGCATCATTATAGATATTTTACTTTGTTCTGTAAATAGAGAACAACAAAAATTTTCTCCACGTGAAGAATTTATGACGGAAAACGAATAAAAAGAAGGCCTCGGCCTATGAAAAAGTTCATGAGAAAGACAAGCTTCCGGAAATTGAAATGGCTGATTCTTGGGGAGGGCTTTGCGCAAAAGAGGTCATTTTGAGGGAGCTGGCACCGCATTCGGGAACGCCAAAGAACCTTCCGATGGTTCATCGCAAGGTTCGCGCCAAAGGCACCCGCCGTCAATCGGCGAGCAGATAGCCTAACAGAGCGTCCTGCACCCCGCCGATCGCTTCCTTCCGCAGACTGTAAGCCACGGCCGATTCTCCGGACATGTGAACGCGCAGCAAACCGGCGGAACGGAGGTTGAAAATATGGTCGTGCGTGATCCCTTTGGAAATGCCGATATAGCGCACGATTTCGGTAAAGCTGCGGGGTCCGGCGTTCAAATAACGCAGGATGCGCAGGCGGCTTTTTTCGCTGAGGCTTCGAAGCTGCCGGTATAAGCGGCGGGACGGCTCGTCGGCCGGGTCGTCGTAGGAGCCGTCGACAGCATACTGGCAAACGGTCACACTGCCGAACGTATAAATAATGTTGGCCGGTTGAAAATGATACTGCGGCGACAATACCAGCTTTTCGCACTCGGTCCCCGGCTCGAAATACAGCCCGTTCGTAATCTGCTCGGCCAGCACGTCAGGCGGCAGCGCTCCGATCCGCGCGCGTCTGCCTGCGGCGTCCTCGCTCAGCCACTCCAGCAGCTTAGGGTCGGCGCCGGCGAAGTACTGCCGGTTCCATTCGGACAGCAGGTGCAGCCACCGGTCCCGGACCGCTCCCAGCTCGCCGGGGAACGAGCTCATATACGGGGCCAGCAGCTCGTACATTTCGCCCGCCGTCATCCGTTCGAACCAGGCCAAGAAGCGTTCCGCGTTTTCCTTATGCGGACACAGGTACAAAAATAAATACATCAGCTTCCACTCCGCCGAAATCTCAGTTTTTTCCAGCGTCGAGGCGAATGGCTTGCTGAGCTTCTGCTCCGTTTGCCTGGCCCATTCGGAGCCGAGGTCGGTTTTTTTATAGAACTTTTTGCAAAGATACGTATGGAGGCTGTTCAAAAGCTCGTTAGCCGGGCCGAACGCCACTTCCAGTTCGTACGTCATTCCGGAACACTCCTTCAAGCCATTTTCGGGTATCGTTTTTCAGACTTTGGCGATCCGGAAAACGGTATTTCGATTTTTAAGCAATTTTGATTTTAACACTTCATCGGAACAAAGAAAATCCCTCGACAAAGGAGCGTGACCGCCGATGACTCCCTTCGACGCCTCTTCCCTGGTGCTGCTGCTGTTTGCTGCCCTCGGCATTCTGAGCGGCAATACGTCCATCACGATTGCCGTGCTCGTGCTGCTTTTATTGCGGGTGACGAACCTGCATCAAACGTTTCCCTGGCTGGAAAAGTACGGGTTGACCTGGGGAATCGTCATTCTGACCATCGGCATCCTGACGCCGATCGCTTCCGGCAAGACAAGCCTGCAGGACCTGCTGCACTCGTTCCTGCATTGGAAGTCGCTGCTGGCCGTGGGCGTCGGCGTTCTGGTCGCTTATTTGGGCGGACGCGGCGCCGCGCTGATGGCGAGTCAGCCGACCGTCGTCACGGGGCTGCTGCTCGGGACGATTCTCGGCGTGACCTTTTTCCGGGGCGTCCCGGTCGGACCGCTGATTGCGGCGGGGATTTTGTCGCTGCTTGTCGCGAAATGACATGCCACCGACGGCCTATGCGGGGCGCACGATGGCGGCATGCCCTCTGGCAGAAGACTCGCCGGAGCGTACGGTGACGACATATTCCCTGCAGGCCCCGATGGTCCGCCTGATGACGTCATCCCCTTAACATCACCGCTATAGCGCCCGATGACATCATTCTCCCTAACGTCCCTAATGTAGTATCTGATGACGTCACTCACCCTAACGCCTATGCGGAGGGACGCAGTACGACATCCTGCCGATATCCCGCTTCGAATCCCCGCAGTGCAAAAAAGGCCGAGCGCATGGCCGGCCTTCTGCTGTGCTGCGGGTGATAGAAACAAGAACCGCAATCGATTGCAGCTGCATTTTGTAAATAAAGGAAACAGGATGCGCTAACTAAGCGATCCAATTGTTCCACGATTCCTAGAGGAACTCGGATGCTTTAAGTGTGTCGAAAAATGTTCATGTTCCTCGAAATCGGCTTGTTAGCACATCCCAGTTCCTCTAATTTTTGAAAAGCGGCAAATCGAGCCGAATAGCGCACCTGGTTTCCCATAATTTAGCGGGCTGGCTGCCAACCCGGCGTAAGTCAGGCTCGATCAAGCTAGTTCAAGCGTGCCACCCTTGAGCACTTCATTTCGAGCGCGCGTGGCGGCTCTGTTCCAGCTCCTCTTCCGACCGCCACCGGCCCGCTAGTCGCAGCCGCGGAGCAGCTCGCACAGCGCCCGGACCGCTTCCCGTTCATCCTCGCCCTCCGCGCTGACCCACAGGAGGCTCCCTTTCGGCGCTCCCAGCTGCAGCAGGCTGATGATGCTTTTTCCCTTCGCCTGCCGTCCTTCGAATTCCACCGTAATGTCCGCGCGGAACCGTTGGGCGGCAAGAGCAAACAGCTTGGCGGGGCGGGTATGAAGGCCTGCCTGGCATCTCACGGTGACTCCTTCTGTAACCATGCCCCTTCCCCTTTCATTCGTTCGTTTCGCTTGCCGGCTCCTGCAAAAAGGCGGAGACCCGACGGTGCATTTCCAGAGGACTTCCGGCATGCACGAGAGCTTGGACGGTTTCCGGCTTCTCGATCATAAAAGCGATCCGCGAGACCAGCCCCATCTGCTGCTCCCCGCCGACCACCGCAATGAGCAAATAAGCTTTGTTCCCTTCGTCGAACGTCACCCCGTCCGGGTATTGGGCGATTACGATGCCCGGCTTCAGGATGCCGGTATCGGCAGCCCCGACGCCATGAGGCAGGGCAACGCCGTTGCCGATGAAGGTGGACAGCACCCGCTCCCGCTCGATCATCCGACCGATATAATCGTCGCGGACAAGCCCCAGCCGAACCAGCAAGCCGCCGACCTGCCGGATCGCCTGCCACTTGTCGTCGGCTTGCGCCCTGATCAGCACATGATCCGGTGTAAACATCGCCCCGTTTTCCTCGCTTTCCGGTTCGTTCGCGGAGCCCTGCAGCACCTCACTGCGAAGGCGGTCGATCAGACCGTCGTAAAAAGCGGCGTCGACGAAGGAGACCATCGACAGATGTTCCGGGCGGGGCGCGGCCTCCTGCGCCCTCGCCGTCAGCATGGCTTGCGAGATGACCAGATCCGCATCCGCGGGAATGCCGTCCACGGAGCAGTTGCCTACCTCGACGGGCAGGCCGGCTTGCTTTATTTTTTTGCGCAGCAGCGCAGCTCCCATCGCACTGGAGCCCATGCCGGCGTCGCAGGCAAAATAAATTTTGCGGATCGTCTTCCGCTGTGACTCTTCTTTCAAGGGAATCTCGTCCTCGGATTTCTCGGATAGGTGATGAACAGCCAATGCCGCCGGATCGTCGAAAGCCGGCCCGCCCTTCCACAAAAGGACCAGGTAACAGCCCGCAAAGCTGACCGCGGCGGAAGCCAGCACCCCGCCCAGCACCGGGAGGTGCATCCCCTTCGGAGCCATCAGCATAAGCGCGATGAGGCTTCCCGGAGAAGGGGTTGCGACCAATCCGGCCTGCAGCAGCACGAATACCCAATTGCCGGCCAGTCCCGCCGCGATTAACGGCACAATGACAAGCGGACGCATAAGCGCATACGGAAAATAAACCTCGTGAATGCCGCCGACAAATTGAATGAGCAGCGACGAGCGGGCGTTGTCCCGCGGTTTATTTTTCAGCAGCATATAATAGGCCAGCAGCAGGCCGGCCCCGGGACCGGGGTTCGTTTCCAGCAAAAAGAACACGGATTGGCCGAATTCCTTCGTCTGCTGGATGCCCAGCGGCTCAAAAATGCCATGATTCATCACATTGTTCAAAAACATCACCTTGCCCGGCTCCACCGCGAGCGCGACCCAAGGCAAATAGTTGGATTCCAGCATGAGCTTTGCCGCGCCATGAATGCCCTGCATGCCCAGAACGAACCAATGGGCCACCTCCGCATAGCAGAACAGGCACAGCACGACGCCGATCAAACCCGCAGCTACATTATAGCACAGCAGCTCAAGCCCTACCGGAATGCGGTCCACCAGCCACCGGTCCGTACGGGCAATGATCCATCCGGTCAGCGGTCCGACAAGCATGGCGGGCATCAGCATGCTGTAATCCGATGGGTTTCCGGCGATCATGCCGATCATGACAAAGGAGGCGATCACGCCGCCACGGTGCGAGCCGATCATCCGCCCCCCGGTATAAGCGAACAGCAGCGGCAGAAAATATTTTAAAATCGGATTTAAAATGTCCTGCACCTCAGGGACCGGGAACCACCCACGCTCCCCGAACAGAACGCGGATCAGACCCAAGCCGATGAGACCGGCGATATTTTGGAACACCAAATAGCTTAAAAAGCGGCCGATGCGATTGATGCGGTTCATCGCGCCCCCCGAAAGAAGACGCCGGTTCGATTCATATATCCTTGCCCGATCACCGATTTCAGCTCCTTCTGCACCAAGTCGAAGGGAGCGCCGGCCACCGTCTCGCAAAAGTCTTCCTCAATCAGCATCGCGCTGATCTCGCCGATCATCTCGATATGCTCCTTCGGCGCGGATCGCGGAGCGAGCAGCAGCAGCACGGTCCGGACGGCGGCGTCCTGTCCTGGCGCCTGCCAGGAGAGAGGCTGCGCGAATCGCAGCACGCAAGCCATCAGCACCGGGACGGCCGTGCTGCGGCAGTGCAGCATCGCCAGCTTGCTTTCCTCCACGACGATGCCTCCGAGCTCTTCCCGCTGGAGCAAGTCGCCTTCCAACTGCGGCAC
This sequence comes from Paenibacillus sp. A3, assembly GCF_001399685.1. GTDB lineage: Bacteria > Bacillota > Bacilli > Paenibacillales > NBRC-103111 > Paenibacillus_G. The sequence continues at coordinate 16,620 of NZ_JTHN01000041.1, forward strand.
GGGAATGCCGGGCACGACCGAACCGGCAAAAGCGGCAGCAACCGCGATGGCCTCCCTCTTCGACGCCGCTTCGAGTCCGTCGGCAAAAAACAGATGGTTCGTCAATTGAACGACGCCTTCGCCATAACGATTCACGGTCATTACGGTATCCTCGATTTCTGTATAAGCTTCACGGGCCGCGGTCCCGATGAGCGGCAGCCCGTGCAAATGCGTTTCGATCAGCTCGATATCGTCCTGCTCCAAAAACGAATGGACCACTACGACACGATGCTTATCATGCTCGAACGGCACGGTCGAGACGATCAGATCGATCGGCGAATGCTTGCGGATGGCTGCCTCCAAATGCAGCAAAGACACCGTATCGACGATATGAACATGCGGAAAGCTTTTGCCGATCTGGGCGGCCAGCAGCCGGGAGGTGCCCATGCCGCTGCTGCAGGCGAGAAGCACGCGGAAGCGCTGCGGCGAGGTCGTTTTCGTCCGAACGACGGCCGCTCCGAAGTGCATCGCCAGATAGCCGATTTCCTCCTCCGGCACCTCGGCTTGAAGCTCCTCTTGCAGGTACCGGGACGCCTTCGCCGCGGCCTCAAAAATATCCGGGTACGTCTCGCGGATATGGGCGAGCAGCGGGTTGCGGATTTCCATGTGCAGGCGAATCCGGTTGATCGCCGCCTCCAAATGTACCAGCAGCGCCTCGTACAGGGAGGGATCGTTTTCCAGCGTGAGCTTGAGCTCGTTCTCCACGATCCGGATCATCCGGGCGGCGTAAGCCTCCGCTCCCCTCTCCTGCGGCTCCCCGACCGGCGCAAGTATGCGCTTTCCCTTCGCTCCAAGCAAATGCATCGTAATATAGCCGACTTCGCTTTCCGGAATGTCGATGTCCAGACGGGCGCTCAGCTCTTCCGCCATCTGCTGTGCCCATTTGAACTCGCCCGCCGCCTTTAATTTGCCCAGCGCTTCGGCGTCGATCGAGATGTTTTCCCCGCTCTTAAGCCGCTGCACGGCCAGCGCAATGTGCACGACAAAGCCGACGTAGGCGCTGTCCGTCATCTCGTAGCCCCGCCGCATTTCGCTGCTGCGGACGATTTCCTCGATTTGGCCGATGATGCCGGGATCGATAAAATGCAGCAGGTGATTGCGGATGGATAGCTCCAGCTTGCGCTGATTCGTAAACGACAGCGAATACGACGACAGCATGTCCATCAGTTGCTCCTGCGACAAATGCTCGTACAAGTGATCAATCATCGCGGCGCGGATGCTTTTCTCGTCGGCTTCAATGTAGACGCCAAGACCCGGCTTCCGCACCAGCGCGATCCGATGCTTCGCAAACCACGGCTCCAGCTTGTCCAGATCGTTGCTGACCGTCGCTTCCGTCACGTCCAGCTTGCTGCTGAAGTAAAAAAGCTTGACCGCTTCCCGCTTCGTCAGCAGCAGCCGGATCAGCAGATGCCTGCGCTCTTCCGGGGAAAAGATTTTGACCGAAGGGCTGGCGGACAGCTGCTGGAGCAGCTGCTTCCTGGCCGCATCGCTTCCTTCGACGCTCAGGCCGACGCCCGTTTTTTTGATCAATGTGACGCCGAAAGGGACAAGCCTCCGGCTTATCCCCTCCAGTTCCCTTTGCATGGTACGTACGCTGAGCCCCAGTTCTCCCGCCATCTCTTTCAGCGTAACGGGAGCCGAAGCCTGCAGAAGCAGCGCCAACATTTGCTTCTGTCTGGAATTTAACGTTAAGCGCGGCTCCATTGCAGCGTACCTCCTCCGTTCCTTCGTTGTCTTGAAATCGATTATATCACAATTTGCACCTTCATCAGATCGGGCGCTTTGGGCTTTTCCAGAAATTCGACCGTCTCTTCCAACGTGATCGTCCGGGAAATGAGCGGGCGGACGTCGATCCGGCCTTCCTTGAGCCAGTGAAACGCCGGGATAAACGTTTGGTTGATCGCCATCGAGCCGAGCAGCGTCCAATCCTTGTTATACAGCTTGAACGGATTGATCCGGATGCTCGCGCTTTCCGCGGTCACGCCGAATTGCAGATACTTGCCGGTTGGCCCCAAATAATTCAACGCTTGCTCGATCACCGCGGGAATGCCGGTCACGTCCACCACCGCGTCAAACCCGTAAGGATACGTGTCCTTGCCGAGCTCGGCTTCCAGGTTGCGGCTCAGCACGCCCTTCGTCGCGCCGTAGCGCAAAGCCATATCGAGCTTTTCCTGCGCCACATCGACGACGACCAGCTCCGACGCTCCCGCCCGGGCCATCGCTTGGATGAGCTGCTGGCCCATCGCGCCCGCGCCGAACAGCAGCACGCGGCTGCCGACCTGCAATTGCAGCCGGTTCATGCCGTGCACGACGCAGGCCAGCGGCTCGATAAACGCGCCTTCCTCGAACGACATCGTGTCCGGCAGCTTCAACACGTTGCCTGCCCGAACAGCCACGTATTCGGCCATGCTGCCGTTCACCGTATTGCCGAGCGCCTGCCAATTTTCGCATTGGTTGCTCCGGTGGGTCAGGCAAAATTCGCAAGCCCCGCAAAACAGCGACGGATCGGCACTGACCCGGTCTCCCGGCTGCAGGCCGGTAACGCCTTCGCCCACCTCGTGCACGATACCGGAAAACTCATGCCCCGGAATAATCGGGTACGGGGAAATAAATTCACCCTCGAAAATATGAAAATCGGTTCCGCAAATCCCGACGTTCTTCACTTGAATCGTTACTTCGCCGCGCTTCGGCGCCGGATAAGGCACTTCCTTGACCACGGCCCGGCGCGGCCCTTCGATGACCAGAGCTTTCATGTTAAGCTTCCCCCATTCGGTTCCATTTCTTCATTCATTCGGGTAGATCATGATTTTGATGCTCGTGTCCTTCTGCGTCCGCGCGGTTTCCACCGCTTCCCGGATCCGGCTAAGCGGAAACCGGTGCGTAATCGTCTTGGCGATGCCGTGCTCGCGGCGGCTGAGCAATTGAATCGCCGCCGGGTACGTATTCGCATAGCGGAACACGCCGTACACGTCCAGCTCCGCATCGACCAGAGCCGGGATATCCAGCGGAATGGCATCGCTCGTCGGCAGTCCGACCAGGACAATCCGCCCGCCCCGCTTCGCCAACCCGATCGTATCGGCGATCGCTCGGGCGCTGCCGGACGTTTCGACGATGACATCGACGCCCTCGCCTCCTGTTAAGCGGTCGAGCTGCTCCTTCACCGGCGCTCCCGACGGGTCCAGCACCCCGGCTGCGCCCATCTCCAGCGCCAGCGCCCGGCGGCTTTCCATCACGTCGCTGCCGTAAATTTCGGTCACGCCGAACAGCTTGGCCGCTTCCAGCGCCAGCAGGCCGATCGGCCCGAGTCCGGTCACGAGCACGCGGTCGGACGGCTTGACGCGGCCCCGGGTCATCGCGTGGATGCCAACCGATAGCGGCTCCAGCAGCGCTCCTTCCTCGAAGCTCATCGCCTCCGGCAGCTTGAACAGGAAATCGCTGCGCACCGCGACGTAGTCCGCCCAAGCCCCGTCCACGGGCGGCGTCGCCATGAAGACGACGTCCGGGCACAGGTTATACCGGCCCGACTTGCAGTAATCGCACCGGCCGCACGTCACGCCCGGCTCCACGGCGACCCGGTCGCCGACCGCGACATTCGTCACCGCGCTGCCGACCTTCACCACCGTGCCGGCCACCTCGTGCCCGAGGATGATCGGCTGCTTGACCTCGTACCGGCCGATCCGGCCATGCTCGTAATAATGCACGTCCGAGCCGCAAATTCCGATGCAATGGACCTTCACCAGCGCTTCGTCCGGACGCGGCTCGGGCACCGGCACGTCCCTGACTTCAATCGATAACGGGCGGTCCAGCACCGCCGCTTTCATCATTTGCTTTTGCATAGGGTTCTCCCTCTTCCGAATTTGGAAATTTTTATATCTCTTCCAGTCTGGCTCCTAGCCTTTCACCGCGCCCATCGTCAAGCCGCGGACAAGCTGCCGCTGGGTAAACCAGCCCAGCACCAGCGCAGGAAGAACGGCCAGCGTGGCGACGGACGACATTTTGGCCCAAAACAGCCCTTCCTGCGTCATGAACGACGACATATAGACCGGCATGGTGGCTGCATCCGTGGAGGTCAAGCTGACGCCGAAGAAAAACTCGTTCCAGACGAAGACGAGACACAGCAGCGACGTCGAGATGATCCCCGGCCGGACCAGCGGCAGCGTAATCTTGAAAAAGCCCTGCAGGCCGGTCGCCCCGTCCACCTGGTACGCCTCAATCGTCTCGTAAGGGATATCCTTGAAGAACGAGCGCATCATCCAGACGACCAGCGGCACGTTCATCGCCGTGTACAGCACGATCAGCGCCGTTAACGAATCCAGCAAATGCAGCTGCTTGAATACGAGATAAAGCGGAATGATGACGCCGACCGCCGGAAGCATTTTGGTCGAGATGAACCAGAACAAAATGTCGTCCGCCTTCTTGATCTTGAACATGGCGAGCGCATACGCAGCCGGCACGCCGAACGCAAGCGCAAAGATCGTAGAGACGATCGAGACGGTGGCGGAATGCCCCATGAACGAGCCTGCCCCCGAATCCCAGATCAAGCGGTAATTGTCCAAGGTCGGCTGGAACACGAGCGACGGCGGCATCGCCACCGCGTCCCCCTCCTGCTTGAAGCCGGTGATCAGCAGCCACAGCACGGGGGAAAAATAGATCAGCGCAAGCACATACGTTCCGGCCGTCAGCAGCATAGACAGCGGTCGTCTCATGACAATTCCCCTCCAAACGTTCTGCGCATGAACTTAAACAGCACGGTCATAAACACCGTCATCAGGATCACGATCATGACGCCGACCGCCGAAGCGCCGCCGATATCCCAGCCCTGGAACCCGATCCGGTACAGATAGAAAGGCAGGTTCGTCGACGCGTAACCGGGGCCACCCGCCGTCGTCACGTAAATTTCGCCGAACGTTCCCATAATAAAGATCAAGCCGAGCAGCAAAGCCACCTCTATATATCTCATCAGATGAGGAATGGTCACATGGAAAAATTGCTGAATCCGGTTGGCGCCGTCCAGGACGGAGGCTTCCATCAAATCGGGGGAAACCGACTGCAATCCGGCAAGCAGCACCAGCATGAAGAACGGAATCCACTGCCAGGCGACGACGAAAATAATCGTTTCCAGCGGATACTGTCCGAGCCAATCGACCGGAGGCAGGCCCAGCTTCGCAGCCAAATATGCGCTAAAGCCGAAATTCGGATTTAAAATGACCGTCTTCCATACGATGCCGGACACGGCGGGCATGATGAAGAAGGGCGAAACAAACAGCGTACGGATAATCCCCTTGCCAAAAAAATCGCGGTTCAGCAGCAGCGCCAGCCCCATGCCGCCGACCAGACATAACGCCAAGCAAAGAATCGTCAGCAAAAACGTATTTTTCAACACTTCCCAGAAGGCCGCTTCGCCCAAAATCGCAACGAAATTGGAAAGCCCCGCAAACGTAATGCCTTGATCCGGCCGCATCAGGTTCCACTGATGGACGCTCAAATACAGGGTGACGAGAAAAGGAATTTGCGTAATTAAAGCGACAAAAGCGATGCCCGGCCACAATAGCCCTTTTGCCGCGGCGGACGTATCGTCCGTCCGTTTGGCCTTCGCGGTATAAGGTTTCATATCGGTTTTACTCCATTCTACCGTGTTCATTCGCCTCTCCTCGCGTGAAGTAGTGCGGCAAAAGGGAACGGATCGGCCGCTCCCTTTCGCCGGATGGGTTTATTTCTTGTATCCGCCGCTGACGGCGACTTTTTCCGCTTTTTCCTGCGCCTTCTTCATTGCGTCCTCGACGCTGATGCTGCCGGTCAGCGCGGAGGCAATGTCTTGGCTGACCTCCGTGCCGAGCTGCTGGAACTCCGGAATGGACACGAATTGAATGCCTTGGTACGGGACCGGATCTTTGGCCGGCTTCTTGTAGTCCGCGGACAGCATCGACTGCATCACGATGTCGGCAAACGGCGCCGCTTCCTTGTACTTCGGATTCTCGTACGTCGACTTGCGCGTGCCCGGAGGCGCGACGACCCAGCCTTCGCTTTCCCCGACTTTGGCGATGTATTCCTTGCTTGTCGCCCAGGTCATGAACTTGAACGCTTCCGCTTTGTTTTTGCTCGCCGCTTCGATCGCCAGGTTCCAGGACCACAGCCAGCCGGTGTTGTCCTTGGCTGCCGAAGGCGCTTTCACATAGCCGATTTTGCCCACGACCTGGGAGTTTTTCGGATTGTTCAAAAATCCGGCCGCGACCGTCGCGTCATACCACATGGCTGCTTTTCCCGTGGACATCAGCGTGAGCGCTTCCGTAAATCCGGTCGTCGTCGCTCCGGGCTGTCCCGCTTCCTTCAACAGATCCGCGTAAAACTTCACCGCTTTGACCGTTTCCGGGCTGTTCAGCTTCGCGTTCCAGTTCATGTCGTACCATGAGCCGCCGAACGCATGGATGATCGAGTTGAGCGGCGCAAGCACCTCGCCCCAGCCCGGAAGCCCCCGCAGCACGATGCCCGGCACGTTGTTCGCTGCCTTTACCTTTTTGGCAATCTCCGCCACCTGCTCCCAGGTCGGATGCTCCGGCATCGTCACGCCGGCTTTGGCCAGCATGTCCTTGTTGTAATAGAGCATGCTGCTTTCGCCGTAAAAAGGAAGCGCATACAATTGTTTGTCGTAAGTCAAGCCGTCGCGGACTGCCGGAAAAATATCATCCAAGTCGTATTTCGCTTTCGCATCGGCAGGCATGCTGTCGAAGTAGGATGTGAGCGGCTCGATCCATTTGTTTTTGGCCCAGATCGCCGCGTCGTAGTTGCCGATTGTCACAATATCGTATTTGCCCCCGCCCATGGAGACGTCGACCGTCACCTGCTTGCGGAGATCGTTTTCCGGCAGCACCGAAAATTTCACCGTGGTCCCGGTTTCTTTCTCGTAGTCTTTGGCCAGCTTTTGCATGATGGCCATATCAGGGTTGTTCACCGTCGCGATCGTCAGCGTCTTCTTGCCGCCGTCCGCAGCCGCTTCGCCGGTCGCGGCATCCTTGCCATCTTTTCCCGGGGACGACGGCGTCCCGCATGCCGTAAGCGTTACCAACGCGGACAAAGAAAGCAGTCCGAGCGATGTTGTCCATTTCTTCAAGATCATTACCCCCTGTTCTGGTTAGGGACCTCTCACGGAGACTGCCTAGGGCAATCATGACAAATTTTAATTTTTCGATCCCTTGAAGCTATTATAAGGGGGGCAAAAACGTGATGTATATAACATCATACGGAAGTTTGACGCCATTTCATTGATGCCAGGATTAAATAATGCGGGATTTAAGGACAAAAAAAAGCCTGCACCGCTAGGTTATCGGCGCAGGCTTAGGGCTTCGCTTCCTTGATTCACTTCACTTTGCGGGGAAGAGCAGGGACTCGAAGTGGATACCCTGCTCCCTCGTACCATCTGTTCCCCCAATTGAGCAATTTCCCGGCAAGCCCAACCGCAGGATCACACCTTAAACCGTGACATCAGCTCCCGAAGCTCCTCGACCATGAGCGTCAGCGATTCGGAAGAGGCGGCGATTTCCTCCATCGCCGCGAGCTGCTCCTCGCTGGAAGCGGCCACATGCTGCGCATTGGCCGCAGCCTCCCGCGCGATCCGGGACAGCTCCTGCGTCGTTGCGTTCACCTGCTCGGAGCTGGCGGACATTTGCTGGGAAGCGGCGGAAACCTCCTGGATTTGATCGTCCATCGCATGAATGTGGTGCAGAATGGCCTGGAACGCCTCGCCCGCTTGACCGACCAAGCGGGTCCCCCGCTCCATCTCTACGGCGCCCGTTTCCACCGAGGCGGAGGCCTCCGCAGCGAAGCTCCGGATTTGGTCGATCAGTTGTCCGACCTGCTCGGCGGATTGCTTCGTTTGCTCGGACAGCTTGCGGATCTCGTGGGCCACCACGGCAAACCCTTTGCCGTGCTCCCCGGCCCTGGCCGCTTCAATCCCCGCGTTCAGTGAAAGAAGATTGGTCTGGTTGCTGATCCCGGTGATCACTTCCATAATTTTGCCGATTTCCCGGGAACGCGCGTTGAGCTGCCGGATGATGTCGGCCGTCTGCTTGGCGTTCTCGTTCACCTGATTCATCCCGGCTACTGCTTCCTGAATTTTCTCGTTGCCCTCGGAAGCTTTCGCCGTCGTTTCCTCCGAGGAATCGCGGACTAAGGAAGACGACTCGGCAATGCGCTGAATCCCAAGCGTCAGCTCATCCATCGCCCGGACGGTTTCCTCCGCTCCCCGAAGCTGCACATCGGCGCCCATCGCGACCTCCTGAATCGTCACAGAAATGTTCTCCGCCACTTTGCTGGTCTGCTCGGCGCTGGCGGACAGCTGCTCGGAGGTGGAAGCGGCATGCAGCGTATGTTCGGACACCTTATTCAGCATTTGTCTAAGCTCGCCGGTTGTCCGGTTGAAGTGCTCCGACATTTGTCCGAATTCATCCCGGCTCGTGACTGCAATGTGATGCGTGAAATCCCCGGCCGCCAGCTTCTCGGACAGCTTGTTCAGCTTGGCGATTTGGACGGTAATCCCGCGGCTGTAGACCAGAATGACCACCGCGATCAGCAGAATCCCGGCTACTCCGATCAGACAGAGCTTGAACAGCAGCTGCGTAAGCGGCTCCGTCAATTCCTTGTCCGGCATCACGACCGCAAGAATCCACTGCGTCCTCGGAATTTCTTTGTAGAACACGTGGTTCACGCCTTTTGCGCCTGCGTACGTCGTGTTCCCGTTTTTGTTTTGCAGCAGCTCTTGACCTAAACCGGCTAATACGGAATCGGAGTCCTGCTGGAGCTTGGATTTCATGACTTTATCCTGATCCGGGCCGGCTAAATAAGTGCCGTCCTTATGTATAAGTAACGCCCAGCCCGTAGCTCCGACCTTCATGTCCGCCACGGTCTTCTGCAGCGTGGACAGGTCGATATCGCCCGTCGCCACGCCGATAAACTGTTTCCCGGCATTATAGATGGGAGCCGACGCGGTCACCATAGACACCTTTGTAACTTCGTCAAAGTACGGGTCGGTATAAACGGCAGCCTTTTGATTGACGGCGGCTTTGTACCAGTTTTGGCTCAAATAATCGTAATTGGGATCGTTGTAGTCTTCCGTCGATTTGATGCCATCTTTATCCCGAAAGGCATACGTGGAGAAATATTTTGTTTTCGCGTTATAAGCGCCGGCTTCGAAATAAATCCCGAGACCGAACGTTTCCGCGTTCACTTGCAGCCCGCCCTTTGTCACGGACTGGTAATCCTGAAGCGTGAGCTTCGTATAGGTATCCTCGACCGAATGGGCGATCATCTCCGGCAGCCTCGTATGCGCAACGAGCCGGGTATCGATATCGTTCGAGATGCTCTTCAATTGCTCGTTCATGCCATACCGGCTCTGGTCGAGAATGATCCCTTTGGCATAAACATAAGCGGCGACTAGGACGGCAGCAAACAAAACAAGCACAGCGGGCATAAACAAGAGGAACGTTTTGGCTTTGACGCTTCGAAGTCTCATGAAGGCAGCTCCCTTTTGGACGCAAAATTTAGAGGACTATACTAAAATATAATTCGACATTTTTCGCCAAAATCCTCTGAATCCCGTAAGTTTACACGCCATTAATCTTTTCCGGGCGATGAATGCAAAAAGCCCCAGTCCGGATTGTGAGACTGGGGCTAGAATGGTCATGAGCGCTTAAATTCTTATGCATCTTCCTAATCCGCCATAAAATACTTTCTTCGAACCGCATCGATATGCATCAACTCCAACGTCATGCTATTTACTGCGTGGCAAGGAACTCATAATCATACCATCTGCCCGTTTTGTTATCCGAAAAGTTGAATATCGTGTTGTTCTTCGTGCGCAGGAGGTAAAATTTGCGGTCGCTCCCCATGTAGAAGCCCCCTCTATTCAGGTTCGGGCGGTCCTGGGAATTCTCTTCCTTGGCCAGCGCATCCAGGGTGTCCGCTTTAGAAACGTTGAAGCCGGTGTCCAACCAATAATACCCTTGCGTATCTTTCGGTGTAAATTTCCCGTCATTGCTTATGCCGCTGCGGTAAATCAGCAGCTCTCCATCTTCCGTCAACAGATCTTTCAGTCCCGGAGTCGATACGCCGGGCACCACAATTTCCGATTCGCTCAGCACTTCGTTCGCCAGACGGACGTTACCCTTGGCGTCCAGCAGCGCGAGCCGTTGGGTGCCGGTCATAATCCGACCATGCGTAGGCATTCCATTTGATACTAGCCAGAAGCTCCCGTCGTCATTTGCAATGATCCGATCCAGAGGTTGCTGCAGCTCCATGATTTCCGATATCTCTTTTCCAAGAATGAGGAACGTACGATATTCATATAATGAACGTCCAATGTTGTAAGCCGTGATTTTTTCAACGGACACCAGCGTTATGCCGGAAGGCAGCTCAAAACGCGCCCCCTTCAGTTCCCTGATATACGCCATACCCGCTTCTCCCGGACTTACCGTCATCTGCTCCTTGGTCATGAGCCGCAGCCCTTGATAATACAGACCATCATCCTTCGTCTCCAAAGAAGCTGGTTCGCCCGCGGTCTTCCCCTCCAGCTCTTCGACGCGCTTTCGCAGCTCCTCCGTTTCCTTTTCGGTCATCCATACCGGCGTCTCTTCCAACGACTTTTTTACTTTCAGGCCGACTCGGCCCGGTTCCGTAATAAGCTCGGGGTACACATACAAGTAATCCGTATCGTCATAGTAAATCTCCCCGAGCACCTGCTGCTGTCCGCCGATGACGTTCAGTCCCTTGGTATCGTCCCAAATGAGCTCCAGCCCCAGCGCATCGTGAGCGTATTTCCAAGTCAACGGCAAATAAGTGACGTCGTTCCATTCGAGCAAAGGATACGGCTCGCTCCCGTTATCGATATAGCTGTTGCCAATCGTCACTGGGAAATCGGGCATGGTCGCCGTATATGCGCGATTCCGCGGATTGGACCCGGACAAGTCGGGGCGGAACGCTTCCTTTTTCCATCCGATAAAGCGTCCGCTTACTTGCCCTCCCCCCATGCCGAGCTGCAGCCCTTTCTCCTGATCGAAGGACAGAGCGACGGCGAGCGCCCGGGTATATTCCCAGGTGAGCGGCAAATAAGTAATGTCCTTGTACACGAAAAAAGGGTATTTCAGCTTCGAATTATCTAGCGTTTGTCCGTTGATGAGCACGGGAAAATCGGGAAGCCGCACTTTCTTGCCTCCGGCAGCCGCTTGGGTCGCCGCGGGGAAACAAAGAAGCAGTAACGAGCAAAGCGCCAACCAAGCCAAAGACTTTTTCCAGTTCATGGAGCCCCCTCCTTTTAACCATTAGACGCAAAGTCGCGCAAATGGTTGCTTAAGCAAGCACGGCCCCCGCCTATATCCGATTACCGCGCAAAAAAGCCAGCATCGCCTCATCCGTCTCCTCCGCTCCCTTCCCGAGCCAAATCAAATGGCCCCACGTATCCAACAGGCGAAGCTCCGATTGTGGAAGATGGCGATGCGCGTGAAATGCGTGCTCCAACGGGACGAGACGGTCGTTTTTGCTGTGCAGTACAAGGGCCGGACGTCGCACCTGTTCAAGCTCCGACGGGACGATGTCCCCGGTCTGGGACAAATCGATGAAAAAACCGTGACCCGAACGCTGCCGGTTGTTCATCCGACGGAACGCTTCCCAATCCCCATCGCCGGTCTTGGCGACGATTTCGCTCCGGGTCAGGGTGCTGAACGAAGGCGCCATCTGCCTGAGAAGGAAACGCGGAAACCGGTTATTCATGCGGCCAAGCAGCTTCCAGACCGCCTTTTCCGCAGGAGGGCGGAACAGCAGTCGTGCTACGCGGTATTCCTTGTCCTGCGGAGTCAGCCAAACCTTCGTGACCGCGCATTGCAGCGTGAATGTGCGGACACGGTCCGGGTACAGCGAAGCAAAGCGGATGCCGCTCGGGCCGCCGGCCGAAACGGCCAGCAGATGCACCTTGCCAAGCTGCAGCCGGTCCAGCAACGCATTGTACGCCCGGCAGGCTCGGGTCAAGCTCGATCCGAGCTCCTTGGAGGTGCCGCCGTACCCCGCACGGGACGGGGTAATCAAGCAGTGCCCCTGACGGATCAAGGCCTCGTAGCCGAATTCCTCGTAACAGTTGGAATGCCCGCCGTGCATCACAAGAATCGGCTCGCCCTCTCCTATAACCGAGTATTCCAGTAGCTGGTCTTCAAAACGGCAAATGTCCACACGCCGATTCATTGGCCTTCTCTCGTTCCATCGCCATCCGAAGACGTCAGTCCGTTGACGACGAAGCGGATCAGCAGCTCCACCACCCGCTCGTAGACATCCCCGAGCTCGGCTTTGTGCAGCGAGACGAAGACGACCGCCCGAAGCAGCCCGGCCACAACCTCGTGCTCCAGAGGAAGCATAGCCCCTTGGCCCTGCCATTTCTCGAAGAGCCGCTGCGCGGCGCGGGTATCCTCCTCCGCATGCTGCTGCAGCGTTTCCTGCGGCAGCTTCCGGACAAGCTGCTCCCATTCGTCCTGCCGGAATACCCGTTGCAGGAACGGATTCGCATCAATCGTCTCGAAGCTTGTCCGGAACAGCTCGTGGAGCAGGACTTTAGGCGGAAGCTCCGAGGACATCATATCCGCCAGCAGCCGGTCTTTGAAGCTTTCCTCCCGCTTGGCGATTTCGAAGTACAGCTCCTCTTTGGTATCAAAAAAGCTGTAGAACGAGCCCTTCGCGATGCCGCAAGCGGCCACGATATCGTCCAGGCTCGTCTTCTTCAAGCCGTACTGGACGAACAGCTCCTTTCCTTTGGACAACAAGCATTCGCGGATCGCTTCTTTTTCCTCTTTGCGAAATTTCGGCATCTTAGTCTTCCTCCCCCATTGATTTCAGACAGTCGTATACCGCGCGGCGCACGGCATTCTCCCGCGGATTGCGGTCCATGTAGCCGCCGATCCGGTTCAAAACATAGGCGTATCCAATCCCAAGATCGGGATCCGCGAAGCAAAACGAGCCTCCGGCCCCGGGGTGCCCGAACGCATGCAGGCTGCTGCCAAACATGCGTTTAGGGATCGGCTTCCACAGCCCGAGCGAGTAACCGAGGTCGACCCGGTTCACCCGGTCGAACCAGCCGGAGGCAGGCGGCTCCGCAGGCCGGCACAGCTCCTGCATCGTAGTCGGAGCCAGCCCGAGCTTCTTGCCGCCCGTGGCGAATTCGCCGTAAATCCGCGCCATAGCCCGGGCCTCCCCGATTCCGTTGCCTGATGGGAACTCGATTGACAGCATGTCCCGGTCGTTGAAGTTCGCGTTGGCCACCAGCCTTTTGCGGTCTACCATGCTGCGGGAGGTGAGCGATCTCGGATTCAAAAATCCGGCAAACAGCGCCATCGGGATTTCATGAAGATGAAACAATAAGTCTAGGGGACTATCAATTCCCCGCACCTTGGCGAGTCTCGAATCCGGCACCTCGTCCGGCAATCCAATGTAAAATTCCGCTTGCAGCGGCGCGCAGATTTCCTCCTGCAGCAGCTGCCCGAGGCTTCGCCCCCGCGGATCGGCCCGCCTCAGCAGCTCGCCGATAAACCAGCCGATCGTCCATGTATGATAGCCGTGCGCCGAGCCCGGCTCCCATTCCGGCTTCATCTCCGCCAGCCGGCCTGCGACGTTCGCCGTATCCAAATCGGCGTACCGGCGAAGCTCCAGCCCGTCCAACGCGCACAAGCCGGCCTGGTGGGACAGCAGCTGCCGGATCGTGATCCGCTCCTTCCCGTGTTTCCCGAATTCCGGCCAATATTGCGCTACCGGGTCGTCGTAACCGAACCAACCCCGCGAATGAGCCACGGCGGCACACAGCGCCGCGAATCCTTTCGTGCTGGAAAACACGGGAACCAGCGTATGCTCCTCCCACGGAATCCGCCGTGCCGGGTCCGCGTATCCTCCCCACAGGTCAACCACCTTCTCGCCTCGCCAATAGACGGCGCACGCGGCGCCGGTTTCCCCAAGCCGCTCGAAAATGCGGACAAACGCCTCTTTTACGCCCTCGAAGCCCCGCTTAACCGTTCCGCCGACGAGGGCGGCTTTCTCTTTTGATTGTATCATGGTGACTTCGCCTCTTATCTAATTTATATGACTAAATAATAATTTATAGTCATATAAATTGCAATAAAAAAAGCTTCTAACCGAAGCCTATTCGACCAAGAATTTATATCTTTTATCAAAAAAGATGAGTCAGATCGAATGATCCAACTCATTAATCAACTTGTAATTGGCGGATGTTTCTCAGTCAGTATGGTTTCACACCAAAACAAGAACCAAGCGGATTATTTCCTCTTTTCAATATAACCCAACAATGTAATTATAAACATTCCGAACGCGAAGAGAACAGAAAGAGCCTGAAATAAATCCATTTAACAGCCTCCTCCTTTCGAAGAGCTGCTCCACCATCTTACAAGTTGTAATTTAAATTTAGCCCAAAATGGTTAAAATTGGTAGAACATTAAGAACTATTTTTGAACTTTTTGTTTCAACATTTTTCGCTAGCGAATGTTGGCTTGTCAGGGAATACTAGGCGCAAGCTTGACGAACCTTCGGGAATGAACGAGCTTGCAAATTCCGGGTAGTCCTACGTTTACTCCCGGGAAGCCGTCACGTATAATGAGCCTATATTTTATCGCGGAATAAAGGAGCGTCCGCATGTCAAACCGAAAATGGAACCTGGGACTTCTTCTCCTCTTTACCGTCTTTGCCTGCTTGCTGCTGCAATTTGTATTCTCTACGCTGCGCATAAGGGAGCTGGTCCGGCCGCTTGAGTCCGGTTCTCAGGATGGAGACCGCCCCCGCCATATCGTCCTCATCCCTCAGGAGCTGGATAATCCGTATTGGCGGTCTATCGAGCAGGGGGCGCGCGAGGCGGCCCGGCAATACGGCATGGAGCTGGACTATACCGGCCCGTTCCGCATCAACCCGGCCGAACAGTCCAGGCTGCTGGAAAAAGCGATCGCAGCCAAAGCCGATGCGATTCTGCTTCAGGGCATCGGCGACCCGCAGTACCGGGGACTGATCGACAAAGCGGCCGAGCGCGGCATTCCCGTGATCGCCGTCGATACGGACGAGCCGGAAAGCCGGCGTTTGGCTTATGTCGGCACGGACAATACCGAAGCCGGAAAACGGATGGGCGAGCTTGTGGCGCAGGCATCGGGAGGCTCGGGAACCATCGGCGTCCTGATCGGCAGCGAAGCGCCCAACCAACGACTGCGGCTCGAAGGCTTCCGGTCGGTAATCGGCCGGTATCCGAAGCTGGAGATCGCCGAGGTCCGCTCGTCGAACATTTCGCGCCTGCAAGCGGCCGAACAAGCGGCTGCCATGCTGAGCGGGTACCCGCAGATCGGCTATCTTGCCGGATTCAGCGCCTTGGACGGCCCGGGCATGCTGGAAGCCGCGGGGCGCGTCCGGCCGCAGGGGCTGCGCATTTTTGCGTTCGACGACCTGCCGGAAACGACAGAAGGCATCCGGCGATGTAGGCTTGCCGCTACGATCGTCCAGCAGCCGCGGCAAATGGGCTACGATGCCGTTGCGCTGCTGCACGATTATTTCCAAGGAAAAACGCCGCAGCCGCAGCACTATACCGATACGTCCGTGCTCGACCGCAGCGCCTTGGGGATCGGGGGAAGCTGCCCATGACGATCCGCACAAAGCTGCTGCTGTTTATTCCTCTGCTCGTGCTGCTCGTCAACTCGGTCACGTTCTTTTTATTTCAGAGCGGAAAAGTCGTGCAGCAGAGCTACGATCTGATGATGAACCGGATTCTGCTGTACAAGCAGTCCGCCCAGGCGGCGGAGGATCACCTCAAGACGCTCTATGCGTATCTGCTGAATCCGGGCGAAGACCGGAAAGCGGAGCTCGACCGGGAGCGGGCCAAGCTGCTGGAGCTGCGGGCTGCTCTTGGCGGGCAAAACGGCGCGTCTCCCCATACGTCGGAGCTGACCGGCTACCTCCATCTGCTCGATACGCAGATGGAGCAGGCGCTCGCCACTCTGCCCGGCGCCGCCCCGGCCCGTTACGAGGAAGCGGAGACGACGACCCGCTTTATCCGCGAGGAAGAACAGCATCTCGTCGATCTGGAGCTGAGCTCGTACCAGCCGGTTTACAAGCAAATCCAGGCGGAAAACGACCGCATGAACCGGCTAGCCGCAGCCGTATTCGTCGTCAATACGCTGCTCAGCGTCGTGGTCGCGGTCTGGATCTCCCGCAGCGTTACCGGACCAGTCAACAGGCTGGTCGAGATGGCCGGGCAAATTTCCCGGGGGAACCTGAATCCGGAGCCTCCGCCGCTGCGTTCGGAGGACGAGCTGGGCATTTTATCCGATGCCTTCAAACGGATGCTGGCCGACCTCAAGCTGCTGATCGAGAAGGACAAGGAACGGCTGGAAATGGGCCGGCTGGTGAAAGAGCTGGAGCTTCAGGCGCTGCAAAGCCAGATTCATCCACACTTTCTTTTCAATACGCTCAATGCGCTTTCCAAGCTGGCGCTGCTGGAAGGCGCGGAGCGGACTAGCGACCTGATCGTGTCGATGTCGAACCTGCTGCGCTACAATCTGCGCAAGCTGGACCGGCCGGTGACGCTGCGTGAAGAGCTGGAGCACGTCCGGGAGTACGTGACGATCCAGCAGGCCCGCTTCCGCGACCGTTTCCGGTTCGAGACGGACATCGACGAGACCGCGCTGCAGGAGCCCGTCCCGGCGCTGACGCTTCAGCCGATCGTGGAGAATGCGTTCGTGCACGGCATCGAACGGATGGAGCATGGCGCTGTGATCCGCCTGACGGTCCGCAGCGAGCCGGAGCACGTGCGTCTGACGGTCTCGGACAACGGCCGCGGCATGAGCGAGGACGTCCGGCAAGCCCTGCTGAGGCTTGAGGACAACATAGGCGCAAGCCCCGGGCAAGATACAGCAAAAAAGGAATCCACCGGGCTCGGAACGCGCAACGTGTTCAAGCGGCTGCAGCTGTTTTTCGGGCGCAGCGATCTGGTGGACATCGACAGTGAACCGGGGGAAGGAACGACGGTGACGATCCGGATTCCCCGCGGAAAGGAGGGCGAGGCGGCGCATGTACCGGTTGATGATCGCAGATGACGAAGCGTTGGAGCGCGAAGGGCTGGAATGGATCATCCGGCGCGCGATGCCGGATACGTTCCGGGTCGTTCATGCCGAGAACGGACGGAGAGCCATTGAGCTGGCGGAGGAGCATCGTCCGCACATTATTTTGATGGATGTCAATATGCCCGGGATTCAAGGCTTGGCCGCTTTGCGTGAAATCAAGGAGCGGCTGCCCGATGCGAAGCTGGTCGTGGTTACGGCCTACGACTATTTTGCCTATGCCAAGGAAGCCTTGTCGCTTGGCGTAAAGGAGTATATTGTCAAGCCGGCGAAGCGGGAACAAGTCGTCCGTATGCTGCAGCAGCTCGTGGATGAACTGGAAAGGGAGAAGCGCAAGCGGGCGGAAGAATTGGAGCTCCGGGACAAAATGTCTCAGCAGCTCCCTTTGATGGAAAACGAGCTGGCCCTAATGTTCATGGTCGACCAAGTGCTGGACGCCGGCGCCGGGCAACTATCCGAATGGCTTGGCTTCCCCCTCGATCAGGGCTGCGCGATGGTCGTTGCTTTTCCGGAGCTGGCTTTCATACCAGAGAAGAAGAAAATCTACGACCTCATCCGCAGCTTTGTCAAGGCGCAGGGGGAGCCTTGCATCGTAAGTTCGCTGATCGACCGCCATATGGCGATTTTCGTGCGCAAGAAGCCGGAAGAAGCTTCGGATGCCGCATGGAAGGACAAAATCAGGCGGTGCGGAGAAAAGCTGTGCGAATTAACCCAGCGGCAGCTTGAATTGGCGGTATCGATCGGCATCGGGTCGGTCCGTAAGGAAGCAACAGGGCTGCGCACCTCGTATTTCGAGGCTGTTTTTGCCTCCACCTATTTCGAGCAGAGCGGCAAAGTATGCCTTTTCGACGAGCTGAAAGAAGACAAGGCGGGTGTGCTCCAAGAGCCCGAAGCAAGGTCCGCCCACAGAGAAACGGCGCGGCAGTCGTACGTAATCTCGGCGCTGCAGCGCATTCGGGAAGAGCGCGAGCGGCAGACGGTCACCGTCCTCGACAAAGCCAAAAGCTATATTCAAGAGCGGTTTGCCGAAGAGCTATCTCTGGAGGAAGTGGCGGATTACGTCCACCTGAATCCCCACTACTTCAGCAAAATTTTCAAGCAGCAGGTGGGCGAAACGTTTATCGACTTTGTCACGAACCTGCGGATCGGCAGAGCCAAGGAACTGATGGCCTCAACGGATTTAAGCCTGAAGGAAGTTTGCTTCGAGGTAGGTTATAAAGACCCGAACTACTTCAGCCGCGTATTCAAAAAAGTAACCGGCGTGACGCCGACCGACTACCGGGGCCAAACGAAATAAACGAATCATGCGGATGTCCATGCTCTCTTAAGAAGACATGGACTTTTTTGCGTTCGGAGAACAAGAAAATGCTAGCCTGCGCCAGGCAGCTTAGGAAGCAAGGGATTTCCGAATTAAATGCGGAAAGAGCACAAATAAGTGCGGGTGATTGCCGGCTAGCCGCGCCGGCTCGCGTGATATAATGAACCCACTTCCGGATTCACGGAAAGGAGAATGAATCATGAGCACCATTCCCACCACGCAAAATGGACAAGTCAGCATGAAGTTCGTCACGCTTGTTTCTATCGTTGCCGCTTTAGGCGGCTTATTGTTCGGCTTTGATACGGCTGTCGTATCGGGCGCAATCGGTTTTATGAAGCAGCGCTTCGATTTAAACGAACTGGAGGTCGGTTGGGCCGTCTCCAGTCTGATTATTGGGTGCATTGCCGGGGCCGCCGTTTCCGGCATGCTGAGCGACAGGTTCGGCCGAAAAAAAGTGCTGATTGCCGCAGCGGCGCTGTTCATTATCGGCTCGGCCGGCTCCGCCGTCCCGGATACGTTCACGGGCTACATTATTGCCCGGATGATCGGAGGCATCGGGATCGGCATCACCTCTACCCTATGCCCGCTGTATAACGCGGAAATTGCTCCCGCCCGGTACCGCGGCCGTCTGGTGGCGCTGAACCAGTTTGCCACTGTGACCGGTATTTTCCTCGTTTACTTTGTCAACTCGGGCATTGCCGGTTACAGCGACGATGCCTGGAATATCGCCACCGGCTGGCGCTGGATGTTCGGCGTCGGAGTACTTCCCGGAGCACTGTTCCTCGTGCTGCTGTTTTTCGTCCCGGAGAGCCCCCGCTGGCTGATCAAGCAGGGAAGACCGGTCGAAGCGCTGCCGATCCTGCTGAAAATTCACGGCGACGATCTGGCCCGGCAGGAAGTGCTCGACATCAAGGAATCGTTCAAGCAGGAAAACGCCTCGCTTCGCCAGTTGTTCAGCCCCGGGCTGCGCACAGCATTACTCGTCGGCGTGGTGCTGGCCGTGCTGCAGCAGGTGACGGGAATTAACGCCATCATGTATTATGCCCCGGAAATTTTCAAAGAAGCCGGTGCCGGGACGAACGCTTCGCTGGTCCAGACCATTTTGGTCGGACTGATTAACTTCCTGTTCACGATTCTGGCTCTGTGGCTGATCGATAAAGCGGGGCGCAAAGCGCTGCTGCTGGTCGGCTCGGCCTTGATGACCGTCTCTCTGCTGGTCATCGGCATTGCATTCCATAGCGGGCAGACATCGGGTCCGCTGGTGCTGGTCTTTATTTTGGTCTATGTCGCCGCCTTCGCGATCTCGCTCGGTCCGGTCGTCTGGGTGCTGCTGTCCGAAATTTTCCCGAACCGCATCCGCGGCCGGGCGACGGCGATCGCTTCCATGTCGCTCTGGGCAGCCGATTATATCGTGTCCCAGTCGTTCCCGCCGATGCTGAATACCGCGGGACCTGCGATGACCTTCTGGATTTTCGGCGTGCTGTCGCTCGTTACGTTCCTGTTCACTTGGCGCGTCGTACCCGAGACGAAAGGAAAATCGCTGGAGGAAATCGAAGCCGTCTGGTCTGCCAAAGCAAAATCCGAGCCAAGCGACCAACCGGCTCTGGCTGCAGCGGTCGATTGAACAGGTTTTGCCAAAAAAATCACATCCTACGAAAAAGAGGAGCCGCTCCCCTGCGCGCTCCTCTTTTTACGTACAAATATCGCGTTAGCCGTTACGCCTCCCGCTCCACCAACATCGCAACCCCTTGCCCTCCGCCGATACATAGCGCCGCGAGGCCAAGCTTCCCGTCGCGTTTGCTCAGCTCATGGAGCAGCGTGACGAGCACGCGGGCACCGCTGGCGCCGATCGGATGGCCGAGCGCGATGGCGCCGCCGTTCACGTTCAGCTTCTCCCGCGGCACGCCGAGGTCCCGTCCGACCGCAAGCGATTGGGCGGCGAACGCTTCGTTCAGCTCCAGCAGGTCGATGTCGTCCATCGACACGCCGGTTTTGCCAAGCAGCTTGCGGACCGCATCCACAGGCCCCAGTCCCATGACCGAAGGGTCCAACGCCGCGTGCGCATAGCCTTTAATCCTTGCCAGCGGCTTCAGTCCGAGCTGCGCTGCCCTGGCCGCCGACATGACGACCAGCGCGGCCGCTCCGTCGTTGATGCCCGACGCGTTCCCCGCGGTCACGGTTCCGTCCTTGCGGAACGAAGGGCGAAGCTTGCCGAGCGTCTCCGCCGTCGTACCGTAGCGAGGATGCTCGTCGGTATCGAAGACGACCGGATCGCCTTTTCGCTGTGGAATCGATACGGGGACGATTTCGTCCCGAAAACGTCCCGACTGGATCGCCTGCTCCGCTTTCTGCTGGCTCCAAGCGGCAAATTCGTCCTGCTCTGCACGGGTAAGTTCATACCGGTCCGCGATATTTTCCGCCGTGATCCCCATATGGATATCGCACATGGCGCACCACAGTCCGTCCCGGACCATCGAATCGACCAGCTTCCCGTCGCCCATGCGAAGGCCCGAGCGGGCGCCTTCCAGCAAGTACGGCGCTTGGCTCATATTTTCCATTCCGCCCGCCACGACGATATCCGCATCGCCCAGCCGCACGCTTTGCGCCGCCAGCATGACGGCCTTGAGGCCGGAACCGCACACCTTGTTCACCGTTACCGCAGGCACCGTATGGGAAAAGCCGCCTTTCAGCCACGCCTGGCGCGCCGGATTTTGTCCGAGTCCCGCCTGCAGCACGTTGCCCATGATCACCTCATCGACCTGCTCCTCGCTGACGCCCGCCCGCTCCAGCGCATTCTTGATCACGAGGCTGCCGAGCTCCGTGGCGGGAATGCCCGACAGCGCTCCTTGAAACCCGCCGATCGCCGTACGGACGGCGCTTACGATCACCGCATCGTTATTCATGTGAACCTCCTCAAAGCTTTGTTAAACTGACATTTATAATTTAAGCGCCCAATTCCTCCGCCAGCCGGGGATCGACCGTAAACGAAGCTTCTGTTTTCGCCCGCACCTCGTCCAGCCCTGCGCCGCCCAGCAATTCGACCAGCACCATTCCTTGAGCCGTAAAGTCGAAGACGGCGAGGTCCGTAATGAGCCGGTGCACGACGCCTTGGCCGGTCAGCGGGAGCGTGCATTCCTTTTTCACTTTGGCTTCCCCGTGCTTGTTGACATGCTCCATAATGACGACGATCCGCTTGGCTCCGTTTACGAGATCCATCGCGCCGCCCATGCCTTTGACCATCTTGCCGGGAATCATCCAGTTGGCCAGATCGCCCGCTTCGGATACTTCCATCCCGCCCAAAATCGCCAGATCGATATGGCCGCCGCGAATCATCGCGAACGATTCCGCGCTATCGAAATACGAAGCGCCCGGGATCGCCGTGACCGTTTCTTTCCCGGCATTGATCAAGTCCGGATCTTCCTCGCCCTGCTTCGGGTACGGTCCGATCCCCAGCAGCCCGTTCTCCGAGTGCAGCATGACGCTCAGCTCGGCCGGAATTTCGTCGGCGACCAGCGTCGGCATCCCGATGCCCAAATTCACATACATGCCGTCCTGAATTTCCTGAACGGCCCGTTTCACAATTCTGGTTCGGCTATCGCTCATGTGGAACCCTCCTCTTTTACACGCTGCGGACCGTTAACCGCTCGATCCGTTTCTCGTAGCTTCCGCCCCGTACAACGCGCTGCACATAAATGCCCGGCGTATGAATCTCGTCCGGGTCCAGCTCCCCGACGCCTACGATCTCTTCCGCTTCCGCAATCGTAATTTTGCCTGCCGCGGCGGCCATCGGATTGAAATTGCGGGACGTCTTGCGGAAGACGAGATTCCCCATCGGATCGGCCTTCCAAGCTTTGACCAGCGCAAAATCCCCGACAATCGCCCGCTCCAGCAGGTATGTCCGCCCGTCGAACGTCTTGTGCTCCTTGCCTTCCGCAACCGGAGTCCCAACGCCGGTCGCCGTGTAAAAGCCGGGAATCCCCGCGCCGCCTGCCCGAATCCGTTCCGCGAGCGAGCCCTGCGGCACCAGCTCGACCTCCAGCTCTCCGCTCAAGAACTGCTTCTCGAACGTTTTGTTCTCCCCCACGTAGGAGGACACCATTTTCTTGATTTGCCGGTTGGCCAGCAGCAGCCCCAGCCCCCAGTCGTCGACGCCGCAGTTGTTACTGACGACGGTCAAATCCTTCGTCCCCTGCTCCTTCAATGCCGCGATCAGATGCTCCGGAATGCCGCACAGCCCGAAGCCGCCGACGATCAGCACGGCTCCGTCTTGAATATCCCGTACGGCTTCCGCCATGGAGCCCATTACTTTACTTGTGCCCATGTCCTCTCCTCCTCTAAAATCCGGTGAATTATGGTTTATTGCGCGGTGTAGCCTCCGTCGATCAGCAGCGATGCTCCGGTGACGCCCTTCATTTTGTCGCTGGCGATCAGCGCGGCGAATTCGGCGATTTCTTCGACCGATAGCAGCCGCTTTTGCGGGACGAGCGGGTAAATGACCTCTTCCAGCACCCGCTCCAGCGGCACCTGACGGGTCTTCGCCAAGTCGTTCAGCTGACCGCGAACGAGCGGCGTATCGACGTAGCCCGGGCACAGCGCATTGACGGTAATGCCGTGCGCCGCCCCTTCCAGGGCCGCGACCTTCGTGAGGCCGATCAGCCCGTGCTTGGCGCTGTTATAGGCGGCTTTGCCCGCGAAGCCGATCACTCCGTTGATGGAGGCCATATTGATAATGCGGCCCCAGCCCTGCTCTTTCATGATCGGAAACGCGTGCTTGATCCCGATAAAAGCGCCGGTCAGCATCACCCTCAGCATGAAGTCGAATTTCTCCACCGGAAAATCCTCGATCGGCGCGACATGCTGCAGGCCCGCATTGTTGACTAGAATGTCCAGTCTCCCGTAAGCGCCGCGGGCCGCTTCGACCGCAGCGGCAAAATCGCTCTCCCGCGTCACGTCGAGGCTCACGCCCATCGCTTCATGGCCTGAGCTGCGCAGCTCTTCCGCCGCGCTCTCCGCTTTGTCCCCGTGCATGTCGGAGACGATCACGCGGGCCCCTTCCTTCGCAAAGGTGCGGGCCATTTCCAGGCCGATGCCGCTGGCGGCCCCCGTAATTAACGCGACTTTATTCGTTAAGAAATTTCCCATAGTCCATCCCTCCGCTGGGTATGTAATTAAATGTACGAGAAGATCACGGCCAAAATGAGCACGGTCAACGTTTTCAGCACGGTAACCGCAAAAATGTCCTTGTACGATTGGCGATGCGTCAAGCCGGTAATCGCCAGCAGCGTGATCACCGCGCCGTTATGAGGCAGCGTATCCATGCCCCCGGAGGCCATGGACGCGATCCGGTGCAGCAGCTCCGGGCTGATGCCCGCCGCTTGAGCCGCGGCCAGGTACGTTTTGCCCATCACTTCGAGCGCGATGGACAATCCGCCGGAGGCCGAGCCGGTTACGCCCGCGAGGATGTTTACCGATATCGCTTCGGAGATGAGCGGCTGCGAGCTTATCCCCATAATCCAGTTCTGAATCAACTTAAAGCCGGGCAGCGTTTTGACCACGTTCCCGAAGCCGACCTCCGAGGCGGTATTGAAAATCGCCAGCAGCGACCCCATCGCCGCCGCCGTCAGTCCGGCCGCCAGCTTGCTCTGCACATGGCGAATATTAATGCACAGGGCGCTGACGATACCGATACACAGCGCGATAATGAGCGCCCAAGATGATGCAACCGTTTTCACATTGGCGATATTAAACGATTTCAGCAGCTCCGCGTTGTACCAGGTCGTTACGTCCAAAAAGCCGCGGCTGAGCAAATAGTTGAAGACGAGCACGAGCAGCAGCGGCAGCACGGAGATCCACAGGCTCGGATACGTCTGATTTTCCAGCAGCTCCGGCTCGTTCTTATGATCCGTTCCGTACCCTTCCCCGGCAGCTTCGGCCTGCTTGCGCCGGCGTTCCAGCCACCAGAGCCCTCCGAAAAACACCATCAGACTACCGACGATCCCGACAACCGGCGCGGCATAAGCGTCCGTCCCGAAATAGCTGGTCGGAATAATATTTTGAATTTGCGGCGTGCCCGGCAGCGCATCCATCGTAAACGTAAACGCGCCAAGCGCGATTGTCCCCGGAATTAACCGTTTCGGCACGTTCGCTTCACGGAAAATCGCCACGGCAAACGGATACACCGCAAACGCGACCACGAACAACGATACGCCGCCGTACGTTAGCACCGCACAGGCCAGGATAACGGACAGAATCGCCCGCTTCGAGCCGAGCGCCCGCACGATGGACTGCGCAATGGAAGCCGCCGCCCCGTTCATTTCCATCACTTTACCGAAAATAGCCCCCAGCAGAAATATGGGGAAAAAGTTTTTTACATAGTTGGCCGCGTTCGTCATATACGTTTCCGTATAGCTGGGCATGAGCGCATTGCCCGAGATGACGACGGCCAGCAAGGTGAAAATCGGAGCAAATACAATGACCGGATAGCCCCGGTAAGCAAAAAACATGAGCAATCCCAAAGCGAACACAATGGCCAGAACTTCGATGATCATCTCGCGCTTGTCCTCTTTTCTTCTCTAAGATGAATACATTGCAAACCCTTCCAAAGATAGCGATTACAAAACCTCAAAGCACCGGTTTGCCGAAGCTGTGTTGTTCTGGAAATTTTGCATCCCGAAATTGGAAGTTCTCGCGGCTATTCCAGTTTACAATGAGGAACGTCACGAGGTAAAATTCATACATCGAATAACAACGATGCCAAAAAATTATAGGTGGGGATGAGTTTTTTGGATTTGCGAAATTTGACTTATCTTCTTGAGGTCGCCAAGCTGCAAAATTTCACCAAAGCTGCGGAAGCGCTTCATATGACGCAGCCGACGTTAAGCAAGCTGGTCCGGAGCATGGAAGAAGAGCTGGGCGTTACGTTGTTCGATCGGTCGGGCAAGCAGGTCAAATTAACCGATGCGGGCAGCGCGGCGATCCAGCAAATCCATCATATCCTTCAAGCGGTGAACGATCTGTATATTACGCTGGACGACGTTTCCCAGCTCAAGACCGGAACGCTCACGATCGGACTGCCTCCCGTGATCAGCTCCGTTTTTTTCCCGCGCGTCGTCGCGCCGTTTCAGAAGCTGTACCCCCGTCTCCAATTCGAGATGGTCGAAGAAGGCGCCAAAAGCGTCGAGCAGCGGGTCCTGAACGGGTCGATCGATTTGGGCGTCGTCATTTCTCCCGACGAGGAAGCCGGCTTCGGGACGATGCCCTTTATCCGGCAGCACTTGGCGCTGGTGCTCCACCGTTCGCACCCGCTGGCGGAGAATCCCCCTGTGAAGCTGGCCGACCTGAGCCGGGAGCCGTTCCTCATGTTCGCCAAAGGCTTCGGCGTCCGCCATCACGTGCTCGAAGCGTGCCACCAGGCCGGCTTTCATCCGCTCATCGCGCACGAAAGCTCGCAATGGGATTTGCTTGTGGAAATGGTCGCTGCCGAACTGGGCATCGCCCTGCTGCCCGAAGCGATCTGTTCCAAAGTCGTGAACCCGGACGTCCGGGTGCTGCCGATGACGAATCCGGCCATTCCGTGGAATCTCGTCGTCATTTGGAACAAAGAGCGCTATGTTTCCTACGCGATGCGCGAATTTCTCCGGTTCGTCGAGCAAACCTCCGGCACGGCTGGCGGTGAGCCCGTTTGTTGAAAAAATTATATGTGGTCTATCTTGTAGTCTTTTTTGCAATCTCCATCGGTGCAATTGTTATCGGGAATTACGGAATTAACGATCAGAAAAGCCACATTTATGTATTGCCGGACGGTTATACGGGATGGGTCGAAATCAGATATGAGCAGGAAAGCAGTCCACCGCTAATTCGCGAGGGGAAGGAGTATGTCCATCTCATTCCTCGCACGGGGATTTTGAATACGTCGGATTCGCCAACATCGGGAGAAATGAAATTTTATTATCTCGACGAGCAGGGTAACCGTAAAAGAATTGAGCTTGACATGATCCGCACCCAGGCGATGAAAACGAAATTCGTTCTTACCTCAAAGGGAACCACGGAAGAACTCTCAGTCAATGTTTTTTTCGTCGGTACGGAACAGCAATGGAATGAGGAGAGAAGCCGCAATTGAAGCGGGCTAAAACAAATCACGGGGCCGCCGCGGATCAATCGGGTGGCCCCATTAACGCTTGATTCCGTCCGAGTTAGATCGGTGCTTTTGTCAATTGAATTAACTTGTATAAACAAGATATCCCGCACATTTGGGACTCGATCCTCTTATCTTGGAAAGTTCGGATTTTCTCAGCTATCTTCATGAGCATCTGCAGATCCGTATGTTCGGTAGTGGCGATTGATTGTTTGAATTTTACGGTTTCCTCCGAATAAACAGAGTTTTGAAGCACTTGGATCAACCTGACTTTTAGCAGATGAGCTCCATCGTAACAACGATAACGGTTTTCAGGGTCTCGGTACACCGTTACATAACCTGCTTGGTCCCAGTAGCGAATCGTCGATTTAGGTACATGAGTCAGCTCGGATACTTCGTGGATGGTGAAGCGTTCCTTTGCATATGGAGATGCATTTTCGTTCACTTGTCGTCGAATATCCTCGATCAACTTCTCTAATTTCTCTTTGTCCTCGTATAAAGCGACTTCCTTTTCCCTAATGACCCACAAAGCATCATGCGTCTTGTCCTGCCGAAGATAATGAAGCACTTCGGTTGTCACTTCCATCCCAAAAGCCGGAGCCATGGCTTGAATACATGCCAAGTATGTTGCATGCAGGTCCGTATAAATACGATAGCCATTGACGGATCGTTCTGCTGGAGGAATGAGGCCTTTGGCCTCGTAATTCCGTAAGGTGCTGGCGCTAATCTTGAATGTGGCCGCCATTTTTTTTGGACGCATTGTCAACTCGCGATCTCTCCCCTAAAAAGATCAGAATAAAGTTACTTGTAAGGTTTTCTGGAATTACATTTGTTTTCCCTTCTCATTTTGCGGTAAACCTTTCAATTGGCTTGTATGTTATAGAATAAAAGTAGATTTGAGAAAGAGGTGTATGATGATGAGTAAACAATTTCCAACCTACCATTATGACATGACGATCGAAGAAATCGGTGTGGAAGGCAACCGATACATTGCATCTGAATGGAGGGCCTTGTACGAGTCGATGTATGTACAATTGACTGCTGCTTTTCTTGAAATCGAGGATGCAGCGTATGGTCTTTTCTTGGATCAACTGATGCCAGTTGTATTTGAGAGGATGGAAGAGGCTGGATTCGAAGTATCGGATACCCTTGAGGAGGACGATTTTGTCATCGGCAAAAACTTGATTTTTCGAAACTCACTTGAAAAATGGGGATCGGAAGACAACAGATCGCGTGTATTCTGGAACGTTGTCCGAAATAAGCAAGGTCAACCGATTGGAACTTTGCTGACAGATATTCCCCACTCTCATTTGAAGTTTGATATCCCTTCAGCACCGGTGTTTTACACGATACGGGAGAGCGTCAAGGAGCAGATCGTTCAAGGGATTCGGCAACTCAAGGAGTAGTGGGGGGAAAGAAGTTTGAAGATCAACGAAATATTAAACAGAGAACGATAGTTTAACAATAAGGGGTTTCACATATTAGATATGTCTAGTATGCGAAACCCCTTATTTAATATAGATTTTTAACAGGATGAATTACAGCTTCTTGAAGATCCGGTACAGGATGACGGCCGTCTCGGCTCTTGTCGCCTGTCCCTGCGGATTCAGTCCGCTGCCGTTGCCTTCCACGATACCGGCTTTGACCATAGCGGCTACGCCGTTCGTTGCGTACGAAGAAACGGCGGCTTTGTCGCTATAGGAAGCCAGATCTGCCGCAGCTCCGCGAATTTCAAGCTTTTTGGAAACGTCCAGCGCTCTTGCCGTAAGCACCATCAAATCTTGTCTCGATATTTTTTCTTTCGGGTTGAATTTATTGTCTCCCACCCCGTCGGTAATGCCCAGCTTCTTCGCAATGCCGAGAGCTTGATAATAATAGTCGCTCGGATTGACATCGCTGAAGTTGGAATCGAAGTCGCCTTTCAAACCAAGAGCACGCACCAACAGGGTGATAAAATCCGCTCTCGTTATGTTTTGGCCCGGCTCAAACGTCGTGTCGGAGGTGCCTTGAATAATTCCTTTGGAAGCCAGCACGGCAATCGCTTCGCTGGCCCACGAGTAGCTCTCCGTCACATCGCGGAACGGATTTGCCGCCGGTACAGGCGTCGGAGCCGTTGGCGTTTCCTTGCCCGGCTGCGGAGATGCCGGCTGCTCCGGCTTCGGCTGCTCCGGTTTAGCCGGGGTTCCCGGACTGGCCCCGCTGCCACTTCCGTTGCTGCTGCCTCCACTGTTGTCATCGTCGCTCGAAGACGAGCTTTCGGTCCGCACGGTAACGCTCGGACCAGCCGTCCAATTCCCCGCAGCGTCTACCGCCTCGACTTGGAACGTATAGCGGGTATCGCTGCTCAGACCTGTCATGCGGTACGACAGCTTGTCGCCGGGCAGCTTGACCAGCTCTTGATCCCCGTGCTTGATCCGGTAGCCGGTAACCGCCACATTGTCCGCCGCGGCGTTCCAGCTTAACGTTACCGCCGTATCCGTCACATCCGCCGCCTTCAGCGCGCTTCCCTCCGGCCATACCGGAGCCGCTTTATCCGTGGTGCCGTCCGTCGGCGCAGCGCCCGTCGTGAAGCCCCAGATGTCCGACAGCGATTGTCCGCTATTGTTGTCCGCTGCCTGCACGTACCATTGGTAGTAGCTTTGCGGCTGCAGACCGCTCCAAACGACGGATGCCTCCTGGCCTCCGGCCACCTGAGCCGCCTGACCGATGGCTTGGTCCGTATACACGCTGATGCTCATGTAGTCCGTCGCCACGCGCTTCTGCATCGGCGTCAGGTTTACGTCCAGCTCAAGCTCGTCCTTGCCTGGATACTCCTTCGGATCGTAGTAGTTGTAGTCGTCCAAATACGGCGAATACGTTTTAACGTAAATTTTGTTCTTGTTTACATCGAATTGCAGCAGGCGAATGTAGCCGAGCCCGCCTTTTTCGGCTCCTTGATAATCCGCAAGCATCTGGTAGACGGTGCGGTCCGGTTTGCCGTCGCCGTCGTCGTCGATCGGATCGATTTTCGTTTCCGCATCGTGATAGTGGCCGCTCAAGACGGCAATGACGTTTTTGTTCGGGACGACGACCTTCTCGTAAATTTTATCCGCAATCGGGGCCCGGTTGCCAGAGACGAGCAAAAATTCATGGAAGTTCAAAATCGCTCTGCGGTCCGGGTACTGCTTCAGCACCTCGTCCATCCACTGAATTTCGGCATCGCCGATGTTCCAGCCCATGTAGACGAAAATAAAGTCGTTGCCGCCCGCGGAAACCAGATCGTAATGACCGCGGTTGTTCTGATAAGACCCGCCGAAGGTCGGCTGCTTCTTGAACCGGTCCTCGCCAAAATATTTCCAGTACTGCGTATAGTCCGACAGCTGATGGGACACGTCATGATTGCCCGCAAGCACGCCGTAAGGAACTTTCGCATCCTCCAACACCTTCATATTCTGGTCCGCTTCGATCCACTGGTACTCTTTGTCCGCTTCATCCACAATATCGCCGGTATGGACGACGTATTTGATTTTCATCGCGTCCTGATTATCGGCAATCCACTTCACGTTGCGCCGGTAAATTTCCGGATAGCTTTCCGAGTAATACTGCGTGTCGGACATCCACAAGAACGAAAAATCGTACGGCTGCTGCGATACCGGAAGCTCGTCCTGCACGATCAATTGGAGCGTGCCGTTCGTATTGTACTCCCCGGCGGTTACGGTAGCGGTCAATGTAAAATCTTCCGCCCCCGCCACCTTGCTGTCGAGCATCGTCCACTGCTGCGCTTTCGGGCTCCAGCCGTACAAGCTGACCTTGCGGCCTTCGAGCGATTTACCCTGCCACTCCACCTTCACGCGGTCCGTCACTTGAACGGACGGGTCCAGCTTCGCTTCGAAACGATGGTACGGGAATTGACCGACCGAGTCGTCGATCAGATAGTCGCCGTCCACAGCGCCGATCTTCCGGTAGTCTTCCTCGGTGAACGCCTTCTCCCCCGCCAGCTCCAGCTGCTTCGGCGGCTCGATATCCGCCGCGCCCCGCTTGGCGGTCAAACCGGCCCGATGGCTGCCGCCATAGTGGAACCCGCGATAGAACGCCACGTTCATCGCGTCGTTGTTCGGGTCCGCGACCTTCACCTTCAGCACGGCGTTCGGATCGACACCGGTCTGCCCGTCGACAGGCGCCACAACCGTCGGCTTATGCGGATCCTCCTCCGGTACCTCGAAGCTGACCGTGCTCTCCGCCTTGTTGCCCACGTTGTCCGCCGCCCGGATCACGAGCGTATGCGTCCCCTTGCCAAGCTGCGAAGAGGTCGTCGCATACGGCAGCGTAACCGGCTTTCCGTTCAAAACCGCCTCGACGGCTTTCAGGCCCGTCAACGCATCCGTCACCTTCGCATCGAGCGTAATCGCTCCCCGGTACACCTTGCCGCTTTCGACCGAAGGCTCGATGACCGGAGCGGTGTTGTCAACCGTCACGTTGGCCGTCACCGTACCGTACACCGCGCTGGTGGCCGTCACTTGATGGACGCCGTCGCTCAGCTGCTTCGTATCCCAAGCGTACGCTTTGGCCTTCAATTGATTGGCGTCCAGATTGAATTGGAAATCGAGCGCCTCGAAACGGCCGTCGCTGTCGCCCATCTTGATTTCTTTTTCCTTGTTCGCATATTGCGGGTCATACAGCGCTGTGCCGTCTGCGAGCACGAGCCGCACGTTTTTCACGTTGAAATCGTCCTTGTTCTCCTCCGGACGCTCGTCGAACGGAGAAGACTTCGAGCCCGCCCGGATCGAAAATACGTTGCTGCCTACCCGCAAGCGGTCTGCGCCGATCGGCACCGAAAGGGTCTGGTACGTCGGGATCGGGTCTTGGAACGTATAGATGATTTCTTGGCCGACGGTCACGGCATTTTTGAAATAATAATCGACCGAAGCCGCATCGAAAGCAAAATAAGCATCGCTCTCCATCGCAGCATACGTCTGGGAAGACAGGTCCTGACCGTCAATGGCCAGCTTCACCGCATCCGGGCCGGACTGCCCCGCTGCCGCCTTGACGATCCGATTGCCGGACACGAGCTCCCCGTCCTTCACGTTCAGCCGGAGCCCGGCCTGATTCATGCCGCCGGTTACGTTCGTCCGGTATACGGGAGAGGTTGTCTCGTTCGTCCCGTCGGACACCTTGAAATAATATTCGATGTACGTTTTGCCGATCAGGTCGGGCGAATACACCGTATAATGATACTTTTTATCGTTGTAGTCCTGATACAGGTACCGTTTCGTATACTCCGCCTGCTTGTCGGAGCGGAAATACAGCGTCGTCGTCAGCACCTGACGGTCGTCCTTGGCATCGGCGACAAGCGGCAGGTTGCTCCACTGCTCCACTTGCGACGCTTGGGTCAGGTTCGCCACCGTCGGTACCGACGTATCCGGGGTTACGATCAGCGACTGCGCGGGCGCTTGTCCCGGCTCCAAGCTTCCCGGACTGGCCGGCTTCAATCCTGCGCTCGCCTTGATCATCGTGCCCGTACCGTCCATCGGGTACTTGTAGACGATGCCGTAATTTTCTTTCGTTTCGTTCGGCAGCGAGCCGTCATAATATGCGACGGATACGTCGACGTGCGTATTGGTTCCGATGGCTGCGCCCCGCTTGGAGCCATTGGCCATCCCGTCGCTGTATACTTTGACGATGTCCGTATTTTCCACGAGGTTCGTCTGGAAGGCCGCGTTAAAATCCGCTACGGTTTTGGCCGTATTTTGGCTGTTGATGACCCAGAACACGAACGGCTTCTTCGGCTGAAGAATCAGGTCCTCACGGTCCGTCGGCCAGATCACGTCGCTGTCCGGCCCCGAGTCGGTATACCGGTAGAACAGCTTGTAGTCCTTAAAGTTAATCGGCTGGTCCGTATTGTTGTAAATCTCGATAAATTCATAGCCGTCCGCTCCTCCGACGTTCGTGCTGTTCGGCAGCAATTCGGTCACGAGGATCGGCGGCAGCTTCGAATCATCGAAGTCGGGCAGCTTCACCGTTACCGTATACGTCTCCGAAGTAACCGTCCGGCTCCCGTCCTTCGCCTGAATAAAATACTGCAGCACGGATTCGGCCAGCGATTCCCGCGGAATTTTCGCCGTATAGCCGCCGCCCGGAGCCGGAGCCATCGGCAGCGAAGTGAACGCCGACTGCGACCCGGTTTTATAATAGACCGCAGCGGTTACCGTCTGCTGATTCCCTGTAAATACGGCCGAAATCGGCAAATCGTCCGCATTCGACGCTTCCGCAGGAGGCGTATGGCTAATTTGCAGGTCGGAGCCTGACGGCACGTCGTCCGGCGTCAGCGCCGGTACCTGGAAAGCCTCTACCCGGCCCGGCGACGCCGCCGTCGTTCCCGCGCTGCTCATTGTCATGTTGACGCTGCCGTCCGTCGGATATTGATACACGATGCCCATATCTTTGACGGTCTGGGCGTCGTTCTCGTACGAAGCCGAAGAGAGGACGCTACCGCTCTTATCCTTCACGAGCAGGCTCCGGGGCGCACTGTTCGACATGCCCCCGCCGCCATTGATGCGGAACACATTGACGTTTTCCTGCAGCGACGTGCCGTAATTCGCATTGAATGCCGCCGTCGGTTCATTCGTATTGTCGGCGTTCATGACCCACAGCACGATCGTCTGCTGAGGCGCAATCGGCATATCGTTGTTATAGACCGCCGACCATACCGTCTCGCTCGATCCGGCCAGGTAGGCCAGCGTGTAGTCCTTGAAGTTCACCGTTTGCTTCGAATTGTTGTATACCTCGATAAACTCGTACGCATCGACGGCTTTTCCCGCCACATTCGAGCTGTCGGGGACAAGCTCCGTAATAAGCAGCTTCGGCACTTTGCCATAATCCGGCGTACCGGCCGCCTCCGCTGCCGGCGTTCCCCATCCGCCCGGAGGCATCAGTCCAAGCAGCAGACCGCCCACCGTCAGCGCCGAAACCCATGATTTCCACTTCCTGTTAAACACGCTTTGCACACTCCCGTCTGGTCTTGTAGGTGATTCCGATCTTCCAAATCGAACTATACCCGGGAGCGTCCGAGCTGCCTATACA
Organism: Paenibacillus sp. A3; assembly: GCF_001399685.1. Classification (GTDB taxonomy): domain Bacteria; phylum Bacillota; class Bacilli; order Paenibacillales; family NBRC-103111; genus Paenibacillus_G. Next base: position 50,299 of record NZ_JTHN01000041.1, read on the forward strand.
CATCTTCTTCGATCCTTTGCACCGCTTGGCATCCGCCCGTTAAGCTTTTGTGAAGCGCCAAATCATTAAAAAAGCGCAGGATCCAAAAAAGTGCCCATACCTTTGGAAGCCGGTATTGCGCTACAATATAAGGAAGCATCCAGACGATAAAGGAGCCTGTTCGCATGATTGCTTTGCTTGTTCGCCAATCTTTATTCCGCAAAATATTAACGAGCTTTATGATCCTGATCGTCATTTTCGCACTGGTCGATGTCGCCATCTTCTCGCTCGTCAAAAACCGCCTTCACGGCGAACGGATCGAGCAGAACCGTTTGACGCTGCGCCATGCGGCGGACCGGTACCACTCCCAATTCGAACGGGTGAAGAACGCCCTGTACAAGCAGTATACGGACAAGGACGTGACCCGGCTGAACCGCCTCATCATCTCGAAGACGCAGAAGGATTCGTTCAAGACCGGCGCGATTGTGGAAGACATTCAAGTGACGGTACGGGAGCCGGAGCTGTATTTGGACAATATGATGCTGCTGTTCAAGCCGGTTCCGCTGCTGGTGGACAAGAAGGGCGCCACCGAAGAGGAAAGGCTGTTCCCCGACATCTTCACGAGCGAAACGTATTCTTCCACATATTGGAAAGCGCAGTTCGAACGCGAGCCGAACTATGTCATTCATCCGGCAGCTTCGTTCTTTAACCCGGCGGAGCATCCGGAGAAAAAAACGCTCATTCCGTATTCCATCAAACCGCCGACAGCGAGCTACCTGGTCGTGGCCATGATCGACGCTGAGCGGCTGCGGCAAGCGATTGCCGGAGAGCGGACCAACCTCAACCTGACCATTCTGGAACCGGACGGGCGCGTCCTGTACCGGGCGGATACCGGCGGACCGGTACTGCCGGACGGGCTGCTGTCCGCGCTGCCGGCTGCCGGCGGCGGGCCGGATTATACGGTGCTGGACGGGAACTACTACTTCAGCCAACAAGATGCGGACGGCTTGCAGTACATCCTGAGCGTTCCGGGCCTAAGCTTCGCGGAAGAGGCGAACCGGCTGAACAAGCTTATGCTGCTTGTGATGGCGGCGGCGGTCATCGTCAGTCTCGTGCTGTCGGTCCTGTTCAGCAAACGAATCCATAAGCCGGTCCGGGAGCTGCTCTCGTCCATCTCGAATCCCGGCGAAACGGCGCTAGATAGCCAAATCCACGAATTCGATCTGATCGGCCATAAAATCCAGACGCTGCTCAAGGAGAAAGACGAGATCCTCGGTGAGCTGCGGCAGCAGCAATCCGTGTTGAATGGCTACGACTATATCGCCAAATTGAAAAATATCAATCACGAGCTGAGCGACTGGCACAGCATTCCGCATCATGCGGAGACGTTCACCATCGTGCTCTACGAGCTTCGCTTCCGCTCCGCCGCTTTCGTCGATATGCCGGTCAACCGGGAGCTCGCGGCCCAATCGATCGGCGAGCATCTCAAGCTGGTGACGGACGAGCGTTTCCCCGGTTCCTACACGTTCCGGATGGAGGCGCATCAATTCCTGTCCGTCGTGCCGGGCAACGAACGGGACCGCTTGGTGGCGATGCTGGAGGAGCTGAAGCCGATGCTCGACCGCGACCGGCGCCATTGCCTTGTCACGGCGGCCGTCAGCTCGTGGTTCGGGCATTCCGCCCAGCTCGGGCACGCCTACAAGCAGGTGCAGGAGATGGCCCGGCAAGCGAGACTGCTTGAGGAAATGCAGATCGTGCTGGAGTGCCGCACCGATCCGTCCGTCTATGCGCTGACGCTGACGCAGGAGCAGGAGCTGAATGCCGCACTGCAGGCGGCCAATGCAGCCGAAGCCGTCCGGCTCGTCGGACAATGGCTGGACGAGCTGGACCGGGACGAGGCGAGCGTCCGGCGTTTCCGGTTATTCGCCTCCTCTGTCTCGGCGCAGGCGCAAAAAATCGTGGAGCATTACAAAGTGGAGGCAAGCACCTCCTGGCGGCTGAAGCCGATGATCCAGCAGCTCGGGGAATGCTGTACGCTGAAGGAATATCGCGACACGCTGCAAGCGTTCCTGAACGCCGTTACCGTATTCATCAAGGAGAAAAAGGAAGCTTCCGATCCGATCGTCGAGCACGTGCTCGGCGTGCTTCAAGGGCATTATGCGGAGGACCTCTCGCTGGAGGCGCTGGCGGGATCGCTGAACCTGACGCCGGCCTACGTTTCCACATATATTAAGGAGAAAACCGGGGTCAATTTTACCGACCATCTGCATGACATCCGCGTCCGGAAGGCGCGGGAGCTGCTGCTCGAAACCGGCATGAACATTCAGGAAATCGCCGAGCAGGTCGGCTACCGCAATATTTCCTCGTTTAACCGGATGTTCAAAAACCGCACCGGACAATCGCCCGGCGAATACCGGAGAACGCAAACGATGGCGCGCACTTCGTGAGATAGGGAGATAGAACTAAACATAGCGAATCAAGTATAATGGGATAAGAGACCAACTTAACCGTTCTGCGGAGGAATTATGATTCGCTACTCAGAGCCCGTCGTGCTAAAAAGCAAAATTTCACCGCCCCTTACCCGCGAAACGCTTGTAGCGCGGGATCGTCTTCTGCACAAAATTTCCAAAGGCATGAAGGGAAGACTTACGACCGTCTGCGCCCCTCCGGGGTTTGGCAAGACGACCCTTCTCTGCCAATGGGTTCGTCATAACGAACAAGCGGCCGCTTGGGTATCGCTGGACGAGAGGGACAACGATCTGGCCCGCTTCTGGCGTTATGTCGTTCACGCTGTGGATGCCGCCGTTGCCCCCGGTTTCGCCGAGCTGATGGCGCCTGTGCTGCACACGCTTCCGCAGGGCTCCATCGATACCATGATCGATGTCATGATGAACGAACTGCATTCGCTGGGCAGGCCTGCGGCCTTGATTCTGGACGACTACCACTGCCTGTACGACAAAAGCATTCATGAAAGCGTCAGCTATATGATCGATATTTTGCCGGATAACGTGCATTTGCTGATCGCGAGCCGGACGGAGCTTCCCTTTTCGACGGCCAAGTGGCTGGTCAGGGATGAGCGAACGGATATTCCGGCGCCCCATATGCTGTTTACCAGCGAGGAGGCGGAGATTTTTTACCGGGAAGTCGTGAACCTTCCTTTGTCTGCCGACCACATCACCAAGGTGCTCGGGGTGACGGAAGGCTGGGCCGCCGGCCTGCAGCTCGTCTCCCTCTCGCTCCAGGAACGCCCGGATTACGAGCGGCTGGTGCATGCCTTCTCTGGCACCGATCTTAACATTGCCGATTATTTGTTTCACGAGGTGCTCTCCCGGCTGCCGGAAGAGCTGTATGAGTTCGTGCTGCAAACGTCCGTTCTGCAGCGTATGGACGCTTCCATCTGCGATACGGTGACGCTTCGCGGCGACAGCCGTCTTCTTCTCGGGCAGCTCCGCAGCCGCAATCTGTTCATCGTTGCGCTGGACGACCGTCTTACATGGTTCCGGTATCACCATGTCTTCTCGGAATTTCTGCGCGCTCGTCTGAGGCACGAGCACCCGGAGCAATGGACCCGGTTAAACCGGTTGGCGAGCCTTGGCTTTGCCGAGCGGGGTATGCTCGACGATGCGATCGACCATGCGATTGCCGCTGAAGATTACGCACTCGCCTCGGCCCTCCTCGACAAGCACATTTTGACGGTGCTGCTGCGGGGAGAGTTCGCCACCTTGCTGAGCTGGTTCGCCTGCTTCCCTGCCGGTATGGCTTGGCCCCCTCAGCTGCACTTGCTGTATGCTTTTCTGCTGGTCGTGACCGGACAATTCGAACGCGCCGAGGACGAGATGCGAAACGTCGAGATTCGGCTCGCCAACGGGGAATATGCTCCCGAAATCCGGGACCACGTGCGCAGCGGATTGTTTTTCGTCAAAGCGAATCTGTCGTTTTCCAGCGGCAGATACGAGCAGTGGCATGCGTTCGCCGAACGGATGAACGAGCTGCTGCCGGAAGACCCGGTCTTCTACAATTTCAATTACAACGAATCGGAGCCTCTTGTCCGCCGCACCGCCTTCGGTTTGAAAGGCGCCCTATCCGACGAAGCGGGGAAGATCGGCAGACGTTTCACGCAAATGCTCGAAGCCCGCGGCTGGAAAGATTCGCTGATCAATCAATATGTCGTGCAGACGGTGGCCGAGTCGATGTATGAGTGGAACTGCCTGGAGGAAAGCCGTCAGTTGTCGGAGCAGGTAGAGAAAGTGTCCCGGGCGAAAAAGATTCCCGGCTTGTTCGTGCCGAACCGCATTACGCAGGCCCGCATCGATATCGCCGAGGGCCGTCTGTCGCTCGCCGGAGAAACGATGGATGAAGCGATCGACTTCGCATCCCGACATGCCGCATACCATTGGGTTCGCCCGCTCCGGGCGTTCCGGGCGCGAATTCATTTATTGCAGGGCCAAATCGATGAGGCTGCCCGGCAGATCGCCCTGCTGCAGCTGCCGCTAGACCGCAAGCCGACCTACAATCGGGAAATGGAGGTTTTGAGCGCCACCCGCCTGCTGGGAGCCATGAGCAAGGAAGACGAAGCTCTTCGTCTGTTGGAACAGCTGAAACCGCAAGGCCGCAGGGAAGGCTGCTTGATCAGCATGATCGAGATTCCGATCCAGCAGGCGTTGATGGAGCAGAAGCGCGGCCAGTCGGGTCAGGCGCTTGATTTTCTGCACGAAGCGCTCAGCGTCGCCGAGCCTTACACGTACATCCGCAGCTTTGTCGACGAAGGCCCGACGATGGCGCGGCTGCTTCAGCAGTACGTCGCGCAGCGAAGCGCGTCAGAGCCGGAAACGCGCTTGACCGACTATGCGGGCAAGCTGCTCGGATGGTTTCCGCAGCCGGACGATCCGCCTGCCGTTCCCTCTTTCGCCGGGCTCGTAGAGGCGCTGACACCAAGCGAATGGAGGATGCTGAACGGCATTCGGCAAGGAGCCTCGAACAAGCAGATTGCCCTGGAGCATGCATTAAGCGAAGGCACGGTGAAGGTATACCTGTCCCGCATATACGGGAAGCTGGGCGTCTCCTCCCGCACCCAAGCGCTGCTGCGGGCGCAGGAGCTGGGGCTTTTCGATCGGCAGGATTCAGAGTGTTGAGAAAGTGGTCAAATGGGCCAATAGAGGTGTACGAATGGGTGGGGTATCTACTTCCGGTCGCTGTTGTCAGCGGGAAACTTTGCTTAACAGCGGGTATTTCCCGCAGACAAAGGCGAACGCTATCGCTCCTCCAGTAGATACCCCACCTCCGTTTATATCTCTATTTTTGTAAAAATCCACTTTCTCTACAAGCTCAAGGCACCGTCCGTCGGATGGTGCTTTGTCTTGTTTTCCGGCAAAATAGCCAAACGTCAAGCAATAACCTTATCTTTCTTGTTTCCCGGCGGCACGATGGCCGCAGCTTTGGTATAAATACAGCGGATGACGAACTCGGCCAGTACGAAGTTCAGCACCAGCGCGCCGTAAACTCCCAGCGTATAGCTGAGCGCATATTCGACGCCGAGCCCGTTATGAAGAACAAACGTGAACATATGGATGAATAGATTCGTGAAGCAAAAAGCGTAGCTGCGAACCATCCATTTCCGGTGGCTGTCGACCTGCTTTCGTTTGATTTGCACAAGCGCTGCGACGGTCAATCCCATAAAAATAAGATTCATCACATTAAACGCGATGCTGTTGATTTTTCCTCCCGTGGAGTAAGGGGCCATATAACCGGAAGTGAGGACCACAACCGCAACGGACAGCAGGTACAAGTAGCCGTTTACCCGGTGCAGCTTCCGATGCTTGCTCAATATTTTCGTCGAAAAGTTAATGGCCCCCGCGATCATGGCCATGCAGGCAAAAACAATATGAACATACATCACATTTAACCAGACCGGGAGAACGACGGGGCGTTTCAAGCCGGTTTTATGACTCAGAAATTCAGCCGCCTGCGGGTCATGAATGAAATTAACGTACGTCACGTAAAGCATATAGACGACGGCAACGACGATCATCAGCAGGTACAGCAATTTGCTTCTGCTTTGCAGCCTTCTCATGCGAACTGTCCCCTTTCCATCACTAGAGACCGGACCGTCCGGTTTCTTTTTTTATTATATATTACCAAGTACTATAGCTCACCCGTAAAATGTTACAATATATGTACAAGCAAAAGAGTCCTTACATTCCGCACAACGATAAGGCGAGAAAGGAATCTGTCCATGCGTAAAGGCGAACAAACGAAGGCCCACATCATTAAAAAATCCGCGGAGCTGTTTAATCTAAAGGGATACTCCGGATCAACGATACAGGATATTATGGAAGCGACCGGCTTGACCAAAGGAGGCATTTACCGCAACTTCTCCAATAAAGACGAAATTGCTTTTGCCGCGTTCGAATATGCGGGGAAGGTGCTGTGGGAGCATTTCTCGGCAGCGATCCAAGGCTCCGAGACCGCTACGGAGAAAATATTGGCGATGTGCGGCGTATACCGCGACGCGGTTCATCATCCTCCGATTCAAGGGGGCTGCCCCTTTTTAAATACCGCCATAGAAAGCGATCATTCGTACCCCAGCATGCGCGAACACGCGTTGACGGCTTACAACGAAATGCTTTCGTTTCTGCAAAGCATTTTGCAGCAGGGTATAGCCGACGGGGAATTCCGAGCCGATATGGATACCGAATCGGTAGCTTCCTTCGTCTTCTCCTCGATCGAAGGCGCCATTATGGCAAGCCGGTTGACCCGGGACAACAAGCATGTCGGATATGCGATGAAACATATTGAGCAAATGCTGGACACCTATAAGCACGCTTCGGAAAAATAAGGCGCATCATCAAACGGCTCGGGCGGTTATCCTCATCGTTGCATTCGGCGCTACCTTTAGTACATTTTTCGTACTAAGTACGAACAAAAATAGTACTTCATAAAATCGTTGTATCTCGCCATAATTAAAGGAGCTTAACACGTACGTTATCAAAGGAGTGAGGACAATGCAGGAGCCGCCGCAACATTCCGTGTCGACGCACGGAGTTGTCACCACGCTGCAGGCGATCGGGGGAAAGTGGAAGCCGCTGATTTTGTTCATCCTGTTGGAAGAAGGGACGAAACGGTTCGGGGAATTACGGCGCCATCTCCCCCATGTCACGCAAGGCATGCTGACCAATCAACTGCGGGAGCTGGAACGGGACGGACTAATCACGAGAGTCGTCTACAACGAAATTCCGCCCCGGGTTGAATATTCGTTATCGGAGCACGGAAAAACGCTGCAAGCCGTGCTCAAAAGCATGTGCGATTGGGGCTACATGCACAGCAGTTGGACACAAAGCGAGCAACAGTCGGCCGCAGCGCAAGCAGCTACAAAAAATAAGGGAGGGATCGTTCCCTCCTTATAGCCTTCAATCGTCTGACCACCCGCCACCGCGCCGTGCATCGCACGACGCGGTGTTACAGCCCAGTTCTTACCGGCTCTTAACCAGCAGCTGCACGGCCTCTTGGATCACTTGATCGGGCGAATTGCCTTTTTCCAGCTCCTCCCGGATACAGTGCTCCAGATTCGCCCCGATGACTGTGCCGATCGTCCGGTCCACGGCCGTCCTTATCGCAGACAGCTGCGTTACGATGTCCCTGCAATCTTTTCCTTCTTCCAGCATGCCGAGCACTCCGCGGATCTGGCCTTCGATCCGCTTCAGCCGGTTTTTGACCGCATTATCGTATTCCACACCGAATCACCTCTTCTAAATAAACAAATTCAAGCCCGAATCCTCGGCATCGCCCAAATAGGCCGCCACGCCGGCATAATCGATACCGTCGATTAATTCTTCCTTGCGGATGCCCATAATATCCATACTCATCGTACATGCGACCAGCTTGACGCCGGACCGGATCGCATTGCCCATCAAAGCTTCCAGCGAATCGACATTTTTGCGCTGCATGACGCGGCGAATCATCTTGGCGCCAAGACCTCCCATGTTCATTTTGGACAAAGGAAGGGCGGCCGCGCCTTTGGGCATCATCATCCCGAACATCGCCTCCCAGCCGTCCTTCTTGACGGCCGGGGCTTCGGCCTTGCGCAGCACGTTCAAGCCCCAGAAGGTGAAAAACATCGTGACCGGCTTCCCCATCGCCGCTGCCCCCGAAGCAATGATGAAGGCAGCGATCGTTTTGTCCAGGTCGCCGCTGAACACGACCATGGTCGCCCCGTTTTTGGACGAAGCCGGGGCGGATTGCTGAGGTCCGGCATCGGCCCCTTTCACGAGCACCGCCCGCACGCCTTCGGGTGAAGACTCGACCGTCTCCAGCGGATTGCCTGTTTTTTCGCACCATTTGGCAACATCCGCGGCGAATCCGAAATCGGTGGCCTTCACTTCGAGCCGTTCTCCCGGGGCCATTTGCCGGACCGCTTCGTATACTTTCATAATAGGGCCTGGACACTGCAACCCGCAAGCGTCGACCTGAACTTGAACAGGAGAATCCGGGGCCGGAGAATCGGTCGACACCGCCGAAGGAGCGCTGCCCGTCTCGGGAACCGGAAGCGGCGGCTCGTCAGCCATCGCGGCGTACGTCCTGTACCCCCCGTCCAAATTGCGCACCCGGTACCCGTGCTGCTGAAGAAGCCGGGCCGCGACATAGCCCCGCAAGCCAACCTGGCACGAGACGACAACCGGATGCTGGAGCGGCAGCTCGTGCAGCCGGTTGCGCAGATCGTTCAGCGGAATGCAGACCGAGCCCGGAATGTAGCCCGTCATCCGTTCGGCTTCATCCCGGACGTCAACGAGCAGTCCGCCGCCCTCGACATACGCATCCACCTCGTGCCATTGCATCGTCTCGACCAAGCCTTCCATCATGTTGGACGCGACGTATCCGGCCATATTCACCGGGTCCTTGGCCGACGAATACGGAGGCGCGTACGCCAGCTCCAGATCGGCCAGCTCCGCTGCCGTCAACCCTCCGCGCATCGCCGCGGAAATCACGTCGATCCGCTTATCCACCCCATCCTGCCCGACGGCTTGCGCGCCATAAATCGCGCCGCTTGCTTTATCGAACAGCAGCTTAAGCGACAGCGGCGCAGCTCCGGGATAATACCCGGCGTGGGAGGCCGGATGGATATGGATGGCCTCGTACGCAACCCCCAGCTTGTTCAGCGTCTTCTCATTCACCCCGGTGACGGCCGCGGTCATGTCGAACGCTTGGACAATCGCCGTTCCGTAAGCCCCGGAATAGGAGGCTTTCCGTCCGTGAATCGCGTCCGCGACCAGCCGCCCTTGGCGGTTGGCCCCCCAAGCGAGCGGCACCACCGTTTCGAAGCCGAGCGTCCGGTCTTTGACTTCGATCGCATCGCCGACCGCGTAGATGGACGGATCGCTCGTTTGCAGCCGCTCGTTTACACGGATCGCTCCTCTCACGCCAAGCTCAAGCCCCGCCTCGCGGGCCAATCCGCTCTCCGGCGTCACGCCGATGGCCAGCAGCAGCATGTCCGTCCGGAGAACTTGCCCCGAGGACAGGCGCAGCGTTTTCCCGCGATCTTCGATAGCGACGACGGACGCACCGAGCACAAGATCAACTCCTTGGAGATGCATGTGCCGTTCCACCGGCTTCGCCATCTCGGGATCAAGCGGCCCCAGCACCTGCCCGTTCCGCTCCACCAGCGTCACTTCAAGACCCCGATGGCGCAGGTTCTCGGCCATTTCGACGCCGATAAACCCTCCGCCGATAATGGCGGCATGACGCGGCTTATGCTCGTCAATCCATGCGTGAATCCGGTCCGTATCGGGAATATTGCGCAGCGTGAACACAGCTTCCGCCTCGGTTAAACCGGGAATTTCCGGCACGATGGGCTTCGCCCCCGGCGATAGCACGAGAACATCGTACGGATAGTCCCCTTCTTCTCCGGTATCCAATTGCTTGACCCGTACTTTTTTGCCCGCCCGGTCGATCGCCGTCACTTCCGTGCGCACTTTAACGTCGATGCCGAACCGGTCCTTCATCCCCTGCGGCGATTGAAGCAGCAGTTTGTCGCGGGATGCAATCGTCCCTCCGATATAATAAGGCAGCCCGCAATTGGCAAACGAAATATGCTCCCCGCGTTCGAACATCGTGATCGAATCGTGCTCGTTCAAACGTCTTAACCGGGCAGCCGCCGTAGCGCCGCCCGCCACTCCGCCAACAATGACAATATTTCTAGACACGGTAATCAGTCCTTTTCTTTAAATAATAAATACCCTATGGGGTATATAATATACCCAGCGGGGTATTACAGTCAACCGGACAACGAGAAAAAGAGCCGTGCGCCGGCACGACTCCCGAACAACTTTATTCGATTCAACTCACACAACTTCTTGCATGCCCGTATTCGCTTTCACCAGAATCTCATCGTACTTCTCGTCGTTGCGCTTGGAGGACAGCAAGGTTCCGGCAATGGCGCCCACGAATCCGATCGGGATCGAGATGATGCCCGGATTCGTGAGCGATATGAGCGGCTCTCCGACGAGAATGGCCTTCCCTGCGACCGGGTCCCATACGTTGGGACTGACCATCACCAGGATCAAAGAGCTGATCAAGCCTACAAGCATTCCCGTCACGGCGCCTGCGGTATTGAATCTGCGCCAGAACACGGTGAACACGAGGACCGGAAGGTTGGCGCTTGCGGCGACGGCGAAAGCCAGCGAGACCAGAAAAGCGACGTTCAGCTTCTGGGCAAACAGCGCCAAGATAATCGAAATGATCGCAACTCCGACAGAGGCCAACTTGGCGGATCTTACCTGCTCCTTCTCCGTCGCCTTCCCTTTACGCAAAATATGGCTGTAGAAGTCGTGCGCGAAAGCGGAGGCAGCCGAGAGCACAAGTCCGGCAACGACTGCCAGAATCGTGGCGAACGCTACAGCCGAGACGAAAGCGAACAGGAAGTCTCCACCAAGCGCCTTGGCCAGCAGCGGGGCCGCCATGTTGCCGGCCGCGTTCGCCTGCACAATGACATCCTTCCCGACAAATGCAGCCGCGCCGAAACCGAGAAAAATTGTCATGACATAGAACAGCCCGATAACCCAAGTAGCGACAACCACGGACTTCCTTGCGGTCGGGGCGTCTTTTACCGTAAAAAAGCGGATCAAAATATGCGGTAGGCCCGCAGTACCGAGCACAAGCGCCAGATTGAGCGAGATCGTATCCAGCCCGTTCGTAAACTTGTTGCCCGGATTCAAGAAGGCTTCTTTCAGCGGCGTAGCCTTCGCCATCTCGTCGAACATATGAAGGAGATTGAAGTCGAATTTGGCGAACACAATCAGCGAAATGATGAACGTACCCGCCATTAACAGCACGCACTTGATGATCTGCACCCAGCTCGTGGCCGTCATGCCGCCGAAGACGACATAGACGGTCATCAACGCTCCGACGATCAGGACCGAGGTCGAATACTCCAGACCAAGCAGCAGCTTGATCAAGGCTCCTGCGCCCACCAATTGGGCGATCATATAGAAGATCGAGATCGTGATCGAGTTCAGCGCCGCCACGCCTCGTACTTTCTTGTTGTCGAAACGGGCCGCGATCATATCCGCCATCGTATACTTGCCCAGATTGCGCAGCGGCTCCGCCACCAGATATAACACGACAAGGTACGCGACAAGAAAGCCGATGCTGTAAAAGAAGCCGTCAAAGCCGAACAGCGCCACCATCCCGGCGATCCCGAGGAAGGAAGCCGCAGACATATAGTCGCCCGCTATGGCCAGACCGTTCTGCCAGCCGGTCAACCCGCCTCCGGCGGTGTAAAACTCACTGGCGGTCTTCGTTTTTTTGGCCGCATAATACGTAATGACCAGCGTTCCCGCCACGATGATCAGAAACAAGAGAAAGGCCGTATTCATCATCGGCTACCCCACCTTCCGCAGGCTCGTTTTGGATTCGTCTTTGATTTGTCTGGCCAAGGCGTCGAACTCCACCGCCTTGCGGGTATACAGCGAACACAGCACCCAGGTCATAATAAATTGCGCGAAAGCGAAAATCCATGCCCACGTGACCGAACCGACCGCTTTGGTGTTCAGCACTTGAGAATACGAGGTCAGGACCGGAAGAACGAAGTAGAACACGAGGAAAAAGATCGACATCGGCAGGATAAAACGTTTCTTTTGGACCATCAGCCTGCGAAACGTATCGGAGCGTACGATTTCGCTGTAAGCATTCCTTCGGGATTGTTCTTTCATGGGCTTTCCCTCCTGCAAAGATTGATCGTCGCTCTTGGTCTAACGTCTGCCGGAAGTACCGGCCGCTGCGCTATCGGAACCGAGACGCTTTATTCATCGGTCCCAGGTCCCAGTAATTTACTTGTAAGCGCTTTATTATTGTAGCATAGGAAGGTGCTGATCACTTGAACTTCGGCGCGAAATGTCAAAAAACGTCCCTCAAACGGTTAAAAGCCGTCCTGAACGGCGGTCTTTCCCGTCCTGTTATTCTCCCTGCAGCCGCTTGATCAATTCCTTGGCCGCTACTCTGGACAAAGGTACTTTACTCCGCCCGGCATCCTTTAAGACGACGTTATAAGCGCCGTTAAACCACGGCTCGATTTCATCGATGCGGTCCACATTGACCAAATAGCTGCGGTGCGTCCGGAAAAAGGCATACCCCGTCAGCTTCTCCTCCAGCTCCTGAAGCGTTTGCCGGGTCGCATGCACCTGCCCGTCGGCCATATGAATTTGCGTCAGCTTCTCTTCCTTGACCGCGTAGCTGATCTTCGCCGGCTCGACCACCACCATACGGCTGCCGTCATCGATCAGCAGCTTCGGCTTGAATGCGCTCCTGGACCGGGCCGCTCCTTCCACAGCCGCCGAAGCCGCCACAGAAACGGGCGGTACCAGCGTCCCTTCGGAAGGATTCCGCATTTTGCGTATTCTTTGCATCGTTTGACGCAGGCGTTCCTCGTCGTAAGGCTTTAACAAATAATCGGCCGCTTCCAGACGGAACGCTTCCACGGCATACTGTTCGTAAGCCGTAGCAAAAACAATATACGGCCGCGGCTCGACATCCATCAGCTTGTGTGCGGTCTGTACCCCGTCCAGGCCAGGCATATGAATGTCGAGAAAGACGACGTCCGGCTTGTGTACCGCTGCCAGTTCCAGCAATTGAACGCCGCTCGTAGCGAAAGGCAGCAGCTCGACATCCCGTTCCCGGGACAATAAATAAGTCAGCTCTTCCCGCGCCAGCCGCTCATCCTCTGCGATCATCACTTTCATCTATCGTTTCACGCCTTTCCTCCGCTTGATAAGGTATCGTACATTCGATGCGCGCCCCTCCCTCGGGCGGGTTGGAAAATTTCAGCCTCGCCTCCGGACCGAACAAATGGATCAGCCGCCGGTTCACGTTATAGACTCCAATGCCCGTGCTTCCGCTCCCGCCGCCCGTGACCGGAGAAGCCCCCAGTTTCTCCAATACCTCCGCCGGAAAACCGTTGCCGTTGTCTTTGATCACTATGTGAACCCCGTCCGCTACGCGGCGGAGCTCGACATGAATGTCGCCCCTGTCCGTCCGCCCTTTAAAGCCGTGATGAATGCTGTTTTCCACCAGCGGCTGAAGCGTGGAAGGCGGGATGGACACGGATTCCACGCCGGGATCGCACTGACAATCGACGGAAAGCTGGTCCTCGAACCGGATATTCACGATGCCGAGGTACGTATGGAGATGCTCCAATTCCTTATACAGCGGGACAAGCGGCGCTTGGGTCATCGTCAGGTTCATGCGCATGTAATGCCCGAGCTGCACGGTAACCCGTCTGGCCGCTTCAGGCTTGATCCGAATCAGCGTGACGATCGCATTGAGCGTATTGAACAAAAAGTGCGGGTTAATTTGCGCCTGAAGCGCTTTCAACTCTGCATCCTTCATCAAGCTTCTCAGCTGCTCCGCCATCGCGATATCGAGCTGAATCGAGATCAGCTTGCTCAGCCCTTGGGCAAAAGCCTCTTCCACCGGACGGATCTGCCTGACGCTGGGATAATACAATTTGATTAATCCCGCGACTTGTCCCCCGCTTCGGATCGGTACAATAATCGCCGCGCCGATCGCCGGATGGTGCGGCTGAATCTGTTCCTTCGTTCGGGCAATCTGAATCTCCCCGGTTTGGACCGCCTTCCTCGACAATTCTGAAGCGATCGGCGTTCCTTGGATGCCCGGCATCATTCCTGTGCCTGCATGCGCCAAGATTTGCTTCGTATCCGTAATGGCGACCGCACTGGCGCGAAGCTCGCGGCGCAGTACATTGGCCGCCGCTTCGGCGGTCTCGAAGGTCAGCCCCTGCTTAAGAAAAGGAAGCGCCATCTCCGCGATATGCAGCGCCCGCTGCGTCTCGGAGGCGGCGGCCCTCTCCTCCTCCTTCATGGCTGCTTGAATCATCGCGACCAGAATGCCGACCCCTACGCTGTTGGCCGCCACCATCGGGATCCCGATGAGGTCCACCGTGTGGATTGCGGCAGGCGAAGACTCGTTCACGATCAGCACGACGCCCATTTGCAAGATGGGAGCGAACACGCTAATAAACAGCGCCTTCACCGGCGCGATGACTCTTTCTTCGGCAAAGAAGCGGGCGACCAGTCCGGCCAAGAGACCCAGGATTGGCGTAGACACTGCATCGGCGACGCCGGTAATTCCGCCCAGGCTGTACGCGTGAATGCCGGAGATGAGACCGGCCCCCGTGCCTACGGCGACCCCGCCGAGCAGACCGGCCACCATCACCCCGATCAGCGCCGAATCCGCCATCGCCTCCTCCGGCTGAAGAGAAGCTACGAGAAAAGAAGAGTCCACCTTCTCCCCGGTAATCGTCACCCCGGCGTACGTGCCTCCGATGCTGACCAGACCGAAAACCAGCGAAAACGTCAATCCGGTTCTCCAATCCGGCCTCCGGTCAAGCAGATAACGGAACTGAGGGATTCGGGTAAGGATGAACGTAATCAACAATAGCAGGCCCATCCGCTCCATGAGCAGCAAGGTTAAGTGCTGCATCCGCATCCCCCGTTCCTTGGCTAGTTATCCCCATTATACCCGGAATTGAGCGCGGAAGAGTAAACTTTTTGGATGGACTTTGATCGTGCTTACGGAAATAAAAAAAGCACCGTAAAGGTGCGGAGATTGTTGAGAAAGTGGACTTTTACGAAAATAGAGATGCAAACGGAGGTGGGGTATCCACTGGAGAAGCGATAGCGGCCGCCTTTGTCTTCGGGAAATGTCCGCTACTAAGCGGCTTCCAATCAAATTTCCCGAGGACCCGGGGTCCCCGTAAAGTATTCGGACTAAGCTTCCCTGATTCAACTTCACTTTGCGGGGTGGAGCAGCGGTCGGAAGTGGATACCCCACCCACTCGTACACCTCTACTACTTCAATTGGCACTTTCGCGACAAGCACAGCACCTTGCAGGTGCGTTGAACCGAGTTACTTGACAATCAGCACCGGAACCTTGGAGTGCTGAACCACATGATGGCTGACGCTGCCAAGAACAAACTCGCGCAGGCCGCCCAGTCCTCTGCTTCCCATAATGATCAGGTCGCATCCGCTTTCTTCGGCGTATTCCAGAACCGCAAGAGCCGGCTGCCCCTGCTTCAGGATCACCTTGACGTCTGGCAGCTGCGAGGTTAAGCGTTTGGCTTCATCGATAATCGCTTGGGCGGCGAGCAAGTAATCTTTATCCTCGTTGAACGGTGCTGCATACAGCGGCCCTCCGAACACGGGAACGGGAATATGGCAGACATGAATCACTTCCAGCCTCGCGGCATGATCTTGAGCAAATTTCATTGCTTTTTCCAGCGCTTTTACCGATAATGCCGAGCCGTCGAATGCGGCCAATATGTTTTGATACGGCATGAACAACATCCCTTTCACTCAGATCTACTTTAATTTATGTTACCGTTCTTCCTCCCCGATAGGAATGACATGGATCACAGTATTGCGGCGATTCGGGGAAATACAAATGTAAACACTACGATCTCATGAAAATGGAAATAAGGTGCGCCAAATGTGACCATACAAAAACCGGCGTCCGATACGAACGCCGGTCATTTCACGATTCATGCATTCTATCTGCTTTTGAAATAAATTTGCTTCAGATACGCTACTGTTTTGTTCATCCTCATCTGATTTGACCCTTTTACAAGAATAGTTGTGCCAGGTTGTATAACGCGAGCCAATGCCTTGTGAAGCTGTGCCCTGGAGACGAAGCTGTGCAAGTTCTGGGCGGGAAAGCCCGCTTGTTTGGCTCCAGCGATAATCTGTGAGGCATGCTTTCCAATTGCATATATATGAGTGATGTTTTTTCGCGCTGCGTAGCTTCCTATTTCTTTATGGCCTTTGACTGCATATGCGCCTAATTCCGACATGGAACCCAGTACGGCAATTTTTTTGTTTTTGCCGGTAGCGGACAATACATCAAGGGCAGCTTTTACCGCATCCGGATTTGCGCTGTAAGAATCGTCGATTATTCTTATGCCTCTTCTCAAGTTGTAGACGTACAGCCGTCTTTTTGGCTTTTCATAGGTTTTGAGGCCGTTCTGGATCTGCTTCGGTGTAAATCCCAAACGATGTGCAATGCCAATTGCAAACAACGCGTTATAAATATTATGCCTTCCTAAAATAGGGATATAAAAACGGTGTTCTTTCCCGTCAAGCTTCACCCGGAATGTCATTCCGCGCTTGGCGTTATGGATTTGAGACGCCCGGTAAACGGCTTTGTTGCGGATTCCGATTCGCACGATGCGGCCCTTGAATCCCTTCGTTCGCAGCAGTTTGGAATGCTGGTCGTCGGCGTTTAGCCATAAGGTCCCTGTCGATTTCATGTAACGGATTAATTCCGACTTCGCCTTGGCCACACCTTGAATTCGGCCGCCAAAATTGCCGATATGGGCCCTTCCAATATGGGTAATAACCCCTATATTGGGACGAATATAGTGGCAATGGCGTTTGATGTTTCCGTAATACTGCATGCCATATTCCAAAACAACGGCCCGGTGAGCTGAACGGAGCAATTTTGCATGCCTTTTGGTGGCCGACACGGCATTTCGATTTTGAGGCGATTTGAAAATTTTCCAACGTTTCTTCAATACCGCGGCAATCATTTCTTTTGTTGTCGTTTTACCGGAGCTGCCGGTGACCGCAATGATCGGTTTGTACAGAATTGATTTTTTCCTCATCTACCCCGTCCACCGCCAATCGTAAAATGTCTCCCTTGAAAGACTTATCCCTTGATGAACACTTTTTACGATTATTTTAAAGGATAGCAATTTTGTCCCAACAGGGGTACATGCCCGATTACTCAATTGAAGGCGGGAAACCAAACGAAAAACCGGCACCTGGTCGTTGCAGATGCCGGGCATTTTCAGAGCTTATGCCCTGTCAATCAAAATCGTAGCGTTCCTCCTTGAAGGGATCACCATACATGTGATACCCGTTCCGCTCCCAGAAGCCCGGCTTGTCCTTCTCCATAAATTCGATGCCGCGCAGCCATTTGGCGCTTTTCCAGAAATACAGGTGCGGGACGACCGCGCGCACCGGATAGCCGTGCTCCGGCGAAAGCAGCACGCCATTATGCCGGATACCGAGAAACGTCGTGTCGCGCAGGAAATCCGCCAAAGGCAGGTTCGTGCTCCACCCGTGCTCGGCGTGCAGCATCACGTACTGCGCTTCCGGCTTCAGTTTAATCCGCTCCATCAGCGTGGCTACGGCTATGCCTTCCCAGACGTTGTCCAGCTTGGACCAGGTCGTCACGCAGTGGATATCGTTGCGGAACTCCCGGCGCGGTAGCGCCAAAAACTCTTTATAGCTCAGCGTCAGCTCCTCGTCCACCAACCCGAACAGGCGCAAGCTCCATTTGCCCATGTCGTTGTAGTAAGGAATTTCGCCATAATGCAGCACGGGAAAGCCTTCCGTCACCTTCTGGCCGGGGGGCACACGCTCCGGCGCAGGTCCTCCCGCTTCCGGCTGCGGCGTTTTGTTATCCGTCGTCATAAACTACGCCTCCTTTTCACGCTGCGTCTTTTCCTTCTAGTATACCCGTAAAAAAGGGGCCGCACATTGCGGTCGCTCAACCGGCTTCACCTTAGAACGTACCTGCCGACTGCTAACGGTGAATGGGCAGCGTGACCTGAATCGTCGTGCCGATGTCCACCTCGCTGGCGATATGAATCCGGCCTTTATGATGCTCGATAATTTTGTGGCTGACGAGCAAGCCGAGTCCCGTCCCCGCTTCTTTGGTCGAATAGAACGGCTCGCCGATCTGCCGCAGCTGCTCCTGCGAAATGCCGCAGCCCTGATCGTCGATGCGGACCAAGGCAAGTCCCTGCTCCACAGCCTCCATACTTACGTCAATCGTCCCCCCTCGCGGCATCGCTTCGAATGCATTTTTCAAAAAGTTGACGAACACCTGCTTGATCTGATTCGGGTCGCAGCGGATCGGCAGCGGCTCACCGGTTGGGAAGAAGCGGATCTCGATGTTAAGAAGCAGCGCCTGCGCGCTGGTCAGCATGATCACCTCTTGAACGAGCACGGCAAGGTCGGCGATTTTCATTTGAACGGCTTGCGGCTTGGCCAGCATCAGCAGCTCGCTGATAATCACCTCGATCCGCTCCAGCTCCTCCTTCATAATTGGCAAATATTGCGAATAGCTGTGCTCCGATCGGCCCATCAGCTGAACGAAGCCCTTGAGCGCCGTCAGCGGATTGCGGATTTCGTGAGCGACCCCTGCGGCAAGCTGTCCGGCAATCGTCAGCTTCTCGGACTTGAGCAGGAGCTCGTCCTTCCGCTTCTGCTCCGTAATGTCCTTGGCGATAAGGTAGCAGCCGACCTGCTTGCGGTTAACGTAGATCGGGGCCGGCGTCGCGAGCAGATAGGCCGGCTGCCCCGACTTGCGGACGATCTGCATTTCCATGCCGGACAAGGCGCCTTCGTGCATGATTCTATGAAGCTGCGTCTGCGTTCCTTCTTCTTCGGATGCCAGCAAATCGGCAAAAGGCATGCCGATCAGCTCCAGCACGGAATAGCCGGTAATGGTTTCGGCCGCAGGATTGGCCGACGTGATGATCCCGCTCCTGTTAAGCGAGACGATCGCATCTAAATTGTATTTTTTAAGCGAAGTATACCGGTCTACGCTTTCTTCAAGCATTTGCAGCATCAGCTTCTGGCCCGTAATATCCTGGATCGTCCCGCTGATCCGAAGCGGTCTTCCTTTCGAGGTCAGTGTCGTAGCGCTTTGAATCCGAATGAACTTGACCGTCCCGTCGCCCAGGACGATCCTGCATTCCACTTGAATTTCGCGTCCGGCCAACGCTCCCCGCATCGACTGCCGCGCCGCCTCCCGGTCATTCGGGTGAATGCGGGCCATCAGCTCCTCGTACGTCACCTCTGCATGCAGATCGGCTTGCAGAATGCGGCGCAGCTCGCCCGACCACAGCATCTTGCCGGTTAGCGCGTCCCATTCAAAGCTGCCCAAACGGGCGATGCGCTGCGATTGCGCCAGATTCTGCTCGCTATGGCGAAGCGCAGCCTGCGCCCGCTCCCGTTCCGTGACGTCCCGGCCGATATAGATTTCTTTCACTTGGGGTCCTTCCGGGTCGATGACCCGCTTCACGGAAACTTCAAACCAGATATAATACCCCTGCTTGTGGCGAATCCGGCAGATGAACGAATCCGAGTCCCGAAAGGTTTGTTCTCCCAAAGCCTCAAGATCGTCCGGATGGATGAATTCGGAGGCGTGCTTTCCGATCAGTTCCTCCGGTTCGAAGCCAAGCTGATGCTTGAGCGAGGCCGGGGAAACGAACTGCAGCACGCCGTCAATCCCATAAGAGATGACACCGCGGGTATGCTCCGAGACCATCTCGTACAGCTCCGCCGCTTGGAGCATTTGAGGCTCCTCAGCTTCCGGCCATTCCGATGCGTAGGCGCAGAAGCCGTCGTGCGATCCGTCCCGATTGCGGATGAGGATGACGTCGAGCTTTACCCGGACTGTGCCGCCGTCTTTGCGCAGGTAGCGTTTGACCACCGCGGATGCGGCGCCGGGCTCAAGCAGCCGGGCGGCTGCCTCCTCAACGCCGGGGTCATTCGGATAAGTAAACTGCTTCTCCTTCCGGCTCGCCAACTCGTCTTCGGTGTAGCCCAGCAGGCGGCAGAACGCCGGGTTGACCCTGATAAAATATCCTTCCGTCGAAATAAGCGCGATACCGCCGGGGGCATAGGTGAAGCAGTACTTGATCAGGGAATCCTGCTCCATGAAAAGCAGACACCTCCTTCGACATGTCGACCTGATGCGGTCCCGCTTCATTTCATTCCGGGAAAAGCTTTTCCACCAGACGGTGCGCCGGCAAGGTCCGGTCGGCGCGGATCGTACAGCTCGAAGGGTCCGCGATGCATGCCAAGAAATGATCCACCGCATCGGCGAATCCCCGGCGGTGCAAGATCGAATCCCAGCTTCCGAACGTCTGCTCTTGGGGGGAAACGCCCACTTTTCTCCATACAGCGGTTTCCATGTTCAGCACTTCGGCGGACCGGCCGCTTCCGTGCAGCTCCAGCTGTTCCAGATCGGCTCCCGCTTGGCGCGCCATGCTGAATTGCCCAACCGCCGCGTCCTGCGAAGAAGCAGCGGATGCGCCATGGCCGAAAGTCAAGGTACCCGCTCCGAACAAAAGCCGTCCTTCGTGATCGGTGCGCTGCCGGTACGACGCCACGTCGAAGTTGTCTCCGCCAAGCCACAGCATTAAATCGAGCATGTGAATCAAATCGTCGTACAGCGTGTGCTTGGCACCGTGGCTTTGCAGCTTCGTCCGGTGCTTCGCCGCCGTCATCAGATCGAAGCCGCCCCCTTCCTCCATCCATCGCTTGGCCTGCACATACAGCGGCGCGAAGCGGCGGTTGAACCCGACGGCCAGCAGCAGCCCGCGCTCGGCGGCATAGGCCGCCATCCGTTCCGAAGCTTCGATGTCGTAAGCCAGAGGCTTGTCGACGTAAACGTGAATTCCCTCCTTTAGGCATGTCGTTACGATGGTATCGTGCGTTTCCGTCGGACTGTGAACGAATACCGCCTCCGGCTTGGCCTGACGCAGCATTTCCGTGAGGGAAGCATATCGTCCGGCGATCCGATACTGCGCGCCGATTCGGTCTACAGTTGACATCGAACGGCTGAACAATCCCACAATATCGACGTTCTCGCTCGCCGATAACAGCGGCAAATATACTTTTTGGGCGATATCTCCCAGCCCGATGATGCCAATTTTGCGTTTCATTCGGATGTCCCCCCGATTTAGGTTTGGTTCATGTTACAATTGATCTCCGGCGGTACAGCAATGAACCGGAGTGCCGACGCAATCCTTACAAAAAATTGACAATCCGCGAACAGGCTGATCGCTTTCAAAGGCTGTAAAGGTTATGGTAGAATAGGAGTGTCGGCCGTTTTTTGAAAATGCCTGATCATCTGGGGGATTTACATTCATGTTTAAATCAAACAAGTGGTTGCTCGTATTATCCGTTATTGTATTTATCGGTCTGCTTGGGCTCTCGGTTTACCATGAATCCATCGTCTACTTGTATGCGGCCAGCGCGCTGCCGGTCGCGATCGTCATATTTTTGCCAGACTTGGGACGGATTCAATACATTCGCTTGAAGCCGAAAGCCGGGGTCCGGTTCGTAAAACAAACCATCGGCGGCGATCCGGTGCTGACCATCACGTTCAAACCCGGGTTTATTCGTTGGAATCATAGCCGCAAGCTGTATTTTCACTTAAACAGTATGGGAAGTAGTGAATCTAGCGGAACGCCGGAAGCCAAAGCGGCGGGCGGCTCCGACAGCACCGAAGCGGCGCTGGCCGTACTTCCCTTTGACCTGTCCCTCCATCCCCGCAAGCAGGGGTGGATCGGCATCGACCTCCCGCAATTGGCCGAGCGGACCCGCAGCCTGTCTTATACGACCGACGAAGTGTCGCGGCTGCTCATTCGAATGGCCGATCTGGAGGAAGCGGCGATGAAGGTGATGGTTACGCCCGGCGCGGTAACGGCGAACGAGGGCAAACAGCTTCAGGCTTAATTGCCGGAGCGATCGCAGTCTCTGCTTTATTGGATCGCAAAAAAGCGGATTTCCAAGCGTACGCAACAGCGCCGCTGCGGAATCCGCTTTTTTGAATCTCGCCAGGCTCTATCCGTTCAATACGGAACGGCACAGATAGCCGCTTAACGTGCGCACCATCGCCCCCGTGCCGCCCAGCGGCTCCGTCCCCCGTTCGCTCCACAGCCATGCCGTTCCGCCCGTATCCAAATGCACCCAAGGCGTCTCCCCGGCGAAAAAGCCGATGAACAGCCCGCCCGTAATGCTGCCGGCCCAACGGTCGCGCGAGGTGGAGTTCCGGATATCGGCCACTTGGCTCTTCAGCATGTCGTGATATTCCGGATAGTTCGGCAGAGGCCACACCTTTTCCCCCGCCCGCTTGGCGGCGGACAGCAGCTCCTGCAGCATCGGCTCGTCGTTCGCTACGGCCCCGGTCGCCACGTCGCCGAAGCAAACCAGCACCGCGCCGGTCAGCGTCGCGACATCGATCAGGCGCGTCGCTCCGAGCGCTTTCGCATACAGCACACCGTCCGCCAACACGATCCGTCCTTCGGCGTCCGTGTTGAGCACTTCGATCGTCTGGCCGTTCATTGCCGTAATGACGTCGCCAGGCTTAAAGGCCGAGCCGGAAGGCATGTTCTCTGCCGTCGGAATGACAATCACTGCATTCACCGGCGGCTTGAGCCTGCCGAGCGCATGGATTAGACCGAGCATCACGGCGGCTCCGCCCATGTCGCTGATCATCTCTTCCATCCCTTCCGGCTTTTTGAGCGAGATGCCGCCGGTATCGAAGGTGATCCCTTTGCCGACAAGGCCGATCACGTCGGCGTTCTCCTCCGCCGTCCCCCGGTAGCGGACGGCAATCATGCGCGGCGGGTTCGCGCTGCCCTTGCCGACGGCCTCCAGGCCGCCCATGCCCTGCTCGCGAATGCCGTGCTCGTCGAGCACCGTGCATTCCAGCCCGTACCGGGCGGCCAAGGCCTGCGCTTCCCGCGCGAGCGTCTCCGGCACCAAATAGTTGCCGGGCAAGTTCGTGAGGTCGCGGGCAACATTTGTCGCCAGCGCCAGCGCCTCCGCGGCGAGGATCGCACGCTCGAGTCCCGCGAGCGTGTCCGGGCCCTCCGCCCTGCCGTGCAGCAGGGCGACTTCCCGCAGCGCGGGCGGCTGCGTCCCGCCGGCGGAGGCATAGCTCGGCATGCGGTACGCGCCGAGCCAGAGCCCTTCCGCGAGCGCCTGCGCCAGCTCGCGGGAGGCCGCGCGCCCGGCGCGCGGCAGCGGCGCCGCGAGGCGCACGAGCCCATGCTCGTGCGCGGCGCGGGCCGCGTAGACGCCTGCGCTGCGCCAGGCGTCGGTGTCTTCGGCGCGGGCGGCGTCGCCCAGGCCGCAGAGCAGCAGGGCCTGATAGCCCGGCATCAGGCCGAGCACGGGCAGCGCCTCGGTGTCCCCGAGGCGGCCCTTGAACCGCCCGCGCGCGGCGAGCGAGCGGACCGCGTGGACGAGCGGCTCCGGCACCTCCGTGCCGGCCGCCTCCGTCCACGCGTCCGCCGCCAGCGCCTCCGGCGTGACGAACACCGCGAGCGCGACGGCCTCCGCCGCGTCTTCCTCCGCTCCCGCCGGCGCTTCAGCCCCGCCAAAGCGCTCCTCGTCCACCAATACGATGCGCAGCTTCAGCTCCTGCGTAATAAAACGATCCAACGTCTCCACTCTCGTCACTCCTTATCGGTTTGAGCGGGCGCTGATCCCCGCAAAATTCCACTTTGACCTTAGCCGAAAAATTCAGCCGAAATACCCGGCAGCCTCCATCACCACCTGCCGCATCGGCAGATGGTACGGACACTGCTGCTGGCAGAGCGGCTTGTCCTTACAGGGCTCGTAGTCGGCACAGGACAATATTTTGTCCTTTTGCTTCTGGTAAAACCCGTCGCCCTTCGGCAGCAAGCCGAACGTCCGGCGCACCTGGCTTGAAATCATGATGTCGGGAATCGTCACGCCGATCGGACAGGAGCAGTAATTGCACCGGCGGCAGTTATGCGCTCCGAGCTCCGCTGCCAGCGTCTCCAGCTCGCGCCGTTCGTCGTCTTCGACTTCTTCCCGCATCGCAGCGATATTTTCCTTCACCTCGTCCACGCTGATCATGCCCGAAATCGTCACATGGACATCCTGACTGTAGGGATAGCGAATCGCTTGGGACACCGGCTGGATAAATCCGCCCGAGAGCGGTTTCATCGCCGTTTTCCCCATCTGCTGCCGGGTCGCCTCCGGAATCAGCTCGTCCAAAGCAAACGGCTGCGCCAAGTTCAAGTGAAACAGCACCTGATCGAACTGCCCCTTGCTGATCCATTTGGCAAGCAGCTCCGGCCGGTGCCCGGTAAGACCGATAAACCGGACATGCCCCTTGCGCTTCATCTCAAGCGCCGCCTGATATGCGCCGTTCTCTTCCATTGCCGCTTTAAACTCTTGAACTGTGTTGACATAATGAATCTGCAGCAGATCGATGACGTCCGTTTTCATACGGCTCAGGCTGCGCTCCATTTCTTCCATGGCCGACTTGTAGTCCCGTTTCCCCGTCTTCGTCGCCAAAAAATATTCCGAACGGCGGTGTGAAATGCATTCGCCGATAATTTCTTCGCTGTTGCGGTAGGCTGCGGCCGTATCGATGTAGTTGATCCCTTCGTCGAGCGCATAATTCAGCGCCGCCCGGGCTTGTTCGAGCGGTACGCCGGGCAGGTTCATCGCCCCGAAGCCGAGCGAAGACACGCGGTATCCCGTGCTTCCGAACGTCGTGTAGCGCATGTCCAAGTCTCTCCCTCATGGAAAAATTACATTTTCTCCCCTGGATCAATTATAGAGCAACCGGCGCCAAAATAACAGTCTGCGGAACACTCCTCGCCTCTCGGATTCCCGGGCTTGACGGCCTCTCTTCTCTGTCCTGAAACAGCAAAAAACGGGCCGCCCCGAAAGGCAAGACCCGCTTTTTGTATCCAATGACTCGCATTGCGCACTTATGGTTTCGGCACGTCGTTTTTGTCGGTCGGCAAGCTTTTGAAGTTTTTGAACACCTTCACCGTTTTGCCTGCCAGCGTGCTGCCTTCCGGCACCATATCCGCCGTAATGACCATGTCCACCGGCTCGCCCATTTCTTCCAGATCGGTGAAGCCGTCGCCGTCCGTATCCTTACCGTTAACCGGATCGGTGCTCGTCCGGATGATCATGCCGTTCTCCAGCATCATGCCGGTCGTCTTCTCGTAGAAGTCGTCCAGACCGTCCTGATCTTTATCTTCGTGATAGCTGTTCTCCAGCGCCGACTTGAAGTACGCCTCAAGATCGTCGGCTGTCTGCACCTGGAAGTACATTCCGCCGGTATATTCGGAGATTTGCTTCAGCAGGCCGATGTCGGCTTGGCTGCTCAGTCCCATGGTAATGATCGTGATGCCTTTCTCGAACGCCTCTTTCAGCATGTTCAGATCGTCCTGGGTCGTCGCAAAGTTGTTTTGTCCGTCGGTCAGCAGCAGGGCGATTTTACGCTGGCCGTTGTCTCCGTACGTATCGTACAGCTTCACCGCTTCCCGTACCCCTGCGAAAATATTCGTTCCGCCGTCGCTGTCGATGTGGTACACCGCACCAGCCACGGTCGAGCTGTGTGCCGAGAACGTCGCGAAGGTGCGCACGTTGGTGTCAAAATCGATGATGGCCGCCCGGTCGCTCAAGGAATATACCTGATTCGTTACGGTCGGATATTCGAAATGGTACCCTTTCCCTTCCTCGTATACCGACTTGGCTACCGTAACCGTCTCCGTCTTAAGCGGGCTCGCCGCATCGTACTTCAGGCCGTAAACCAAGCTTGTTACCGCCGATTTGCGCAAATCCTTCGGATCCGTTCCCCCCATGCTGCCGGAGCTGTCGATGATGAAGGCAAAATCGATATACGGCTTGTAGGTGCCGTCGACGACGGTCGATAGATGCGCCCGGAACGTTTGCTCCCAGGACGCTTTATCGATCAGCACGTATTTGCTGTTGTGCGTCGTCGTAAAGCTCAGCGTTCCTTGATCCGCATTGTACGCGGTAGGCAAAAATTCGAAGCGCTTCGTCGTTTCGTTGTAATATGCCGCCGCCAAATTTTGTTTATTGGACAGCTCGGCCACGTTGAACGTCAGCGTACCGGAAGTGAACGTCTTCCCGTTGGTCGAAAATTCGATCACGGGACCCGTCAAGCCGGGAACGGACAGCTGGCTGAACACCGTGTTCGGTTTCACCAGATCGACCAAAATGTCGCTGATGCTTCCGCTGAAGGAGCTCAAGTCCAGACCGGTCAGGGTAATCTTGTTATTCAATTCGTCGGACCCTTCAACCGGCTTTCCTTTGCCGATCGAATTCTTGATCTCCTCTTCCCCAAGTGTGACCTTCTTATCGTCCGGACCCGGATTAGGGTTTGGATTAGGATTCGGGCTTGGCGTGGAATCCGAGTCGGAACCCGAGCTCGAATCGGAGCTCGAGCTTCCTCCGCTGGTCGTGCCGGATGTACCCGTGGCCGGTGTCGTTGACGGCGCAGGAGTCGGTGTCTCTTTCTTCGGATCTTTCGCGCCGGTTTCCGTTGTTTTCAGGTACCGGGTCAGCATCGCCATCCCTTCGGCGCGTGTTGCCGCTTTTCCCGGATTAAAATAATGCTTGCCGTTCATCGTATCGCCTTCAACGATTTTATTCGAAGCAGCGATGTTCACGTAATTGTTCGCCCAGTGGCCTGCCGTATCTTCGAATGCGACCGTATTACCTTCCTGCATCCTTAGATTGTAGCTGCGGACCATCAAGGCGGCGATTTCCGCTCGGCTTACTTCGTTATCGGGCTTAAACGTCCCGTCCTCATACCCGTCGGACCATCCGTTCGCTTTGGCCGCTTCGATATACTTCAGCGCCCAATGGGAGGCAGCGACGTCCTTAAACGAGCTCTGGGCCGGTTCGGCCAGCTTCACCTGGCGGGCGGAGACAAGCAGCTTGATGTACTCCGCTCTTGTAATGCTTTGGTCCGGCAGGATGACCTGCTGGCCGTTTTGCTCGGTCCCATCGACAATCCTCTTCTGAACGAGGTACTCCACTTCGCTTTTCGACCAATGCCCCTCCAGATCGCTGAAAGCCGGAACTGAATTGTCCGCCGCCGCGATACCGGAAAGAGAAGAACCGAACATGAGACTTGCGATGGATACTGCTGTGATTGCTTTCCTTAGCATCTGTACACCTTCCTTGGCTACTGTGATTACACTCTTGTGTGCGCCCCCCCTTATTGCCAAGCGCCACTCTTACATTTTATCGGTGGGCCATTTGGTTTTTTTTATGTGAAATAAACCCCAAAAAACCGTTTCCCGGGGCGGCATGAACGCTTCGGTAACGGTTTTTTGGATAGAGAGCAATATACTGGCATCTAATGATTTTAATCCTTCTTCCGGTCGTCTCCCGGGTGATCCTCTTTCTTTCGGGAATCGTCCGGCTTGTTGTCGTCTTTCTTCTTCGAATCTCCGGCCGGCTTTTTATTGTTGTCGTCCGTTTTCTTGCTGTCGGATTCCTTCTTTTTATCCTGTTCCTTCTGTTGGTCTTGCTCATTCTTTTTAGATTCGTCAACGCGCCGGTCTGCATCGTCGCGCCGGCGCTCGTCGTTCGTTTTCGTAGGTTCTTCCTTCTTCCGATCCTCTTCCCGATCTTTGGAGTTCGAACCGGAACGATCGCTCTTTTGACGATCTTCCTCTTTCTTCCGGTCATCGTCTTTTTTCCGGTCATCTTCTTTCTTGTCGTCGTTCTTGTCGCCGGGACGTGACGTGCCGGGAGTTGTCGTTCCCGGCTTCGTGCCCGCAGGAGGCGTACTGCCCGGCCTTGTATTGGCCGGCGTCGTCTTTCCTTGGTCTGCGGATTTGTCGTCTCTATCGCTGCCCCGCTTATTGCCGTTCTTGTCGTCGTTTTTATCGTCGTCCTTGGTTTTGTCTTTTCCGCCGTTCCCGGTCGTGCTTCCGGGCTTTTTCGGATCGTTCTTCGAATCGTTTCTCGAGTCGTTCTTGGAGCTGTTATTCTTGGGGTCGTTTTTCGAGTCGTTTTTCGAGTCGTTCTTTCCGTTTTTTCCATTCTTGCCGTTGTCTTGCTTGCGGTCTTTCTGCTGCTCCTCCAGCTTCTTGTCCAGCTCTCCGTTCTTCTCTTCCTCCACCATCTTCTTGATGTCCGCTTTCGTCGGAAGTTTATCCGGTTGAATGAGCTTGGCCACTTCCGGCTTCTGCTTGGAGATCTGCAGGACCGATTCTCTCTTCAATTCGTCGAGCGTTACACTCTCTCCGTTGCTTTTGGCATTCAAATATACGGTGTACTTGCCCATGGATACACCGTTCTGGGAGGCGACCTCCCGCACCTCCTGCGGCGCGGCGAACGCGGCGACCTGATAAGCTTCCGCTTTGGTCGGGTGCGCCTCTTGGATGTGCTTGGTCACCTGCTTGCGCAGCTTCTCGGCAATGCCCGCATCGCTCACCTGGCTCTTAGGCTCGACGACAGTGCTGGCAATGACGATCTCCGCCTCTTGCTTGGCAAGCGGGCCCTGCTCGGCCTTGTCCAACAGCTTCGAGGTGACGGCCTCCAGCGTTTTCCCCTTATAGTCGACCGCCTGCGCCAGCACCGCTCCATCGTCGTTAAGTCCCCGCAGCTCGAGCACGTTCTCTTTGGCGTCGATGCCCATCTCGATACTCGGGTTAATGTCCATCGAGATGTAAGCTACCACCTCGGGACTGCCCAGCTTCCCGTTGAAGCTGGCAAACAAAACCAGACCAAAGACAACGGCTGCCGCGATCGCCGAACGGCCGGCGACGGAAGGGCTCCTCCAATTGATGCCGCTATCCGCGTAGACGATCTCTTCGCCGACTTCGCAAGTCCGCTTCTTGCGGGGCACCCGCTCGAACTTGCCGTCCGGACGCATCACGACGATGCTTTTTTCCGTGATTTCCATCACGACCCCTTTATTCACGGGCATCTTCCCCTTTTTCATGATCCTCTCTGATATGTAGGTAATCTCTGAGATACGGATAAGGTCCTTGATATATCAGAGCAACAGCAATAATAAATTTGCGGTTTCGTTCCAGCGTCTTGCGCGAAACCTTCACTTGAGCCAGCAGCTCCTTAATGGGAAGCATCCGCTTGGATATCATGAGCCGCATCAGCTCGCCGTCATTCGAGAGCGTCTTGGCAATACCAAAGAGCGCCTGACGCGAGTCGTCGTGCTTAGGGGAAGCATCGACCAGATCTCCGAAGCGGATACCGAATTCGGACAGGCAGCGGTTCAGATCGATAATCTCGCTGCGCCGTTCCTCCATTCCCTTCTGCTTCTCGTACTGTTCGACAGCCTGATGGATTTCGACCGGATTGACGATGTTGTCCTCCTCGTCCTCCACCTCGAACGTACTGTACGGGATTTGCTGCGAGAAGCGCTGTTCCTTGCGGACATAATCGATGAGCCGCCGGCGGATGACCTGTTCGGAAAATCCGAGAAACGACCTTCCGGCCTGCGGCGAAAACTGATTGATCGCTTCATTGAAGGCGCCGAGTGCGATGCTGAACTCATCGTCCCGGGCCGGGTCCACATATCTTTTGCAAAATCTGCTCGTTACCTTCGCAACATAAGGTTGATAATCGGTGATGAATTGATTGCGGAGGCGTAGATCACCTTCTTGAATCAGAATAACGATTTGTTCCGGCGTTTGCGCATCCGCGGAATCCGAGTGGTGTGCCTGGCGTTTTCCGAGAAATTTCTTAAATAAAACCAGCAGCAATCGTTCCACCTCTCTGCTTAAAAATTTCGCTATCGCTTATACGATTACGGGGGTCATTTCGAAGGCTGGACGCCTATATTTTCTAAGGAATTATTATGCGGGTCAGGGCAGGCTTTCCAACCGGGCCAGCCGCAAAAAACGTCCCTATCCAAGCCGCAGCCACGGCAGGCTTGCCCGGGCGCCGGACCGCATCGCCATGCAGCCGCAGCGCCGCGCTCACATGGGCATACGGCGCCGCTGCCGGCGCTGCCTGTGCCTGCAAAGAAGCTTGGCGAAGAAGGGACGTTTTTGCAAATGGTTGGTACTGTTAAGACAGGCCTCGCATGGTCTTTTTATTCTTCAGCTTGTGACGGCGCTGGCTGAGCACGTTCAGCCTTTTTTTGAGCTGCTGCTCCCATTCGGCGTCGCCGATCTCTTTGGCCACCATCAACAGGTCGAGCGCCATGTCGATCTGGCTTTGAACGACCCCAAGCGGCTCTTCGTTCTCGTGATTCACGCAGTTCTCGAACATCTCCTGAACGTCCCGATGCTCGACGTACTCTTGGAAGTCCACTTCCGGCGCACCGTCTCCATGCGCATACTCGGCAAGGATCTCATACTCGTTTTCCACCAGATGGTGCACTTCCACACGGTGGCATACCGGGCAGAACAATAACGGCACGTTATGAATTTGCGTCCGGATATGTCTTAGCGTCCCTTTGGTCCCCAACATGCTGGCGCCGCAGCAAAAACTCATCGTCCTCGTCCCCCTCTGTTTCCACTTTGAATCTATGACGGCTATGACTGCAAACTGATTGGAAACCGTTTCGCACAGGAAAAAAGCGTTAGTCGAATCGGCTAAAGAGGTCTCCCGGGACGATTCCAACTATATTGACGTTATTTTCCTGCAAAAGGTTTCTCGATGTTTGCGTGTCCCAAGCCGCATGGTCTCCTTGCTTTATAGTGACGTTAGCGAATTGTCAATTGTTCATGCGCAGCTGTAGGCTGCAAAAAGCTTCTCCATTCTTATCAACCAAAAAAGACCCATGCCGCTATCTCTAAACTATTCGACCAAGAGCGCCAAAAATCCTCTTTTTTCGCTCCGCGGATGCTTAGTTAAATGTTTCCTTCTTGAATACGGCAGGTTGTCCCCTCGCTTCCTGCATGCATAATTTGGCTCCGTTTTGTAAATTCTGTTAAAGATAAAGTTCGTTTCCAAGGAGGACTTGGCCGTGCGGTCTATTCCGACGTCCGGCTTCGAGCTGCCGGATCGCTACGAGAAGGATCTGCTGCATCTGATGGTCCGGGATGCCCATACGCTGTTCGTTTATTGGGAAGTCGGCAACCGCAAGCGCTGGCTGTGCTCGCAGCATTTTGAATGCGACTGGGGCGTACTGCCGAAGGTGCTGCGGGTATACGACGTTACCGGCGTATACTTTAACGGAAACAACGCGCACCGTCATTTCGATATCGAGACGACGCCCGAGGCGGACCGCTGGTACATTCACGGGGTTTCGGCCGATACGGTGTGGACCGTCGATTTCGGCGTCTATACGATCCGGCGGCAGTTCGTGCCGCTGCTGCGGTCCGGCGCCGTTCACACGCCGCGGGACAGCGCCGCTCCGTGGGGCGCTCCGCTGCAGCCGACCGTACCGGAGGCACAGGAGCCCGGCAAAACTCCCGCGCGTATACGACCGTACGATTTTGAGAATTTCAGCGCATACCACAGCTGGATGAAATGAGGTTCTTCGTTTATGCTCAACCGAGGCCAGCCGAAGCCGGACCCGAAGGGCTATCTGGCTTTGGTTCTTCACGCCCATCTGCCCTATATCCGGCACTACGATCGCGACGACTATATGGAGGAGCGCTGGTTTTATGAGGCGATGACGGAAACGTACCTTCCCTTCGTCGACCTGTTCGACCGATTGGCGGCGGAAGGCATCGATTTCAGGCTCACCTTCTCGATGACGCCCACGCTGCTGGCGCTATGTACGGACCCGCTGATGCAGGAGCGCTACGCGGTCCATCTGGCCAAGCTGATCCTGCTGGCGGATCAGGAAATCGTCCGGCTTCGGGGCGACGAGCGCTTCGGGCCGTTGGCCCGCCTATACGCCAAACGGTTCCGGGAGCTGAGCCGGCTTTACGAGGCTTGCGGACGCGACATCGTGACCCGCTTTAAGCATTACCAGGATCTCGGCATGCTCGAAATCGTCACCTGCGCCGCGACCCACGGCTTCTTGCCGCTGATGCGGACCGAAGAGGCGATCCGCGCCCAGATTGTTACGGCCGTCCGCGATTACGAACGGCATTTCGGGCGCCCGCCGCGCGGCATTTGGCTGCCCGAATGCGGCATTACCCCCGGGGTGGACCGGGTGCTGAAATCGTGCGGCATCGATTATTTTTTTGCGGACTCTACGGCGGTCGCCTATGCCACTCCGCGCCCGAACCGCGAGCTGTACGCCCCGCTCATGACGCCGTACGGCGTCACGGCGTTCCCGCGCGATCCCGAATCGTCGCAGCAGGTATGGAGCGCCGAGAACGGATATCCGGGCGACTACAACTACCGGGAATATTACCGGGATATCGGCTGGGACCTCGGCTGGCACGATTTGGCGGAATGGGAGCATATTCGTCCGTACGTTTTGCCGACGCACGAACGGGTCAACACGGGCATTAAATATTACCGGATCACCGGCAAAGACGGACACCGCGAGCCGTACAACCCGGGATGGGCAAGAAGCAAGGCCGCCGAGCACGCGGGGAATTTCCTGTTTAACCGGCAAAAGCAGGCGGAGCACTGGTATCATCATTTGGACCGCAAGCCGATCATCGTCTCGCCCTACGATGCCGAGTTGTTTGGCCATTGGTGGTACGAAGGGCCCCTGTGGATCGAGATGCTGTGCCGCAAGCTGTTTTACGATCCGTTCGAGCTGCGGATGGTGACGCCTTCGGAGTATTTGCGGGAGTACCCCGTCGCCGATACGGGCAAAGTGAACGAGTCCAGTTGGGGCCGCGGGGCTTCGGCGGAGGTATGGCTGCAGGGGAACAACGATTGGATTTACCGCCACCTGCACGAAGCGGAGCTGCGGATGATCCGGCTCGCCACGAAGCACGAGCATTTGGAGGAGGGCGAAAGCCTCCTGAGGCGCGCGCTGAACCAAGCGGCCCGCGAGCTGATGCTGGCGCAAAGCAGCGACTGGGCGTTCATTATGGATTCGCAGACGGTCGTCGATTACGCCTGCCGCCGGACGAAGGACCACCTCGGCTGCTTCCGGCTGCTGTGCGAACAAATCGAGGCGCAGGTAATAAACGAATCGTTTGTCACGGAACTGGAAGCAAAGGACAACTGCTTTCCCGGGATCGATTACCGGGATTACGTTTCCATTCACCGGGCGTCGCCGGTTCCACTGCTACCGGATGTGGAGCATTTCCGACAAATTCTGGAGGAAACGAAGCATAGCCCAAACGTGTTCATGCTCGCTTGGGAGTACCCGCCCAAGACGGTCGGCGGGCTCTCCCGCGCCGTGGCCGATCTATCCGAGGCGCTGGCTGCGCAGGACTCGATCGTTCATGTCGTGACGAGCGCACACGACGGCGCGCCGTATTTCGAGAAGCGCGGCGGCGTGTACGTGCACCGTGTTCCGGTGCTGCATTCCGGCGACACGGACTTTTACGATTGGACCTTCGAGATGAATCTGGCCTTCACGGATCATCTTGTCCGCTATAAAGAAAACGGCGGGCGCATCGATCTGCTGCATGCCCATGATTGGATGGTATATCATACGGCGCGCGAGCTGAAGATGAGCTACGGCCTTCCGCTCGTCTGCACGATTCATGCCACCGAATGGGGGCGGAATCACGGACGGCTGAATACCGACCTGTCGAACCGGATTCATCGGCTCGAATGGCGGCTCACCTACGATTCGGAACGCGTATTCGTCTGCAGCCATGCGATGAAACGGGAGGTGCAGGACTTGTTTCAGCAAGCGGACGACAAAATGCTCGTCTTCCCGAACGGCGTGAAGCTGGAGGAGCCAGTCGAAGGCCCGGCCGATTCGCAGGAAGATGCCAAGCGCTGGTTCGGCGTTCAAGGGCGGCGCGTGCTTGTTTTTGTCGGCAGGCTCGTCTTCGAGAAGGGCGTGCAGACGCTGCTCCACGCGATGCCAAGCATTCTGTCGGGCGCGCCGGATACGGTGCTGTTCATCGGCGGCTCCGGGCCGATGGAGGACGAGCTGAAGCGGCAGGCCACCCACCTCGGCGACCGCGTGCGCTTCACCGGGTTCATTGACGACGGGACGAAGGCGGCGCTGTACCGGGCGGCCGACGTATGCGTCATCCCGAGCCTGTACGAGCCGTTCGGCATCGTCGCTCTGGAGGCGATGAAGCACGGATGTCCCGTCGTCTTGTCCGATACCGGCGGACTCGCCGAGCTCGTGGAACACGGCATCGACGGGTACAAAGCGCTGCCCGGCCATGTCGAGTCGCTCGCCTGGCATGTCGGCGACCTGCTGCGGCAGCCGGAGGTCGGGCGAAGCATGGCGGAGCGGGCGCGGCTCAAGCTGGAGCGGCACTATGCTCTGGAACGCATTGCAGATGCTGTAGCGGAGCAGTATCAGGAGCGGATTCGTTCGCGCATGTCTCCGGCATCCGGCGTCGGCTCGTGACAGAGGCCGGCCCTCCGGAGATTCGCAGCACGACAGATCGCCGCAAGGAGGGATGTGTATGAAAGCCGTCATTATGGCCGGAGGCAAAGGGACAAGGCTTCGCCCGTTAACCTGCCATCTCCCGAAGCCGATGGTTCCGCTTGCCGGCCGCCCCTGCATGGAGTACATCATCGAGCTGCTGGAGTCGCACGGGATTACGGATATTGCCGTCACAATCCAATATTTGCCGGACGTTATACGCGATTATTTCGGGGACGGAAGCCGGCATGGCGTCCGCCTCCATTATTTCGAAGAAACGGTGCCGCTCGGCACCGCCGGCAGCGTCAAACACGCCGCCCCGTTTCTGGACGAGCCGTTCGTCGTCATCAGCGGCGATGCGCTGACCGATTTTGATCTGACCAAGGCGATCCGCTTTCATCAAGAGAAGCGTTCGCTCGCCACACTCGTGCTCACCCGGGCCCGGCATCCGCTCGAATACGGCGTCGTGATGACCGACGATGATGGGCGGATCGTCCGCTTCCTCGAAAAGCCGAGCTGGAGCGAGGTGTTCAGCGATACGGTCAATACGGGCATCTATATTCTCGAACCCGAGGTGCTGGACCGCTTCGAGCCGGGCATCGCCTACGATTTCAGCCAGCAGTTGTTCCCGGGCCTTCTCTCCGACGGAAAACCGCTGTACGGCTATGTCGCGGACGGCTACTGGTCGGATATCGGCACGCTGGAACAGTACAGGCAGACGCAGTTCGACATGCTCGACCGCAAGGCGAACGTGCGCATCCGCGGCACCGAGCTGCGGCCCGGCATTTACGTAGGCGAGAACGTTATCACTGCTCCGGACGTCAAATGGATCGGGCCGGCGTTTATCGGCGACGGCTGCCGGATCGGGGAAGGCGTGGAGATCGGCGAGTACAGCATCGTCGGACAGGGCAACGTGCTGTCCGCAGGCAGCGTGCTGGGCCGGACAATCCTATGGGATCATAACCATATCGCTGAACGGAACGAACTGCTCGGCTCGACGCTGGGAAGCCGGATTTTCTGCAAGGAAAGCGCGCGCTTCGCCGACGGAAGCGTCGTCGGGAGCCACTGCGTCATCGGCCCGAAGGCCGTTGTCGAGCCGCAGGTGAAGATATGGCCGAAGAAGCAGGTCCGTGAAAATACGCGGCTGACCTCCTCGTTCATTTGGGGCGAGCATCTGGGCAGGCCGCTGTACAGCGCCTACGGCGTCACCGGCACGCCCAACCTCGATCTGACGCCGGAATTCGCCGCCCGCTTCGCCACCGCCTACGGCTCCGCTCTCGCTGCCGGCAAGCGGCTCGCCGTCAGCTCCGCGCCCCACGAATTCGCGCGGCTGATCAAGCGCACCGTGGCCGCCGGGCTGCAATCCGTCGGCGTCGACGTAGTCGATCTCGGCGACGTGCTGCCGCCGGTCGCCCGCTTCGCCGTCCGCGAGCTGCAAAGCGCCGGGGGCATCCACGTGCGGCTCGGCGCCGACGGGCTCGGCTGCCTCGAATGCTACGACGGGCAGGGCCTGCCGATCGACAAAGCGGCGGAGCGCAAGGTCGAGAACGGCTTCCGGCAGGAGGATTACGGCCGGGCCCCGGCGGAATCGCCCGGGAGCTATCGGACGGACGAGACGATGACGGCGTCGTATCTAGGGGCCCTGCTCGCCTTCACGGCGATGGAAGGCGAAAGCGCCCTGCCGCTGCGCGCCGTCGTCTGCACGCGCCCGGTCGTCTTCGCGCAGCTGCGGCCGCTGCTCGATGCGCTCGGCTGCGAGGCGGTGCATTTGCCCGCCGAAGCGCAGCGCGGGCGGCTGACGGACCATGTCCGCGCGCTGTCGGCCGACCTGGGTCTATGGCTCGACGACGACGCCCGCGGCATGTCGCTCGTTACGTCCGGAGGCGAGACGGTGACAGGCGACCGTCTGCTGCTGCTGCAGTACGTGTCGTTCTTCCACAGCTTCAAATCCGCCGTCATCGGCGCCCCCGTGAGCGCGCCTCACCTGCTCGAAAGCTTGGCGGAAGGGCTCGGCGCCCGGATCGTGCGCACGAAGCAGCAGATTCGCAGCATCATGGAGGTTTCTGCAGACCTTGCGCTGCATCCGCTGTTTGACGGCCTGTTCGCAACCGGGCTCATCGTGCGGAATATGCATCGCAGCGGCCTGCCGCTTGACGAGCTGCTGCGGCTCCTGCCGAGCGTTTACGTCCGGCGCGAGCGGATCGACTGCCCGTGGGACCGCAAAGGCGAAATCATGCGCCGGATGCTGCAGGAAACGAAAGGACGGCCGGTGGAGCTCATCGACGGCATCAAGGTGCACCACGACGGCGGATGGGTGCTGCTGCTCCCTGATTCGGACGACCCGGCCTTCAGCGTCGTCGCCCAAGGGCTTCACGACGAGCATGCGCTGTCGCTCGTTCACGAATACCGCGAGCAAATTCTAAACCTGATGCAGTGAGCATAACCATAAAGTAATGCCCAATTGAACAGTCCGGCTTCACCGGACTTCCCAAAGGAAGGATGATCGTATGAAGCTCATTCCGATCGGCTCGAAGCAGATTGCTTTTGTCCGGTATGACGACCAAGCTTCGCAGATGCACATTCAATACCATACGGGTCATACCCACACGTGCTGCGACGTCCTGCCCGAGCATTACCAGTTGCTGCTCCAGTCTCCCAATCCATACGATTTGCTCATGCAAATGACATCCGCCAAAGCCTGGTGCCCTCCGCAAGCCTGAGGCAGCCGGGCTTTGCCTCTTCCTCCGCTCCGGTCCCATAGCCGACAATTTGAAGCAAACATGCCGCCGGCAGCTGTTTTCACTCATTTTCACGGATTGACCGGCATGGCATAAAAAGGTATCTTAAGAGAAAGCAAGCATTCTGGAACGAGAAGGGTGTGGGTGGATTGCCTAGGCACTTAGTCATCGGAAACGGAAAGTTTTTGATCAACCTGGACCGTAATACGTACATGCGCGATTTGTATTATCCTTACGTCGGGCAGCTCAACCATGTCGGCGGCTATCAATGCCGCATCGGCCTTTGGGTGGACGGCGCTTTTACTTGGCTGGCCGACCCGGAATGGAAGTTCGAGCTTTCGTATATTGAGGACTCTCTGGTAACCGAAGTTCGCGCCTCCCATTACCATCTCGGGATTACTTTGCTTATTAACGACGGCGTGCATCAGCGCGAGGACGTGTATCTGAAACGCGTGCGCGTCCACAATCACTGGGATACCGTGCGCGAAGTGCGCATGTTTTTCAATCAGGACCTCGTCATCAACGAGACCGAGGTGGGCGATACCGCCGCTTATTATCCTCAGAACAATACCGTGTTTCATTATAAAAAAGACCGCTACTTCATGTTCAACGGGCTGGCCGGCACCGACGGCATTTATCAGTACACGACGGGCGTCAAACGGTTTTACAACGCCGAGGGCACGTGGCGCGATGCGGAGGACGGCCATCTGATGGGCAATGCGATCGCCCAGGGCTCGGTCGACAGCACCGTCAGCTTCCGGCTTCATGTGCCGCCGAACGGCGACGAGACGCTCTACTACTGGATGAGCGCAGGCAAAAATCTCGAAGAAGTGAAGAAGCTCGACAACTACGTCAAAGAAAGCTATCCGGGCAAGCTGCTGGACCGGGTAGAAATCTATTGGCAGCGCTGGGTCAACAAGCCGGAGGAACGCGATTACGGCAACCTGAGCGAGGCCTGTGTGCGGTTGTACAAGCACAGCCTGTTAATCGTCCGGACGCAGACCGACGTGAACGGCGCGATCATCGCGGCGAACGACTCCGACATCATGCAGTCCAACCGCGACCACTACAGCTATATGTGGCCCCGGGACGGTGCGCTGATCGCTTATGCGATGACCATGGCCGGCTATCAAGGCATGATTACGCCGTTCTTCAACTTTTGCGCGGAGGCCCTCTCGCCGGACGGCTACCTGCATCACAAATACAATCCCGACGGAACGGTCGGCTCCAGCTGGCATCCGTACCTCAACGGCGGCAACATGCAGCTGCCGATTCAAGAGGACGAGACCGGGCTCGTCCTGTTCGCGCTGTGGCAGGACTACGTCCGCCACGGCATCATCGAGCTGCCGCAGTCGCTGTACCGGACGTTGATCCGCCGCGCGGCGCGCTTTATGGCCGGCTATATCGAGCAGGAGCTGAGCCTGCCGAAGCCGAGCTACGACCTGTGGGAGGAGCGGTACGGCATCTTCACATTCACCGCATCGGCCGTCTACGGCGGTCTCATTGCAGCCGCCAACTTCTGCAGCCTGTTCGGAGACGAAGAGCGGTCCAGCCGCTACCGGCATACGGCGGAGAAAATCAAGTCCGGCATCCTCAAGCATCTGTGGGACGAAGAGGAGCAGCGTTTCGTGCGGGGACTCGTGCTGGACGGCGGAGCCTGGGTGAAAGACAAGACGCTGGAGAGCAGCGTCTACGGCATTTTCGAGTTTGGCGTGCTCCCGGCCGACGACCCGCGCGTCGTCAGCACGATGGAGGCCAACCGGGCCGGACTCACGATCAAAACGGACATCGGCGGCGTCGCCCGTTACCATCACGACTATTACTTCCAGCGTTCGTCGGATATTGATACCGTCCCGGGCAATCCGTGGATCATCTGCACGCTGTGGATCGCGGAATGGGAGATCGAGTGCGCCAAGACGCTGGAAGATCTCGAA
Source organism: Paenibacillus sp. A3 (assembly GCF_001399685.1). Taxonomy (GTDB): domain Bacteria; phylum Bacillota; class Bacilli; order Paenibacillales; family NBRC-103111; genus Paenibacillus_G. Next base: position 89,460 of record NZ_JTHN01000041.1, read on the forward strand.
TCGCCGCGGCGCACGCTCGAATGGGTCGTCAGCCACGCGATGGAAAGCGGCGTTTTGCCGGAGCAGCTTGACCCGTTCGACGGCGGGCCGGTATCGGTCGCCCCGCTCACCTGGTCGCACGCCACCTATGTGCTGACCGTCGTCAAGTACACGGAGAAATATAAAAAGCTGCTGGCCGCCAGCAAAGCGTAAACCCGGCAGCTTTCGTAATAGCAAAAAACATGCCGGCAAGACGGGTCGTCCGTCCTTCCGGCATGTTTTTTGTTCTGCGCGGCTCCTCCTGCATCCTCCTATCGCCTGCTACCGCTTGCGGGGAATGCTGAGCGTCTGCCAATGCTCGCTTTTCAGGTGCTTGCCCAAAAAGACGATCTGCCCGACATGGTATCCGTAATGGGAAACCTGGCGTTGAATCGCCTTCAGCACCGTATGCGCTTCGCCGCGGATATATACGGTGCGCAGCACATCCTCCGGCGTCAGCGAACGCAGAGCCTGAAATACCCGCTCCCAGCCTGCCTCCCACAGCCGCAGCAGCTCGGTCCGGGGGAGCCGGCTGACTTCGAATTCGCCGTCCCGGTTGCGGTCCGGCTTCTCGCCGTCCGTCGTCAAAAAATCGGTCCAGCGCGATATCATATTTCCATGCATATGCTTGATCAGTAGTTCCATTGAGTTGGATTCCGGATCGATCGTTTCGTAAAAGTGCGCGTCCTCCAGTTGGCTCATCGTTCCGTCGGCCAGCTTCTTCATGCTTTCAAAAGCCAAAATCGATTCTTTCAAAAATTCGTCGCCAAGTTGAATCGGTTGGTTCATCATGATCCTCCCTTTCCGCGAAATGGGTACAACCCCATCTTACGGGAACGAGTCCGGAAAGTACATTCCCGTTTTTTTATCGGGGCGATAAGCCGTACAAACGGTAGACGCAAAAAAAGCCTGACCGAAGTCAGGCTGCCGTACCTTTTTATTCATGCACGTAGGTTTGTTCGTATTTGTCCGCTTCCCACAGCCGGTCAAGCTCGGCGGGATCGCTCATTTCGACGACGATCATCCAGCCTTGGCCATACGGGGACAGGTTGATGACGCCCGGGTTTTCCGTCAGCTTCGGATTGACGCTAACGACTTTACCGGATACCGGAGCATACAGCTCCGTCACCGTCTTGACCGATTCCATGCTGCCGAACGGTTCGCCGGCCTGAAGGACGTCTCCCTCTTCGGGGAGCTCCACAAAGACGATGATCCCGAATTCCTCTTGGGCAAAATCAGTGAGGCCGATCACGGCTCTCCCGTTCTCCACCCGCACCCATTCATGATTCTCGCTGTACTTGAGCCCCTTGATCACTTCCATAAGCTTGTTTTCGGCCCCTTTACTCCAAGTAGTGAAAAACCCCCTAGCCTGCCGCAAGACAGGCCGAGGGGGATATGCGCGGCGTATGAAGACGATTATTTCGCCGTCAGGTGCTTGTCGCCTTTTTTCCAGCCGATCGGGCACAGACCGCCGGATTGCAGAGCTTCGAGAACGCGGAGCGTTTCTTCGACGCTGCGGCCTACATTGTTGTGATGAACGACTTGGTATTGCAGTTCGCCTTCCGGGCTGATGATGAACAGGCCGCGCAGCGCGATGCCTTCTTCTTCGATCAGAACGCCGTAGTCGCGCGATACTTGTTTCGTAATATCGGCAGCCAACGGGAAGTTCAATTGGCCAAGGCCGTTTTGATCTACCGGCGTGTTGATCCATGCGCGGTGGGAATGAATGCTATCGATGGAAACGCCGAGGATTTCGGCATTGATCGCTTTAAATTGCGAAGCGGCTTCGCTGATTGCCGTAATTTCCGTCGGGCACACGAAAGTGAAGTCCAGCGGATAGAAGAACAATACGAGCCACTTGCCTTTATAGTCGGACAAGGAAACTTTGCCGAACTCTTGTCCGTTCCCAAGGGCGGTGTCCATTGTAAAATCGGGTGCTTGTTTACCTACCAAACGTTCTGCCATGTTCCAAAAATCCTCCCTTAAATTTGGTTATTGATCACGGTTTTTCACGTTATAAATCGTATCATTCGGAGCCCATTGAAGTCAAGATTAAACTAATTACTTTTTTATAATAATTCTAATCTGTGACGATCCAGACACAAAACTACGCTGTAGAAAACAGAAAAAACTCTTAAGAAATCGGAATTCCTCAAGAGTTTTTTGCTGTCCGGTCTTGCTATTCGATTCCTATTTGCGGATGGCGTTAACGATCAGCTCGCCCATTGCGGTCGTACCGATGGCCTTGCTCTTGTCGACGGCAATGTCTCCGGTGCGGTGACCCGCGTCCAGCACTTCCTTCACGGCACGCTCGATCGCTTCGGCGGCATCATGGTAGCCGAACGTCAGGCGGTACATCAGCGCTACGGACAAGATCGTCGCGATCGGATTCGCAATGCCTTGGCCCGCAATATCCGGCGCAGAGCCGTGCACCGGCTCGTACAGGCCGAACGCCCCTTCGCCCAGGGAGGCGGAGGACAGCATGCCGATCGACCCCGTCAGCATCGCCGCTTCGTCGCTCAGAATGTCGCCGAACATGTTCTCCGTCACGATGACGTCGAAGCTGGACGGACGGCGCAGAAGCTGCATCGCGCAGTTGTCGACGAGCACGTGCTCCAGCTCGACGTCCGGGTAATCCGGCGCGATCCGGTTGACCGTTTCTCTCCACAGACGGGACGTTTCCAGCACGTTCGCTTTATCGACGGAAGCCAGCTTCTTGCGGCGGGTACGGGCGATCTCGAACGCTTGGCGCACGATGCGCTCCACTTCCGTGACGTTGTATACGCACGTATCGACCGCCTCTTCTCCGTTCGCGCCCTCGCGGCGGAATTTCTCTCCGAAGTAAATCCCCCCGGTCAGCTCGCGCACGACGATCAGGTCCGTGCCTTCAAGCACTTCCGGCTTCAGCGTGGAAGCTTCCTTCAAGCAATCGAATACGTTAGCCGGACGAATGTTGGAGAACAAGCCGAGCGCCTTGCGGATTCCGAGCAATCCCGTTTCCGGACGCAGCTCCTTCGGATTGTTGTCCCATTTCGGGCCGCCGACGGCTCCGAGCAGCACGGCGTCCGCTTTCTTACAAATCGCCAGCGTGTCCTCCGGCAGCGGTGTTCCTTTCTCGTCAATGGCGATACCGCCGAACAAGCCGTGCTCGAACTCAAAACGGTACCCGAACACATCCTCGGTTTTTTTCATGACTTTAATCGCTTCCGCCACAACCTCGGGACCGATGCCGTCCCCGGCGATAACGGCAATTTTCTTCACGTCTGCCATTGGTTTCACTCCTAAATAAGTTCATTATCTCTTTTGTAGCACATTTGTCCGTCTTTGCGCCAAGACATAAATCGAATAAATTTGATAGACAAAACCTATAACCCTCAACGTACCGATAACCGGCCTCCCGGACCTTCTCCAGAGCTGGAAGGCGGGACGCGCTCCGAATCGCGCACGCAGGCGCCCTTCTATTCCATTTTGACCTCTTTGCGGCGTCCCATATACCACTTGACGAACGACTCGGCCAGCTCGACCGGCGCATCGTCGATCCCGGCACGACGTACCGGCTTAGCCCGGTTCATGGTCCCGACGGACGCGAGCCCCAGCCATTTTTGAAATAGGCTGCGGGTGACGTTCACTTCAATAATCTTCTCCCGCTTCGATACGAATAAAGCCGTTGTCAGACTTCCCGTTTGGAACTGAATGAAGTTATCCTTCAAGACGTACCGCGTATTGGCGTAATCAAGCCATCTGGCTACAAAGATCCATATCAGCAAAACGCCGGATAAAACCCACCAAGTCTGTTCAAATCCAAGGAACCGCGGCTTGAAATAAAATAGAGCGGCCGTCGATAGAATCCAAACCCAGCTTGGCCTTAGCATGCGGACCCATAACGACTTCCGGGGAAGACGGTTCATCTCGCGGGTCACTTCATAAGCCGGCAGCATTTCCGAAATCATCTCATAGGCGCGCCGAACAGGCAAAAAAGGATACAGCGAGCTGATTTCCAGCTTGTCTTCTCCGTCGCCAAGGCCTCCTGCGCTGGTCAGCTTCACTTCGGCGAGTCCGAGCAAGCGTTTCAGCACGGACTGCGTAATTTCAACCGCCTGCACCCTTTGCTTGGCTATGGAAAATACCGTTTCGTCGATCAGGCCTTTGGTGATGTAAATCCGGTCGGGATCGGAAGAAATCTCGTATTTCCCATACTTCACAAAGGTTCTGACGATTCCGAAAGCGACAGAGACCACAGCGAGCACAACGATCAGAATCGCGGCAATCCACCAGGAGTTCATAATGATGGAAAGCAAACCTTTCGCCTCTTGCTTCACATGAAAGAATTGATCGATTTTGGAATAAGCGGAACCGAGCAAAGGAATAAGGAGCAGAAAGCTTAAGGATGTAAAGGAAGCTCTTATAATATCCTTTCTTGTCGGCTTAAAATGAACGGTCCGCCGCGAATTCACCGCTTCGGCATGCGACTCCGCGGCAGCTTCGCCGTCCTGTACCGTCATCGGCCCGCCCGGCACCGGGCTCGCCACGTGCTTTTCCATATTGTCGGCTTCCGCTAACGAGATGACCTCGAATTCGACGGCGGCCTCTTCGCCGGTGAGGCCTGTTTCGAATCGAATGGAAGTCACGTTAAACAGCCGATGGAATAAGGTTGTGTGACGGTTGACGTTTTGAATTTTGGCAAAAGGAATCGTTCGTCCGGATTTGGTGAACACCCCTTCATATAGATGAAACGAAGCATCGTCGAGCTTGTATTTGTGCGTCAGCCACTTCGAAAGAATGACAAGAACGGAGACCCCAACAAACAGGAAAAAAGCAATCCGTCCATACTTGAGAAAAGCGGAATCCGAACCGGATTTGATCACGAACAAGTACATGGCGATGATAAACGAGAATTTGCCCAGCTTCCATAATTTCCAAACCATCGACAGCGGATGATGCCGTTTCGCTTCGGTCATGACTCCACTTCCTTTAGTTTGGCGAAATGGGCAATTTGATCCCTTAACTCAATCGCGACCTCTTTAGGCAGAGCAGGTATGGCATGCGTCGATCCCATCGTTTTGATCGAGACCGAGCAGAGGCCGTACTTTCGCAGAAGCGGTCCTTGTTTCGTGGCGACCGACTGGATTTTGGTCATCGGGACGAGCTGATGCTCTTCGTTTAACGCGCCCGATTTCAGCTGCAAAAACTCTTCATTAATATCGTAGCGCCAATTGTTATAGAGTAAAAACGGTCTATAGAAAGACCAGATCGCAGACGGCACGGAAATGACAGCAAGACCGATAAGAATCCAGCCGATCCACGCTTTCCATGCGTACCGATGGTCCAAATAGAGCAAAGCCCCAAGCAGAACAAAGCCGATGACATTCGAAATCGTTTCACTGATGATCCATACTTTGACCGCATCCCTGGACAATCGTCTTTGAGGCGCGTCAATTGGAGAAAACATAATTTTCACCCCTATAGCTCCATGCTGCCATGTTCAAGTTTCTAATTTTAACCTTAGCAGCTTTCATCATCTTAATCAATAAATTTTTATCGATAAACGATAAATTTTTATTGTTTAGGATAAAATAATATGGTAGATTAATGAACTGAAGCAGCCTTTTGCCCGACTCGTTACTACAATTCTGCTATAAAGGAGTTATCCTTCATGAAAGCAAAGATCATATTTAAAATAGGCGCGATCCTGTGTCTCATTTGTTTTTATTTTGTTATCTTGGTAGGGATTTTTGCATTAGGGGAACATTCCTTACATCTGTGGAGCCCGGATAGCGATCTCACCCGGTCCTTCGGAGACTTCCAGCCTTTATTCAGCTATATCGATCTTAACTTTTATCAGCAGCCGCAGCTCTACACCGATCCTTCCTTTATTCAACTATCGCTCATTTCCACGGCGTGCATGCTCTTGTTCATGCTCTTGTTCCTATGGTTTATGCGCAAGCTGCTGAACAATATATATGAAGATAGCCTCTTTTCGTATGAGAACGTGTCGATTGTTTTCAAATTAGGGCTGACGATCATCGTTGCGGGGTCGGCCTATACGTATACGGACGGCCTTCTGTTATCGAAGGCGTTTGCGGCCTTAACGGTTTCCAATGCGCAGATTTCGCTTTCCAACCTGTCCTATGTCGATACGATAACCGGCGGGATCGTGCTCCTGTTGATCTCTTGGGCTTTAAAAATAGCGGTACATGCAGTGGAGGAAAATAGCAAAACAATTTAACGGCGAAGTAGGCGATAAGATGATAAGAATCAAACTGGATGTCGTGATGGCGGAGCGTAAAATGTCGTTAAACCGGCTCTCCGAACTGGTCGGCATCACGCCGGCGAATTTGTCGATCTTAAAAAACGAAAACGGCAAAGCCATTCGCTTTACGACGCTTGATGCGTTGTGCAAAGCTTTAAACTGCCAGCCCGGCGATTTAATGGAATATATCGACGAGACCGAAAGTGGCCAAATGAGGTAATAGAGGGTTACGAGAGGGGTGGGGTATCTACTTCCGGTCGCTGTTGTCTGCAGGAAATTTTTATTAGAAGCCGCTTAGCAGCGGGTATTTCCCGCAGACAAAGGCGAACGCTATCGCTCCTCCAGTAGATACCCCACCTCCGTATGTATCTCTATTCTTAAATCAAAACCTCTTTCTCAATACTCTGAAGGAACCCTTATGCGGGGTTTCTTTTGTTTGAATAATAACTACTGCTTGATCCCAAGCATCCTGATTCGTTCCAAAGACCGCAGCAGTGGTGGCCGCTTTTCTTGCTTCCGACCACCTGCCCCTGCTCTATCGCAAATCCCGCAGCAGCCGCAAGTTCCCCAGCGTCAGCACACTTTTCCACGCTTCTTTCGCTAGCGGCCATACGTCCTCGTACTGTCCCCAAGACCACGCCGGCTCCCAAGCCCCCTCCTCCGTCTGACCCCGGACGATGAATTCCAGATTAACCGGTATGATATCCTTGTACCACTCGTAGTATGGAGATTGCCGTGTTGTCGCCACTTGAACCGGGTGCAGCCCGTACCCGCTCCATTGTGCGGGATCGATCGTGACACAGCGGCCAATCATCGTGTCGAGCCGCTCGGCGATCCGTGCCCACTGGTCGCCGGCGAGCCGCTCGGACAGGCGCAAGTAGCACAACAGCTCATGGAATTCGTCCAGCGACGATTCTTCGCACAGCTTACCGACGGCAAGCTCCGTCAGCTTGTCCGCCCAGCCTTCCGCCTCCGGCCATTCCCGGAACTGAATAAAGTAGCCCGCGATTTCCGCATTCGGATTGCCCCAGTACGGATTCGCCTTGCTGTAATTCCACCATGGAGCCCGAGGGGACCGCTCAACCTTCGGCGGCACCTTGTCCCAACCCGAAATCGCAGGGTCGTACGTCTGCGTAAAGTAGCGCAGCGCTTTTCTGGTCATCTCCCCGCCTGCCTCCCGGGGAAGCAGGGACAGCGTTTGCAGCGCTACGGTCGTGGCAATGGCCGAGGACGCCTCGCAGCGAATATCCGGCTCCAGTCCATGCCCAAAGCCGCCGTCTTCGTTCTGGTAGGGCTCGAGCGCCCTGACTACGTCCGCCGAGCGTCCCCCTTCGAACTCGTACTTATACATCGCCTTCTCCAGCGGCCGCGCTTTCGTTTGCAGGTAGTGCTTGGCCCGTTCTTCCGCCGCTGCAGCGGCTCTATTGAATTCCATTGCTCACACGCCTCCTTGATGTTCGATTTCCGTATACCAGTGTAACCGGGCTAGGGCGACTTGTATTGAACAAATCGGACATCGGTGGATGAGAACGGGAACCCTTGCGTACATGGTGGCCGGACCACCTGCTAGGACATTATCAACGAGGAAGGAAGCTCGCCGTAAAAGCGCTTGAAGTCGCGAATAAAATGCGCCTGATCGCAGTATCCGTAAGCCCCGGCGACTTCCTGCCAAGAAAGCTTGGGCTGCCTTTCCGCATCGCGCAGTATATTTTGAAACCGGACAATGCCGCAAAACGTTTTCGGTCCCAGCCCGATCCGGCCGTCGAACAGCCGCTGCAGCTGCCTTGCGCTAATATTCCCCGCCCGGGCCAACTGCTGAACGCTGATCGTCCCCCTGGCCGCAAAAATACGCATCATCGCCTCATGCAGCGCTGGTGGTGCTTCGGCCCTGCCATTATCCGCAGCCGCCAACAGGCGGAGCAGCGCCGTTTCGACACGGACGATCCGTTCCGCCGTCCCTGCGGCAAGCCTCAGATGCTCCCCGAGCTCCCCCGCCGCTTTCCCCCATACGTCCGTTCCCCGAAACAGCGCATTTTTAAACTCGCCGAGCGGCACTCCTATAAAGGGGTACGCTCCTCCCGGAAAAAACCGCACCGCAAACGTTTCCGAAGCACCCTCGCGCTTCGGCTCCGGGCTGAAGGGAAGCTCAAACGCCCCGCAATAACGGATGGAAACGTCTCCCCCGCCCGCGGCTTCCCATTCGAAAATCAAATCCGTACAGCCGTCCGGAACGACGGTGACCGCAGATTCGTTCCACAATCCCGTTCCATCCGTCCGGGAGCTCCAATAGCACGATACATACGCCCTAAGTGCGGGGCAAGGCTTGTATTCCGCGTAATGACCTGGGGTGCGCGTCCCCTGCGTCGGTTCGAACATCAGGTAAGATTCCACATCGTCCGCCCTCTTCCATCTCCGTGCTGATACAAATAGTTTACCACACCGGTCGTCCGGACACCTTGGCATCCTACGAACGGCTGTTGGCACTACGGCCGCTGTCGGCGTTTGGCGGCAGTTGTCATCTCCCCCCGATAAGTTTACAATTAAATTTATCGATTGGAGCAACATTCACTTCTTTTCGTCAAAGGAGCCCTAAACCGATGAAATACCGTTTTTCCGATACAACCAAAGCTTTTGAATCGTCGGCCGTGCGCGAGATCCTGAAATTGACCCAGGGCCGTTCGATCATTTCGCTCGCCGGCGGCTTGCCGAACGAGCAGTATTTTCCGGTAGAAGCGGTCAACGAAGCGTTCGATCGCGTGTTCAAGCAGGGCAAGGGCGTGCTGCAGTACGGCTTGACCGAAGGCTATACGCCGCTGCGCGAGAACATCTCGAAGCATCTGGAACGCAAAGGCATCCGCGCCGGCGTCGACAATATGCTGCTGACGACAGGGTCGCAGCAAGCGATCGACCTGCTCACCCGCGTCTATATCGATCCGGGCGACGTCATTCTCGTCGAGCGGCCGACTTACTTGGCTGCTATTCAAGTGTTCCAATCCCGCCAGGCGAAACTTATTTCCGTCGACTGCGACGCGGACGGCATGATTCCCGAGGATCTGGAACGTAAAATCAAGCAGCACCGCCCGAAGCTCGTTTACGTCATCCCGACCTTCTCCAACCCGACGGGAAAATCGTGGAGCTTGGACCGGCGCCAGAGCACATTGAACCTGTGCAAAGCCAACGATGTGCTGATTTTGGAGGACGACCCGTACGGCGAGCTGCGCTTCGGCGGCGGCGAGCCGATGCCGTCGATTTTCTCGTTGGAGCAGGAAGCGAATGGCGGCGCGGTTGTCTACACCAGCACGTTCTCGAAAATCGTTGCTCCGGCGCTGCGCACGGGCTGGGTCATCGGCGACGAGCAGGTGATCCGTCACATGACCCGCGCCAAGCAAGCGGCCGACCTTCACTCCAGCACGATGGATCAGCAGGCGCTGCATCAGCTGTTTGAGCATTTCGATTTATACGGCCATATCGATCAGATCCGGACGGCTTACGAGACGCGGATGCGGCAGATGATCGACCTGATGAAAGCGAAAAACTGGGACGGCGTGAAGTGGATCGAGCCGAAAGGCGGCATGTTCGTCTGGGTGGAAATGCCGGAGCATATCAACACGCAGGAGCTGCTTAAGCTGGCTGTCGAAGAAGGCGTCGCTTTCGTCCCGGGCATCAGCTTCTTCGCGAACGAACCGCAGACGAACACGATGCGGCTGAACTTTACCCATACGAACAGCGAGGACATGATCCGCGCTTTCGACCGGTTGGACCGCGCCCTGCAGCGCATGCAGCAGACTACGGCACGTTGAGCGAACGAAGGTAAATTCTTGAACACTAAAAAACCGTTCACCACACGTAAGAAAGTGAACGGTTTTTATGTTTCCAAGACTTATAAAACAAGTCCCATAATCTATGGAATTGCATTCTTTTTATTGGTGTTGATCAATTATTTTTGCAATAAAAAAGCTGAAAGTGCTTCCTTCCAGTGGCGTAAATCTTTAAGACCATTTACCCGAATAGCCATATGATCCATCACGGAGTATGAAGGTCTCGGAGCCGGACGCGGAAATTCTGATGTGCTCACAGGGTTTACCTGTACATGCTGCAATCCAGCCTGTTGAAAGATTTCTTTACTAAATTCGTACCATGAGCATACGCCCGTATTTGACGCATGATACGTCCCATACAATTCTTTATCCAGTAATTGCAATACGAACTCAGCTAAGTCTGCCGTATACGTAGGCGAGCCGAACTGGTCATGCACTACATTTAGCTGGGCACGTTCTCCGGCCAATTTTAGCATCGTATTTACAAAATTGGAACCATGCTTTCCAAATAACCAAGAAGTTCTTATAATATAATGCTTCGGAATCCATTGGCGAACAAATTGTTCCCCTGCTAATTTAGATTTGCCATAAACGCTTTGTGGAGAAGTCGGAGAAAACTCATTATACGGAACTTGTGATGTCCCGTCGAATACATAATCCGTACTGATATATATCAATTTGGCACTGCAATTCTGTGCAGCCATAGCAATATTTCTTGTGCCGTAAGCGTTGACAGCATATGCTTCATCCATATCTTGTTCGGCCTGGTCCACTTTAGTATAAGCAGCTGAGTGGACAATAATGTCAGGACACTTTTCCGAAATTACGCATTCTACGGCCTTCCTATCAGTGATATCCAAGTTCTTACTAGATGTACCGAAAACCTCAAATCCTGTTTCTTTAAAGAGATCAATGAGATCGGTTCCTAATTGTCCGGAAGCACCAGTAACGAATATTCTCATTACACTCTCCCATTTATTCGCATGGCGTACTGTTTCTCATAATATTGCTGATATTGCCCATTAATAATGCGTTCCCACCAAGCTTGATTTTGCAGATACCATTGGATCGTCTCTTTGATACCTGATTCAAAATTATATTTAGGGGTCCAGCCTAATTCCTTTGTAATTTTACTTGCATCTATTGCATAGCGGCGGTCATGCCCAGGGCGGTCTTTAACAAATTGAATCAAATCATCTGATTTCCCTAACTCCGCCAAAATTGTTTTGACAATCTGTATATTCGTCTTCTCGTTATTCCCTCCAACATTATAGACTTCTCCATCAATTCCTTTATGAAGCACATAATCGATTGCACAGCAATGGTCTTCTACATGCAGCCAATCTCGAATATTTAAACCATCCCCATATACGGGCAGCGATTTATTGTTAATTGCATTGATAATCATTAACGGAATGAGCTTTTCAGGGAATTGATAGGGTCCATAGTTATTGGAGCATCGTGTTATATTTATCGGTAAACCATAAGTTTCATGATAAGCCCGAACAAGCAGATCAGCACCCGCTTTACTGGAAGAGTACGGGCTGTTCGCAGCTAGTAGCGTCGTTTCTGTAAATAAACCGGTTTCTCCAAGAGTACCGTATACTTCATCGGTAGAGATTTGAAGAAATTTTGTAATATTATACTTCTTTGCCGCATCAAGCAAAACTTGTGTCCCTAGAACGTTTGTTTTCACAAAAATATCAGGTTCCGTAATACTTCGATCTACGTGAGATTCCGCGGCAAAATTGACAATAGCCTCTACTCCGTCTGCTACAACCGACTCCACAAAATCACGTTCCGTGATATCTCCTTTAATAAAGCGATAGTTTGGTAAAAGATGAACTGATCTCAAACTTTCCAAATTTCCCGCATAAGTAAGAGCATCAAAATTAACAAATTCATAATTCGGATATCGATGGGTCATATAAATAATAAAATTACTTCCAATAAATCCAGCACCGCCGGTAATTAGTACTTTCATATGGCCTCCATTAAATAAAGTTAATTTCAGCATCCTGAAGTAACGAATGCTTTTCATCCTTGGCTGAAAGCTGAGGATTGTTTATAGGCCATTCAATACCAAGACTTGGGTCATTCCATATAATTCCACGGTCATGTTCGGGTGAGTAGTATTCGTCTACCTTATAAATGACTTGAGTATTTGGAACCAACGTACAGAAACCATGGGCAAACCCTTTTGGGACTAACAACTGCCTTTTATTAAACTCACTTAAAATAACACCATACCATTCCCCAAAGGTGGGCGAGGATTTTCTGATATCAACAACAACATCAAAAATAGCCCCGGCAATTACCCTTACAAGCTTTGATTGTGCCTTCGGTTCCAGTTGATAATGAAGCCCTCTCAACACACCCGCATCGCATGATAAGGAATGGTTATCTTGAACAAATGAATAATTAGCACCTGATATTTTAAAAATTTGTTCATTATAGCTCTCCATAAAAAAACCACGTGAATCTTCAAATACAATAGGCTCGATCAGCTTCACTTCTTGAAACTTTGTAGGGTATATTTTCAAGAAAACCCTCTCCATCAGTAAACTTTATTTTTAAATGTTACGGCCAAAATGATCTCCGAATTCAAGTCCTACTGCTAATTCATTTGCCCTTGCTAAGGAAGTGTGAGTTCCAGCGTCAGTCCACCAACCTTGAAGAACATCATAGGTTAATTCATTATTTTGAATGTACGCGTTATTTACGTCAGTGATTTCAAGCTCTCCACGCCCCGAAGGCTTCAATGTTTTAATAACATCAAATACCTTGTTATCATACATATAAATTCCGGTTACGGCTAATGAACTTTTCGGTACTACTGGTTTTTCTTCGATAGAAACAATTTTTTCCATCGATAGTTCCGCAACACCGTAACGTTCAGGATCATGAACCTCTTTGAGGAGAATCTTTGCTCCTTGGCTTTGTTTATCGAAATTTTGGACATAAGGACTTATATTATCTTCAAACACATTATCTCCTAAAATAACCACCATGGAATCCTGACCGACAAAATTTTGAGCCAATCCCAAAGCTTGAGCAATTCCGCCAGCTTGATCTTGCACTTTATACGTAAAAGTTACTCCAAATTCATGACCGCTGCCCAAAAGGTTGACTACATCACCCATATGTTCCCGGCCAGTTACAATAAGAATTTCATAAATATCTGCTTGAATCAATTTATGAATCGCGTGGTAAATCATAGGATACTTACCTACTGGCAAAAGATGTTTATTCGTTACTTTCGTAAGAGGATAGAGCCTGGAACCGGTTCCGCCTGCAAGTATAATTCCTTTCATGTCGACCTCCGTATAATGTATGAAATAAGCTGAAACGGATCCACTTTAAAAAGAAATTTGTTCAAGAAACATCGTTGAACAAAAAATCTCCTTTTGTTGAAAGGCAGGCTGCTATCATACCTCTCCCTCTAAAGGAGACATCTCTTGGATATCACACATTATATATCGGCCATTGAAATGCGTTTCTTTAGTTCTAAGTACATAGTATCTTTTTACATAAACTCAGTCTGCAGGTATCGAAATAAGGTTGGGGAATCATGCGGATTGAACGAAAAAAGCCGGCACCCAAGGAGCCGGCAAAAACAAACAAGAAATGTGCCTATTCTTATATCAACGTCACATTATCGCGGCTGCGGGCCGGACTTTTGCGCTTCTCGATCAAGCGGTTGATCGCGTCCACGTACGCGCGGGCGCTCGCTTCGAGAATATCCGTGCTAACGCCGCGGCCGAGCACGGCGTAATCGCCCTGCTTCAGCACCACGTGCACTTCGCCAAGCGCATCCTTGCCGTGCGTAACCGATTGGATCGAATAGTCGTCGAGCTCGACTTCTTCCTTGGTCGCCTTGTCGATCGCTTTGTAGATCGCATCGACAGAGCCGTTGCCGACGGCCGCTTCTTCCAGGTGGCCGCCTTCCAGCAGCTTAATCCGCACGGTAGCCGTCGGAGTCGATTGATTGCCGTACGAGACTTGAATCGTCTCAAGCGAGAACACCTCGGGCGTCTCGATCAGCTTCTCTTCGAGCAGTGCGACAATGTCTTCGTCCGTGACGTTCTTCTTCTTGTCGGCCAAGTCTTTGAACTTGGCGAACGCGGCATTCACATGCTCGTCGTCGAGGTTGTAGCCGAGGTCGACCAGCTTCTCGCGGAACGCATGGCGTCCGGAGTGCTTGCCGAGCACCAGCTTGCTCTCCTTGAGCCCGATCGTCTCCGGCGACATAATCTCGTACGTCGTCTTTTCCTTCAGCATGCCGTCCTGATGGATACCGGATTCGTGCGCGAACGCATTGGCGCCGACAATCGCCTTGTTGCCCGGCACGACCATACCGGTCAGCTTGCTGACCAAACGGCTCGTACGGGCAATCTCGGACAGCGTGAGCGTCGTCTTCGCTTGGAAAAACTCCTGACGCGTCTCTAGCGCCATCGCCACTTCCTCGATCGACGTATTGCCTGCGCGTTCGCCGATGCCGTTGATCGTCCCTTCGATCTGGTCCGCTCCGTTCAGAATCGCCGCCAGCGCATTCGCCGTCGCCATGCCCAAGTCGTCGTGACAGTGCGCGCTGAGCTGAATTTTCTGGATGCCCGGCACGTTCTCTTTCAATGTCTTGAAAATGTTGCCGTATTCATAAGGCGTCATGTAACCGACCGTATCCGGGATGTTCACAACCGTCGCGCCCGCGCGGATCGCCATCTCCGTCACTTCGCACAGAAAATCGAGCTCGGTACGGCCGGCATCTTCCGGCGAAAACTCGATTTTGCTGAAATACTTCTTCGCGTAACGGATCGCCGCTTCCGCCGTTTCAAGCACTTGGTGCTTTTCCATCCGCAGCTTGTGCTGGCGGTGAATCGGCGAGGTAGCGAGGAACAAATGCAGACACGGGTCCTGCGCATCCTTCAGCGCTTCGCGGGCCGCCTCGATGTCCTGCTCGCGGGAACGCGACAGGGCGATAACCGAGGCATTTTTCACGGCGCGGGCCACGGCGCTGACACCCGCCAAGTCTCCGGGCGAGGCTGCCGGGAAGCCGGCTTCCATCCGATCGACGCCGAGCTTCTCGAGCTGCAGCGCAATCTCGACTTTTTCCTGCATGTTCAGGTTGACGCCCGGCGACTGTTCGCCGTCACGAAGCGTCGTATCGAAAATATAAATTTTTCTCATGGGTCTTGGCCGGCCTCCTTTGGAAATGACTTGCATTAAAGCAGAAAAAGGTGCGATCCGAAACGGGCAGGGATCGGATCTCTTGTTGTCCATTCCCTGCGCCGCTTCAAACCGACCTTATGCCGCTTCTCCGTTATACGTTGAGATTGTCTGCCGTATTACTTCTTGATCCAGTGCATCAATTCGCGCAGCTGGGAACCGACTTGCTCGATCGGATGCTCGGCTTCCAGACGGCGGGTAGCTGTCAGGAACGCACGGCCCGATTGGTTCTCCAAAATGAAGTCGCGGGCGAATTTGCCTTGTTGGATGTCGGACAGGACGCGTTTCATTTCTTTCTTCGTTTCTTCCGTAATGATGCGAGGACCTGTGACATAGTCGCCATACTCCGCCGTGTTGGAGATGGAATGTCTCATCGTCGCGAGGCCGCCTTCGTACATCAGGTCAACGATCAGCTTCAGCTCGTGCAAGCACTCGAAGTAAGCCATTTCCGGCGCGTAGCCTGCTTCCACCAGCGTTTCGAAGCCTGCTTTAACGAGCGCGGAAGCACCGCCGCACAGAACGGCTTGCTCACCGAACAGGTCGGTTTCGGTTTCTTCGCGGAACGATGTTTCGATGACGCCCGCGCGGGTGCAGCCGATCCCTTTGGCATATGCCAAGCCGATAGCTTTCGCTTGACCGCTTGCATCTTGCTCAACCGCAATCAGGCCGGGTACCCCGAAGCCTTCGACGTACACGCGGCGAACCATGTGGCCCGGCGATTTCGGAGCGACGAGGAATACGTCTTTATCCGCAGACGGTTGAATTTGGCCGAAATGAACGTTGAAGCCGTGGGAGAACATGATAGCTGCGCCATGCTTCAGGTTCGGTTCGATTTCGTTTTTGTATACGCTCGCTTGGGTTTCGTCCGGCATCAGAAGCTGTACGACGTCAGCAAGCTTGGTCGCTTCCGCTACGGAGTAAACTTCGAAACCGTCGTTTTTCGCTTGCTCGAAGGAACGGCCTTGACGAAGTCCGATGATGACTTTCAAGCCGCTGTCGCGCAGGTTTTGCGCTTGGGCGTGGCCTTGGCTGCCGTAGCCGATGATGGCGATCGTTTTCCCTTTCAATACGTTCAAATCAGCGTCTTTTTCATAGTACATCGTAACTGCCATGGATAATAGCTCCTCCTTTGAATTAAAACCCTGTGAACGGGTGCTCGAACGGACGACGGGGGACAGGAAGCTCGGACCGCCGGCCGGGTTGGCCCTGTCATCCGCATGAGCCCCCGTTCACAGGACCATCTTGATATTAGTAATAAAACGAAAAATGAATTATTTAATCATACCGCGAATCATGGCGGTTACGCCGGTGCGGGACAGCTCCTTAATGCCGTAAGGCTTAAGCAGCTCGGTCATGGCTTCGATTTTCTCGGAATCCCCGACCACCTGCACGATCAGCGAGCTCGGACCGATATCGACGATAGCCGCGCGGAACGTCTCGACGACGCCGAGAATTTCCGGCCGCATGCTTGGTTCGGCGTTGACTTTGATCAGCGCCAGCTCGCGCGCCACCATCGGATGAGCGCTCAGGTCGACGACTTTGATCACGTCGATCAGCTTATAGAGCTGCTTGGAAACCTGCTCCAGCGTCTTGTCGTCTCCCGTCGTGACGATAACCATGCGGGAGAGCCCTTTTTCCTCGGACTCGCCCACCGTAATGCTCTCGATATTGAAGCCCCGGCGGCCGAACAGGCCGGATACGCGTTGCAGCACACCGGGCTGGTTGTTCACTAGAACGGATATGGTGTGTTTGCGTGTCATTCCGAATCCCCCATTAACATTTGGTCTATCGTCGAGCCCTGCGTTACCATCGGGAACACGTTCTCGTGCTTCCGGACGACGAATTCGACGAGCACGGGACCCGGGGTATCCAGCGCTTCCTGCCAAGCGCGTTGGGCTTCGTCTTTGTTCGTCGCGCGCAGACCCTTCACGCCGTAAGCTTCCGCCAGCTTCACGAAATCCGGGCTGCCGGCCAGGTCAATGTGGCTGTACCGGTTGTCATAAATGATTTCCTGCCACTGGCGCACCATACCGAGCACCTGGTTGTTGATGACGACGATTTTGACCGGAATTTGGTGAATCGCGCAAACCGCGAGCTCCTGGGAGCACATCTGCATGCCGCCGTCGCCGTTGATCGAGACGACCAGCCGGTCCGGGTGCGCCTTCTGCGCGCCGATCGCCGACGGGAAGCCAAAGCCCATCGTGCCGAGGCCGCCCGAGGTGATCCAGGAACGCGGATGATTGAATTTGTAATACTGCGCCGCCCACATCTGATGCTGGCCGACGTCCGTCGTCACGATCGCTTCGCCCTTGGTCGTCTCGTGGATCATCTCGATAACGTACTGCGGCTTCAACTCCGTGTCGGAATCTTTATAGCGCAGCGGGAAATTCCGCTTCGTCTCCTGCACCCATTCGATCCATTTCTCCGATCGGGACGGCTTCGCCTTCAGGTTGGCAAGCTGCAGCGCGGCCTTCACGTCGCCGACGACCGGGATCGCCGTTTCGACGATTTTGCCGATTTCCGCCGGGTCCACGTCGATGTGGACGATTTTTTTCGCCTTCGGCGCAAAGCCGTCCACCTTCATCGTGACGCGGTCGTCGAACCGGGCGCCGATGCCGATCAGCAGATCGCAGTTTTGCAGCGCGTTGTTGGCGGTGTACGTTCCGTGCATCCCCGGCATGCCGAGCCACAGCTCGTGCGCGCTCGGGAAGCCTCCCAAGCCAAGCAGCGTCGTGGCGACAGGAATCCGCGTTTTGTTAACGAACTCGAGAAGCTGTTCCGCCGCATCCGCATAGACAACGCCGCCGCCGGCAATGATCACCGGACGCTCGCTCTCGGCGATCGCCTCCAGCATCTTGTCGACTTGGAGCTTGTTCGGCTGCACCGTCGGATTGTAGCCGCGGATGTCCACCTTCTCCGGATAGTAGAACGGCGCCGTATCGTTCGAGACGTCCTTCGGAATATCGATCAGAACCGGGCCTCTGCGGCCGGTCGAAGCGATATGGAACGCTTCTTTGATAATGCGCGGCAAATCTTTCACGTCGCGCACCAAGTAGCTGTGCTTCGTAATCGGCATCGTGATGCCGGTAATGTCCGCCTCTTGGAACGCGTCCGTACCAATGACCGATGTCGCTACGTTGCCCGTGATGACCACGAGCGGCACCGAATCCATGTAAGCCGTCGCAATTCCGGTAACGAGGTTCGTTGCTCCCGGACCCGAGGTGGCGATACAGACGCCTACCTTGCCGGTCGAACGGGCGTACCCGTCGGCTGCGTGAATCGCGCCTTGCTCGTGCCGCGTCAGCAAATGGTTGAAATCCGGATTGCCGTGCATGGCATCGTAAATATATAAGACCGCTCCGCCGGGATAACCGAAGACGCAATCCACGTCCTCCAGCAGCAGGCTGCGAAGCAGCATTTCCGAACCGGTAATGACGTCCGGCTTCAGCAGCTCTTCGCGAAGCTGTACCTTTGACTTTTGTGTGGTTTGGACGATCATGAATATTGGCCTCCTCTCAGATAATCCGACAAACGACTAAAAAACCCCTCTCATCCCCAAACGCAGCATGTGCGTCTGACGGGACGAAAGGGGTTAATCTTCCGTGGTACCACCCAGAATTTGTTAGATGCCTCACGGCAAATAACCTTAGCAGGTAATGCGCGCCGCAGCAATCCTCATCGGCTAGCACGATGACGACCCGCGAGTTCGCGTCTCTTACCTTCAGCACGGTAACGTGTGCCAATCCGATTTTCCCTAGTAACATTGTCGCTTTCAAGCGGTAAAGCCTGATGCTATGCGACAAGCTTTCAGGAAAACAGCTCCGAGGTGAGCTCGTACATAAGGGGTTAAGGCATTGGTTTCAGCATCTCCGCTGCTCTCTGAACATAAGAGCCCTTATAACTTCGTCCTCTTCATAGCCGATATATCTGATGTGTTTTTTTGTATTATATGCCGAATCGATTTTTTAGTCAAGCATCATTCCAGCCGAAAAAACGGACGCGGAAAAGCCCTTGACCCGGGACCTCCCGCTCAAGTCGGAGACGGCGTTTGCGTTTTCTTTACACAAAGTCAGACCAGAGACTCTTTCGGAGAGCCCGATTGCAAGCGCTCCTTCCCCGCGGCTGCCGATTGCCGTCGCATCGAATGAAGATTTCGTGAATGCCTCTCGTTGGTTTCACAAACAATTCTTGCCGGCTTGACGAAGCAATAACAAACTTTGGTTATGTTAAAAAGGAGCCCCGCGACCAAGGAACGGAGAACGGCCAACCGAAAATTGGATACACTGAAACTTTTACCAGAATGAACTCGTCTTCAATCTTGCGGCTTCAGGCCAATAATAGCCATGATGGAGAAAAGTTTACCGCAATGGGTCAAAACGGAGGAGCCGAACGCCGAAGTATATAAAAGACCGAAAAAGCAAAAAAAGCGCAACTAGAAAAAGGAGTGATTTCATGCGAGACATGCTGCAATCCGCCGTCCTGTCCATCACCTTGATCTCCGGCGCCCTTGCAACCGCTGCAGCCGCTCCTTTTGCCGTCGGTTCCGAACTGATGGCAACCGGCATGGGACAAGCCATAAGCCAAGCTTCCACCGCAACCGGCCCGCTCCTGGGCGGCGAAGCCGTGTCGCCAGCCCCGCCGACGGCTATCTCCGGCTCCGCTCCGCAAACGAAGCCGCCACAAGACGCGGCCGCCGGAAGCGTTCAACCCCAAACGGACGGAAGTCCGGTGCTGACCTTTCCCGTCATCAGCGATATCCACGTTCAATCGTGGGAGGATGCGTCGCACGAGAAGCTGGTTCACGTATTGAACGACCTGAACGAAATCAATCCGTCGGCCGACACGCTCGTGATCAACGGGGATTTAACCGAAGGCATGCCCGAGGACTACGCCAAGCTAAAGGAGCTCATGCAAAGCGCGCCGCATCCGGAGAGCGTCTTGTACAATATCGGCAACCACGAGTTTTACAAAGCCTGGTACAGCAGCCGTACCCGTTGGAACCCGGACGGCTTCCCGAATGGAGAAACGGAGCAGGCGTCGATTTCCCGGTTCCTCGCGTTCTCCGGTGAGAACAAGGTCTATTACGACAAGACCATCAAGGGCTATCACTTTATCTTCCTTGGCTCGGAGCGGTACCGGCAGTCCGACCAGAATAATGCGGAGGACGCTTATTTGTCGCCCGAGCAATTGGAATGGCTGAGGCAGACGCTGAAAAAAGACGCCGGCTCGAACAAGCCGGTCTTCGTCTTCCTGCATCAGCCGCTGCCTGCCACGGTATCGGGAACCCATTTCTGCTGCACGAATAGCCGGGCCGTCATTCAGCACGAGGAGCTGAAGGCGACCTTGTCGCAGTATCCGCAGGTCATCTACTTCAGCAGCCATTCGCACTGGGAGCTGAATCAGCCGGATACGCTGGTGCGGGACGGCTTCACGATGGTCAACACCGCCTCGGTGTCCGAAACGTGGACGAGTGACGGCAAAGGAGCGGAAAAGCTGAAGGGCAAGGCTGAAAGCGAAGGGCTGTACGTCGAGGTGTATCCGGACCGTGTCCGGATCAAGGGCAGGGATTTTTACCGGAAGCAGTGGATTCCGGAAGCGCAGTTTACCGTGCCGCTGGCCCAGAAGAAGTGAGCGGCTGGCTTATTTTTAAGGTCCGATGAATAAGAGCAGGCCGCTCGGCGGCTGCAGAGTGTTGAGAAAATGGTCTAATCAAAAATAGAGATATGTACGTAGGTGGGAGAAGCGATAGCGTTCGCCTTTGTCTGCGGGAAATAACCGCTGTTAAGCGGCTTCAATCAAAGTTTCCCGCTGACAACAGCGGCCGGAAGTAGATACCCCACCCATTCGTACACCTCTATTACCTCAATTCACCACTTTCTCAACAAGCTCAGCCCGCTCGGCGGCTTCTTATTCACCGGACCTTTTTTCGCGAAACGTCCAGTAATAATTAAACAAAAAGTTCGAAAGCGGCACGGCAACGACAACGAGACATTGGCCGACGGCATAGTGCCAGTGCAGCCGGTCCACGGCCAAATACATGAGGCCGGTGTTGAGCAGCAGGCCGGCGACGGACACGACCGTATATTTGGCAAGCGGCTTCCAGCCCGAGGCGGAAGCCTGAAACGTCCAGCGCCGATTCAGCGCGTACGATACCAGCAGCACAAGCACGAACCCGAGCGCCGAGGCCGGCACCGGATGCAGCTTCGCCGCTTCGACGAGCACAAACAGCGCCGCAAAATGAAGCGCCGTCCCGAGCAGCCCGACGATGCCGTACCGAAAGAGCAGCCGCAGCGTCATGAAACCTCGCCCACCCGGCGGCTTTCCTCGCCGGCCGCGGCGGACGCTTCGCTGAAGATGCGCTGGCTGACCAAGTACCGCGGCCTTCCCTTCACTTCGTTGTAAATGGAGGCGATGTACTCGCCGATGATCCCGAGCGAAATCATAATGACGCTGCCGATGACGAGCAGCAGCAGGATGACCGTCGTAAAGCCGGTCACTGCATTGCCGACGATTTTCTGATACAGCGTCTGGACCCCGAGCACGGCGGCGCCAAGCAGGAATACGATTCCGAACAGGCTGACAAACCGCAGCGGAATGGAAGAAAATGCAACCACGGCGTTCACCGCCAGCTTCATGAGGCCGAAAAAGCTCCATTGGCTGTGACCGTCCGTCCGCTCCGGCACCTCGAACGAAATCTGCGCCCGGTTGAAGCCGAGCCATGCCGTCATCCCGCGGAAAAATATGTTCCGCTCCGGCATTTCCCGCCATGCCTGCACGACCTTCCGGTCCAGCAGTTTGAAATCCGACGCGCCGCGCAGATCGAAGCCGGACAGCCGGTTGAGGATGCTGTAGAACAGTGCGGAGCCGACCGCCTTATCCAGCGACTCCTTGCCCCGGTCCTGCTTGACGCATTCCACGATCTCCTTGCCTTCCTCTCGCCACAGCCGGACCATCTCGGGAAGCAGCGCCGGCGGGTGCTGCAGGTCAGAGTCCATAATAATGACCCCCCGTCCCAACGCATGCTCTAGCCCGGCGCAGAGCGCCAGCTCCTTGCCGAAATTGCGGCTCAGCCGCAGCGCGGTCAGCCGGGGTGAACGCTGCCCGGACAAAATCAGCTGCTCCCATGTGCCGTCCCGCGAACCGTCGTCGATGACGATGATCTCGTAAGAAGCTGTCAGCCGTTTCAGTTCCTCTTCAATATGCTGCAGCGAGCGGTAAATATGAATTTCCTCGTTATAAACCGGTATAATGACGGTAATCTCGGGCTCCGCGCGTTCCACGTTTCCCCGCCTCCCTCTTGCTAACGAATGACCTTGTACAATCTCCATTTGCCCCCGAATTCCTTATACAGCTCCGTCCATTCCGTGCCCGTCTCGTAGAAATCTTTATACGTCCGCTCCTCGGCACTTAGCGCCGAACTCTTGTCCGGCTTCGCCGTAAGAATAAAATCGACGCCCCGGCCGACCGGATCTTTCAGCGAAGGAGTAAATTCGAAATCGCTGGTGATCAAAAATTTGTCAGGATGTCTGCTGTTCAGAATGACCGAATAAGCGGAGTACGAGTCCATCAAAATGTTGTGGCCCTTCAGCTCCGTGTCCAAATAACGGGCAATCTCCTTCTCCACCTGTTGGGAAGCCGCATACTGCGACGCATGCAAATACTTGTTCTCGTCCGGAGCAATCTGCGGGTTCGTCCAGGCGTACCCGAGCACGACGCAGGCTCCCAGCATCCCGGCCAGCACGATCCCGTAATTGACGAAGGACCGTTTCACCCGGGCAAGCTCGTACGGCAGCCAGGCCACGGTGATCGGAAACACGTACATGAAGTAACGGAACCAGCCGTAAGACGTTCCTTTCATGAGCATGAGGAACTGCAGCGCGACGATCGAGACGAACAGCAGCAGCAGCACCAGCAGGTCCCACAGGAACCAGCGCCGGTTCCAGAGCCGCAGCAGCACGACGGCGGCCAGCGGAAGCGAATAATAAGCCGTTTTCTTGGCCACAAACACCAGACCGAGCAGCGGATTGCCCATCATGTCCACAAAGGCCTGCTCAGTCGCCAGCCCTTGCGCCTGAGCCACGTTTGAGTATTCGGAACGCAGGAAATAAAGCGCGTCTCCCATGATGCTGTAGTTGAACCAAAGCCACAGCAGTCCGGAAAACACGACCGGCGCCATAACCATCGACCATGTCCCCTCGATATGGAACAGCTTGTGCAGCAATCCGTACTGCCGCCTCGGCAGGTCGACCCGAGGGTCCGTCGGCGGAATCCGCAGAACGATCAGGATGATGGCCAGAGCGACCGCCGCTCCCAGAGGCACCGCTTCGTATCGGGTCCAAAAAGCAAGCGCCAGCGCAAAGCTCACTTTGATCAGACTGCCGACGCGCCGCCCGTAAATCCAATGCGTCAGATGGACAACCGCATACATGATGAAAAAAATAAACGGCGCATCGCTAAGTCCGTTCGCGCCGAACAGGAACATGAACGGGTTACAGCTGAAGCT
>NZ_JTHN01000410.1 GCF_001399685.1 Paenibacillus sp. A3
ATGCGAATTACACGCAGCGGATTCGCGAAGCGATTCATGCGATCAAGCCGGAGATGCCGATCTTCCACAACGCGGGGCATATCTCGCAAGGGCGCCGGGACTTGGCGGCGATGAACACGCACCTGGAGCTGGAATCGCTGCCGACCGGCGGTTGGGGCTACGATCATTTCCCGCTGTCGGCCCGCTACGTGCAGCCGCTCGGCATGGATTTCCTCGGCATGACCGGCAAATTCCATACGTTCTGGGGCGAATTCGGCGGCTACAAGCATCCGAATGCGCTGCGCTACGAAACGGCGCTCAGCTTGGCGAACGGAGCGCGCTGCTCCATCGGCGACCAGCTGCATCCCGAAGGGCTGATGGACCCGGCCACTTACGAGCTGATCGGCCAAGCGTATGCCGAGGTCGAGCGGAAGGAAGCGTGGTGCGCGGACACGACGGCGATCGCGGATATCGGGCTGCTGTCCGTCGAATCGGTCGGCGTGGACAAAATGGGCGGCGCGATGTTCACGGGCAATTCCGACGCCGGGGCGGTACGGATGCTGCTCGAAGGCAAGTTTTTGTTCGACGTGATCGATCCGGATGCCGATTTCGAACAATACAAAGTCATTATACTGCCGGACTACGTGCTGATCTCGGATCGGCTGCGCGCGAAGCTGGAGCAGTTTCTCCGGCAGGGCGGGAAGCTGCTCGCTTCGGGCAAGTCCGGACTGGATGCGGAGGAGCGCGATTTCGCAATCGATTTCGGCGTGCGGCGGGTCGGCGACAATCCGTTCAAGCCGGATTATTTCCGCCCGAAGTTTCCGCTGCGCAGCCTTGGCGAAGCGTCGTTCGTCATGTACGCCGCGGGGCAGAAGATCGCTTTGGACGGCGGAACCGAGCTGGGGCGGCGTGAAGATCCTTATTTTAACCGGGAAGTATTCACGTTCTCTTCGCACCAGCATACGCCCAGCTCGATGAACGACGGCGGCCCGGGAATGGTGGAGGGCGCCAGCGGCATTTACATCGCTTGGAACGTCTTCGAGGACTATGCGACGAAGGGCAGCCTGTTCCTGAAAGAAATCGTGCTCTACGCATTGGACCGACTGCTGCCGGACAAGACGCTGACGACGAGCCTGCCCGCCCAAGGGGTCGTCACGCTGCAGGAGCAGCAGGTCGAACGCCGTCTCGTGAACCATCTGCTGTACGCCGTGCCGGTCAAGCGCGGGGACGG
>NZ_JTHN01000411.1 GCF_001399685.1 Paenibacillus sp. A3
TTGAATGCCTTAGTTCAAAGCAAGGAAAAATCACAAAGAAAGATAAAGCGCAAGTAGTATTTGAACTAAGGCTGGAATTCCCCGTTCGTGCGTTATTGCAACTGGCTCAGATCCCACGTAGTACATATTATTACTGGGTAAACCAATGGGACCGACCAGATAAAGACGTAGATTTAAAATCCCGCATTAATGCTATATACCATGAACACAAAGGTCGATATGGGTATCGTCGTATTCGGGATCAATTACACAACGAAGGGCTCCAGGTAAACCATAAAAAGGTACAGCGAATTATGGGTGAAATTGGGCTGAAATGTACGGTGCGAATGAAGAAGTATCGTTCATATAAAGGGAATGTTGGGAAATTAGCACCAAATATTTTGGAGAGAAACTTCAATGCTACGAGGCCCAATGAGAAATGGGTAACTGACATCACAGAATTCAAATTATTTGGTAAGAAATTATACTTATCCCCGATGCTGGACTTATTTAATGGAGAGATTGTTGCGTACACAATTGAATCGCGTCCGGTATATTCACTTGTGTCCAAAATGCTGGATAAAGCGTTTGAACATATTCATGAAGAGGATGTACTTATTATACATTCTGATCAGGGCTGGC
>NZ_JTHN01000412.1 GCF_001399685.1 Paenibacillus sp. A3
TTATCGTCATCGGCGGCGGGGATTCGGCCATGGAAGAGGCG
The DNA here is from genome assembly GCF_001399685.1 of Paenibacillus sp. A3. Lineage (GTDB taxonomy): Bacteria > Bacillota > Bacilli > Paenibacillales > NBRC-103111 > Paenibacillus_G. The sequence goes on from NZ_JTHN01000412.1 coordinate 42, forward strand.
AACTTCCTGACCCGCTTCGCTTCGGAGGTCGTTCTGGTGAACCGGCGCACCGAGCTTCGCGCGTCGAAGATCATGCAGGAACGTGCGCGCGCCAATGCGAAAATCAGCTGGAAGCTGAACCGGACTCCGCTGGAAGTCATCGCGGGCGAACGAGGCGTGACCGGGCTTAAGGTGAGAAACAACGATACCGGCGCGGAAGAAATCATCGAAGTAGACGGCATATTCGTAGCGATCGGCCACACGCCGAATACGAAGTTTCTGGACGGCCAGCTGACGACCGACGAGCACGGCTACCTGCTGGTGAAGCCAGGCACGACGGAAACGAACATTCCCGGCGTATTCGCGTGCGGCGACGTTCAGGACAGCCGGTATCGGCAGGCGATCAGCGCAGCGGGCACAGGCTGCATGGCGGCGCTCGATTGCGAGAGATTTCTGGAGTCGGCCGAGCTGAAGGAGCTTGCGCTGTAATCGAATCGGATAGGACTGACCCTGGCGTCTGCAACGGCGCCGGGGCAATTGACTTTTATGTGTATGATGAAAATAAAGTTATAGACTGGAATGCTTGATATTACGGGTTTTGAGAAACGGAAAATCGTTAACTGGCTATATAAGTTGAACTAAA
>NZ_JTHN01000413.1 GCF_001399685.1 Paenibacillus sp. A3
CATCCCAGCGTCATCCTGTGGTCGCTCGGCAACGAAGAGCCGCAGCAAGTGACCGCGCGCGGTGCACGCATCGTGACCCGCATGCAACAACGCGTGCGCCAGCTGGATCCCACCCGCCCCACGACCTTCGCGATGGACAAAGGTTTTGGCGATGGCGTGGGCCAGGTGGTGGATGTGGTCGGCTTCAACTACCGCACCAGCCAGATGGACGGCTTCCGCGCGCAATACCCCAACATCCCGATCTACGGCAGCGAAACCGGCAGCACCGTGTCGGTGCGCGGCAACTATCGGCGCGATGACCAACGCGGGTACACCCGCGCCTACGACCTGGACCACCCCTGGTGGGCCAGCACCGCCGAAGCCTGGTGGAGCTATGTCGCGCAACGCCCGTACATTGCCGGCGGCTTCATCTGGACCGGCTTCGACTATCGCGGCGAGCCCACGCCTTACAACCGCTGGCCCAATGTGGCTTCGCAATTCGGCGTACTCGATAGCTGCGGTTTTCCGAAAGACAATTACTGGTACTACCGCGCGCAATGGACCAGCGAACCGGTACTGCATCTGTTCCCGCACTGGAACTGGGACGGCTTGCTGG
>NZ_JTHN01000414.1 GCF_001399685.1 Paenibacillus sp. A3
TCAATACGTCAGCCGAAGTAAACAATGTATTTGAGGACCTGTTTAAAACGTATCATGAGCTGAATCCCAATGTGAGCATAGAATTGATTCCGACGCCAATTGGCGGCGGACAGCTGGAAAAATTTCAATCGTTATTAGCTTCCGGCAATCCGGCCACGATCGCCAATCTTGACCCGGCAACCATTTTACAATTTAAAGACAAGTTTGCGGACCTGGAGTCGGAGAAAGCGAAATACGAAAAGCTAACGAAGCAAGGGGCGGTTGACGGAGCCCTGCTGGACGGAAAATTCCTTGGCGTTCCATGGACTGCCCAGGGATACGGCTTGCTGTATAACAAAAGAGTTATTGAGGAGGCGATCGGAGGGACCTTTGATCCGGCCTCTGTGAAAACCCGGAATGACTTGGAAGCGTTGTTTAAGAAAATTGAAGCCTCCGGCAAGGCACCAGTGATGATTCACGGAGCGGATTGGTCCTTGGGTGCTCATTATCTGGGATTGGCCTATTCATTGCAATCGAAAAACGTGGATGAGAACCGCAAATTCGTAGAGAGCCTGAAAAAGGGCGATATCCAATTGGCGAACAATCCTCAATTTAGCGGATTGATGGATACCTTCGACTTGTTGAAAACATACAATGCGAGAAAAAATGACCCGCTTGTTGCAGACTACATGAAAGATAGCGGGGATTTCGCAAAAGGCAACGCAGCCTTCTACTTTATGGGAGATT
>NZ_JTHN01000415.1 GCF_001399685.1 Paenibacillus sp. A3
CCCGGCTGTCCGGAAAATACCCGCCGTACTGTCGGGTCAGCCGGCTCCAGAATTGCTCGACCTGATCGAGCGGCAGCCGCTGCGCCTGCTCCCGGATCAGCTCTTCCGCCGGTACGGCGGCATAAGCGGTGCCGCAGCCGCCTGCGCCCCCGTCCAGCATGAGAGCCGTAAGGAACGCCACACCTAGCAGCAGTCCGAGCCGGAGCGCGCCGCAGGCAGCCAGTCTCCCGCACGAATGTCGTAACCCTTGCATCCAGCGCCGCCTCATCGCTTCGCCTCCACCCGCTTTTTCATGCCGAGCTGCCCATCTCCGGAGCTACGCGGGAAGCAGCTTGACGACCGTTTCGATGATGGCCGAGACGATCGGAATCGCCATCACCATAATGAGTACTTTGCCGGACAGCTCGATTTTGGAGGCGATCGCTTCCTGGCCGGCGTCCCGCACGATTTGGGCGCCAAATTCGGCAATGTAGGCAATGCCGATAATTTTCAGAATTGTTTTCAGAAAAATCAGGTTGATGTTCGCCTTGTTTGCCAGTTCCTCCAGCACGCCGATCACAGCGGTTATTTTACCGATCAGGAAGAGAAAGATCGTAATGCCGGTGAAGGCTGTCAGCAGGAAGGCGAACATCGGCTTTTGCTCCTTGATTATCAGCACCAGCACGGTCGTCACCAACCCGAGCCCTACGATTTGAATGATCTCCACGGGCTTCACCTGCTTTTATTGGAAGAGAAAAATTGTCTTGATCTCTTTAAACAAACTGTCCAGCAGCCGGACCACCATAAACAGCACAACGACGAAGCCGATCACGGTGACCCAATGCGCCATATCTTCTTTGCCCATCTGCTTCAGTACGGTATGAATCATTGCGATAATGATGCCGATGCCGGCGATCTGGAATATCGCGTTTACGTCCACGTTCATTGGCGGCACCTCACCCTTAAGCCTGGCTCTGCTTCTAATACATTAAAATGACGACTAACGCGCCCATCAGCAGGCCGAGGCTTTTCCACATCCGCTCGTACCGCTCCCGCTCGTCCCGCGCAATGTCCGCTTCCCCTTGCAGGCAGCTGACAGCGAGCCTCAGGTGCTTGACCTGGTCATCGCGGTCCGTTAGCCCCAGCGTAGAGCCAAGCTGCAGCAAAATGTCCCGCTCCGACGCTTTCATCGACGTCGTTTTCCATCCCCGGCTCACCGCCTGCTCCCAGGCGGCCTGTACGGAACGGCCGCCGGGCTTGCCGAGTTCCTCCGCTGCGCCCGCAAACAAAGCGCCTGCCGGAGAATCATCCGCTCTTGCGGCGCGCCGGAGCGCGTCCGGCAGCGGCGTGAAGCCGTAGACGATCTCCGTTTCCAGCCGCTGCAGCATGCGGATCAGATCGGCGATTTGCCTGGGACGGCGCGACAATTGGGAAGCTTGGTAAAAGCCGAACAGCGTGCCTGCCAGCAAAATCAGCATGGCGCCGAGCAGCTTCAGCATGCAGGGTCCTCGTCCTCTTCGCCGGTTCGTTTCATCAGCTCAGCCCCCCTCTCCAAGCCAGCCTGTCGTCCAGCCGTTTGCCCTGCTTGTCGTAGACGGCCGTTTCCGGGCTTGCTCCCGGCGGCCTGGCCAGCACCACGAAGCGGTCGAACACGCCGTCTTCG
>NZ_JTHN01000416.1 GCF_001399685.1 Paenibacillus sp. A3
CGTTACATTCCGGCCCGTTCGTACACAACAAAATCGTAGTCGTACGGGTTTTTCTCGTCCTTCACGCCGCGCTGCCGCCACACCTCGCGCCATTCGCCGGGCTCAAGCTCGGGAAAAAACGTATCCGCCGCGAAACGGTGCGCGATCTCGGTAATATACAGCCGGTCCGCGAACGGGAGCAGCTGCCGGTACACCTCCGCGCCGCCGATGACGAACAGCTCCTCGGAAGCCTGGCTTCCGCCGCGGCCGTAATCGGCGGCCGCCTCCTGCGCCGAATGGACCACCTCGCAGCCCGGTGCAGCGAATCGGTCGTCCCGGGTCAGCACGACATTGCGCCGTCCGGGCAGGGGCTTGCCGATGGAATCGAACGTCTTGCGGCCCATCAGCACCGTATGTCCCTTCGTCGTTTGCTTGAAATAAGCCAAGTCCGCCGGCAAGCGCCACGGCAGCTTATTGTCGATGCCGATGCCGCGGGCTTCGTCCATCGCGAGTATGAAAGAAATCGTCACGCGAACCTCTCCTTGCTATAGTATGCCGCTTTGCTAATCGCGAGCGTCCGAGCTTGTTGAGAAAGTG
>NZ_JTHN01000417.1 GCF_001399685.1 Paenibacillus sp. A3
ATCGCGTCGGATGCGCATGCTGAATATCCGTTTCATGCTGGCCAGATCGATGAAATCCTCCCGGCCGATGACCCGGATCGTTTGCTCCGCATCCAAATCGTACAAATGTCCTTCGAGCACTACTTTCAAATTATCGAATATCGTCGGGTCAAACAAGGTAACTTCCCCTTTCGCAGCATGGCTTTACGCCTGCGGCAAATGGCGGATATCCAGCACGTCGCCCTGAGCGAACCGTCCGCCCTCCACCACGTTTATGATTCGCTCAGCCGCCTCATCCGGCGTATACAGTCCGCCCGTTTGCTTCAGCCCTACAAAGCGCTCCACCTCCGGGAACCGGTCAGGTTCCGTCCCGCGGATCAGCTCCTGCATGCCCGTATCCACGACGCCGGGCGCGATCGAGACGACCTTCACCGCTCGCGGCCCGTCGCCTCGCTCCAGCCCGACGCAGCGCGTCAGCATATCCAGCCCGGCCTTGGTGGCGCAGTAGCCGCTCCAGCCGAAATACGGCTTTTTCCCCGCGCCGGAAGAAATATTGACGATCGTTCTGGCCGTCGAGGCGGGCCAATCCTCCGTCGCCCGGATAAAAGCGGACATCAGCAGCATCGGGGCCAGAAGGTTGACGTTCATCTGCTCCGTCAGCGTGAGACTATCGGCCTGATCCAGCGGCATGATTGGCTCCAGCATGCCTGCGTTATTGATCAGCGTGATGGCGTCGAGCGGCTCCTTTTCAAGCGATCGGACGACAGTCGCGATCAGTTCCTCTATTCCGTCCACGCGTTTCAGATCGTATGCATAATGCTCGGCCTTCCTCCGGGCTGCAGCTCCGTCCGCACGGTCGCCGGCTTCCGCCGAATCCGCAGCGGTCCGTGAAATTCCGATGACGCGGTGCCCGGCAGCGAGCAAGCGGTTGGTCAGCGCCAGTCCTAACCCTTTGGAAGCGCCGGTCACAACATATCCTTTCATCTAGGTTCTCCTTCCACAAAAAACTCCCCTTCCAGCCCGACGTGATGCCGCATCGCAGCAAGAGCACGTTAACCTGAAGGGGAACCTCGCTATGGTCCTATTTCTATTGTACCATCGATTGGATTAAATTTCAGCTTTTGCTGCATGCCGCTCTGCCAGCTTGTGTCGGAGATCGCCGCCGATCAAGCTTGCCGAATCCCATGTCGCATTCCGGACGAACAATCCCGCCTTTCCGGTCAAAATCAGGTACATCCCCCATTGGCGCATCCAGACCCACCCTCCCGTTCTTTTTCGCATTCTACCCTTATGGCGAACGGAGGGGCCGGTTTGTGACAGCCAGCACGAAAAAAAGCAAAAAAGCCAACCGGGCAAATCCGGTTGACCTGTCGCCGGCGGCACCCCTCGATCGGGATTCCGGCATGCATTGGACCGCTGAACACGATGCGGTTACGGCTTCATCAAATCGTCTGCGGTAATCCCGTCTTCGACGGCGAATTCAAAATCGTACACGTCGTACACTTGAACGGGAACCTCGGCCTGAATGATTTTCTCCATCAATTCAAGCTGGTCCGTCAAAATAGGTGCTTTCTCCCGCAGGGAGGTCAGCACGACCTCGGTTTCGATCGGATCGAACGATTCCCCATATTGGGCATTATCCACGGCATTGATGACCGTGAACGTCACATTCTCGTTGATCGGCAGCGGCGGGCTTGGCCGCCATGGGGCGACAAGCGCACGCTCCAGCTTCTTCTTATTGAACGAGTCGTCGAAAAAGGCGATGAGCTCCCCGATTTTTCCTTTGACATGAGCGTCGTCATCCGTGTCCGGCATGACCGGCTCGGGGCTGTCTTTCATCTCGTATAATTCCAATATCGTCGAATACGGAATCAAATATTCCACCGGGCGGCTTGGCGCCATGAGTTCGCCATATACGGCTACAAGCACCGCCTCGATAACAAAACGCCGGGACATATTTCCAATTCCCCCCTATTGTGATGCGTCCGTTCCTAAGTCCGGCCTACATTCTTTCATATCACAATTGGGAATAAAAGTCCAACTTTGCAGACTTTCTCACGCTTTGCCCGATTTTTCAATTCTGACCCTGTAAGAGTCTCGAATCCGGTGCTATAATAGAGCAATGTGCCTGTCACCGACCGTTATGAAATGGAGAGTTAGCCTGATGAATGCTGCGAAACGTTTTCCCGTTCCTTTGCCGCTTCTGCTTGTGATCGGCATCGTTGCGATTTCTTTTTCAGCGATTTTTGTCCGCTGGTCGAATGCTTCGTCCTCGGTCATTGCCATGTACCGGCTGCTGCTGACCGCTGCGATCTTGCTGCCTTTGCTGCTGCGTTACCGCCGCGAGGTGGCGCAGCTGCGCCTAAACGACTGGGCGGGCCTGTTCTGGTCCGGCGTTGCGCTCGGCCTCCATTTCTTGTTTTGGATGGAATCGCTCAACCTGACGACGGTCGCAAGCTCGACCGCGATCCTCTCGCTGGAGCCTGTCTTCGTCCTGATCGGCGCGTGCCTGTTCCTCGGTCAACGAACGAATCTGCTAGCTGTGCTCAGCATGGCGGTTGCGATTCTGGGCGCGGCCATGATCGGATGGGGCGGCTGGGGGCTGACCGGGGAAGCGCTGCTCGGCGACCTGCTGGGCCCCGCGCCGAAAGGGGGGGGAGGCCGCGCAAACTCCCCCGGGCCAAAAGCGAGGCGGAAG
>NZ_JTHN01000418.1 GCF_001399685.1 Paenibacillus sp. A3
GCACTGCCGATCGGCAGTGTCGGGAATTCTTGGCCGTTTTCCGGCTCGATCTTCAGCGCGGCCAAGTCGAGATCGTAGTCGTTGCCCAGCAATTGCGCTTTATACGACTTCTCGCTGCCATTGGAATTGACTTTTACCCAAATTTCATCCGCACCGTCAATCACGTGCTCGTTGGTCAAGATGTAGCCGGTTTTCTCGAAAATAAAGCCGGTCCCCATCCCGCCGGGCTGCAGCTGACCGTCGTTGCCTTTAGGCTGCTGCTGACGGCCGCCGCCGAAATCGTCGCCGAAAAATTGGCGGAAGAACGGGTCGTCGTACAGCGGATTGCTGGAGCGTCCGGTGCTTCTCGTCTTGACTTTCGTCTCGATCTTAACGACCGCCGGACTTGCCTGCTGCACGATCCCCGATATATTCGTCGGACGGGCCAGATCAAGCGAAGAAGGCTTCACATCCCCGTTATTATTGGCTGCCTGTGCCGGCGCGCCCGAACTCTGATTGCCGTTTCCGGTCATAATGCCTTTCGCGCCGGTGAACAGGTTCATTTTGTCCGAAGCGAACATCAGCGTGCCGACCACGACGACGCCGGCCATAAACGCGGCGAACATGCTGCGGAATCCGCTTGATTTCTTCGGTGCCGCGCCGAGCTGCCAATTCCCCATCGGGCCTTGCTGCTGCTCCCCGGAGTTAAAGCCGTACGCGCGAATCGGCTTCGGCGGCGTTACTTCCACCGGGGCGGAGCCTTGATTGTCGCTAACCGTCGTGTCCGAGGTGCCAGATTTGTAAGGACCGTAGGAAAAGTAATGAGAGCTTTGCTCACGGCTCGCCGCCGCTTCCTCTCTCCCGGCCGACTGCCGGTTATCCCCCTCGGACTCGCTATGCTTCAACTCGTCGTTCGGGCGACGAAAAAGATCGTTTACATTGTTGTTATTATTGTTATTGTTGTGATCCATCAGAAAAACCTCCGTTTCATATAAGGCTTCAGGATGATTGCTTTCTTGCCTTGCTGTTCATGTCTTTATATTGCACGCGCAACCTTAAAGAAACCTTAAAGAAAAATAAATTGGAGGTAAAATAAGAGAGGGCAACCCCCTAAAGAAAGAGCAACCCCCTAAATCCCCCT
>NZ_JTHN01000419.1 GCF_001399685.1 Paenibacillus sp. A3
ATCGTATACTGGTCTTTCAACCTTAGAAAGCCTATGAAACGTTGATCGCGCTACCCTCCTCTCTGCACAAGCGAGACTATTAATATATTAACAAAAATACTATATTGTTCCAATACATGAAACAACCGCCCGTCCGGCATCCTAAGGAGGCAAGGCCGATTTTTACCATGCCCTAAAGGAGCTGAATTGCGATGAGCCATTCGAAACGCCGCAAGGAAAACCAATGGAAAATCCGCAAGCAAACCCAGCAGCCGCACGGTAAAATCAAGTCCTTGGCTGCGTATTCGGACGAGTACGACGCGCAGCAGTCCGGTCGCTAAAAACGCGAAAAACCCCGCGGACGGCATGTCCGCGGGGTTCCCCTTTAAGCTTGCTCTCTTCCTTGGTCAATCAAACGTTTCGCCCGCTCCAGCTCCCGGTCGCTTGGCGTCGGTACATGCTCCAGCGGATAGGCTTTTCCGAGCTGCTCCCATTTATAGACACCCATCCGGTGGTAAGGCAGCACCTCCAATTTTTGC
>NZ_JTHN01000042.1 GCF_001399685.1 Paenibacillus sp. A3
GCAGCGACGTTTGTCTCGTCGACTGAAAGGTGGGTCCAACTATCTAAAAGCGAAGCAAAAAGTCGCTCGCATACATGAGCGAATCGCTAACGCTCGGCAAGACTTTCTACATCAGCTCTCGACCAAGTGGATCCGTGAAAACCAAACGATCTGTCTGGAAGATTTGCAGGTTCTAAGTCTAATGAAAAATCATAAGTTAGCAAAGTCCATTGCTGAAGCAAGCTGGTCAACCCTTCGCACGATGCTGGAATATAAAGCAATGTGGTATGGTCGCACGATCAGCATGGTCGCCAAAAACTATCCAAGCAGTCAGCTTTGTCATGTATGCCAATGGCGCAACCCCGAAGTGAAAAATCTAAACTTGCGAGCGTGGACCTGTTCAGGATGCGGCACGCACCATGACCGTGACCACAATGCCAGCATGAATATCTTGCAAGAAGGACTGCGTTTGTTGGCGAAGGCCAACTGAACTGCGGGAACTGCAGGGATCGCTTGCTCAAGAAGAGAAGGATGCTTCTCTGTTCGCAAGAATCCCCCACCTCAGCGCCATTAGCGCAGGTGGTGGGAGTGTTCAAAGGGGCGTCTCTTTCATTATTGTTGCCATGTACATTGAATATATTGGTGAAAAAATTATAAAACTATAGATCAAACGATCCGTTCGGCCCGCCTGGAAAGACGGCCGGCTCTTTCTATGAAAGCTGCCAGTTTATGTTTCATAGACCGCTCGCCCGGTTAATCATAGGTATCGAACGAAAGCGACGAAACACTAGACCAACAGAGAGGTGCAGGTGAAATGATGAATTCCCAAGCATGTGTAGCTTTGCTGCTTGCCGGCGGGGAAGGCCGTCGGTTGGGCGTGTTGACCGCATCCAAAGCGAAACCGGCGGTTCATTTCGGCGGTGCTTACCGGATCATCGATTTTGGCTTGAGCAATTGCAAAAATTCGGGGATCCGCTCGGTTGGCGTCGTGACCCAATATCAAGCCGGATCCCTGCATGAACACATCGGTAACGGGGCGGTCTGGTCGAACGAAGCGGACGGTGTAACCCTGCTGCCGCCGCAGGATAGCGAATATGCGGGTACGGCGGATGCGGTGTACAAGAATCAAGCGTTCATCCAGCGGCACGAACCGGAGCACGTGTTGATCTTGTCGGGCGATCATATATATCGGATGGATTATCGGCGGATGCTGAAGCAGCACGAGGACAGCGAGGCCGATGCGACGATTGCGGTCACGCCGGTCGCATGGGAGGAAGCCTGCCGCTTCGGCATTATGCGGACGGACAGCCAAGGGCGGGTCGTTGAATTCGCGGAAAAGCCGGCCCAGCCGAAAAGCAATCTCGCCTCGATGGGTATCTATATATTCAAATGGTCTTATTTAAAACGGATGCTGGACAGCGACGCGCGCAATCTGCATTCCTCCCGGGACTTCGGCAAAGACGTCATACCGGCCATGCTGCGCTCCGGCGGCAAGCTGCACGCATACTCATACGACGGGTATTGGCGCGATGTCGGAACCGTAGAGAGCTTGTGGGAAGCGCATATGGATCTGATCGGCGAACAGCCGCGATTCCGCTGCAGCGAAGCCACATGGCCGATGCATACGCCCGCATGCATAGCCGGACATTCCTACGTCGATCCCTCGGCCCGCGTCACGTATTCGCTGATCGCCGGCAACAGCCATATTTTCGGACAAGTGGAACGCTCGGTCATCTCGCACGACGTGTACGTCGGGCGGGGCAGCGTGCTCCGCAACTGCATCGTGATGCCGAATGCGCATATCGGACGGGGCGTATTCGCCCGCAACGCGATCATCGGAGAAGGCGCGGTCCTGATGGATGGGGCCACCGTCGGAAGCTTATCGAAGTCCTCGATCGCCGTCATCGGCGACGCGGAAATGGTCATGAAGCAAAGCGGCAAAAAGCCGAAAGTGTACATGCCGATCGGACAGCTTCAACTGGAGCACGTCCGGTAAGAAGCTTGATTATACTATCGACTGAAGGAGGCGTTACCGATGTATCATTCGATCGTAGTAGCCAAGGGCGAGCAGGAAGTGAAGCAGGCGGTCCGCGATTTTCAATCGGCGGGACGCGGCGTGGATCAGATTCAAATTTTGGCTCATGAGAACGTGCGGACGGAGGAGATGTTTAAGCCCAAGTATGCAAGCCGGATCGGGTTCGTGGGAGAAGCGATGGCGCATACGGTAGCGCCGCTGTACAAATGCGAGGGCATGGCGCTGCGGGAGAAGCTTCTGTCTCTCGGGCTGTCCATGCCGGCGGTCGAATACTACGAGAAGGAGATGGCAAGCGGACGCCTTGTCATTGCCGTAGATGAGAATGTCATTTTACATCAATAAATAAACGTCTGAACTCGATCCGTTGTCTGACACAACACGGGAGAGGTGATTCCAATGAAACGGTTAAGCAAATGGTGGTTGATCGGCGCGGCTGCAATCGGACTGACCGGGGCTTCCTGGAGCTCCGCCGAAGATTCGCCTGCGGCATTGGACAAGCTTTCTTATCCGTCTGCGCTGGCGGCAACGGAACAGACGCTCACCGTAAATACCGCTGTCTATGAAGAATCCGGAACCGGAGCCGAGATCGGAGAGCCGGTCAAATGGCCGCTGGAGCGGGTCAACGGGATCGCGGTTACGGACGATCTGAAAACGCTTTACGAAATGAAAGGCAAGCCGAATGCCGAGGAAACCGATCCTTTGTTCAAGGACGAGCGCATCTTCGTATACGATGATTGCCGGATCGGCCTGTATGATCAGTTTGTCCAATACGTCATGGTTCCCGTTCAGGCGGGCACGATCGAGATTGACGGCAAGACGCTGGAGATGAAGGCGGACACGCTGCGGCAAACGCTTGGCACGCCGGATTGGACGGGCGAAGACGGGATCGTCTACAAGCGGGGCCAGCGGGCGCTCAAGCTGTTCTTGGACGAGCACACCGGGAGGCTGCTGTCCGTTCATTATTTCCATACGGCAACCGATTGACCCGGAGGATACGATACAACTGAAAAACTATAGGGGTAAAGGTCGGATTTTTTCCGACCTTTATTTGTTCTTCATGCATGAAAACTTGACCTGACGGAATAAATTTAGAAAGCACCAAAATCGCTCTTGAGTTCTCAATTTCTTCTCCATCTTATTATGGAAAGAGGAGTTTCTACATGAAGGATTTGGTAAAACAACTACTCCATCTGAAACAACAGGAGGCTGACTTACGGCAGCAGGAACTAAATATGCTTGGGATCTGGTGGGAGTCGGCGAACCGGAGATGATGGCGTCATTTTTAAATAACTCTGTTTTCAGTAACTCGAAGAATCCGCTTCAGGCCACTATTGTCAATAGCCCCAGCGTTCCGGTCAACGTTTCGAACATTAACGATTTGCGTTCGATTACGACGATTACCGGCAAAGTATTCGGCTCGACGACCGATTTTTTAACTGCCGGTAATCCTTGGTGACGCTGGCAACGTTAAACAATGTAACGAACCAACGGGATATTCGCAACGGAACGATAGCCGGAACTCTTACGACGAACACGATCTATAACTTAAACAGCAATTTTAGCAATTCGACAACCACGACCTTTAGATCGGCCGGCGGTTCAGGAATCGATCTTACCGGCGGGACCGTTATGGCCACGAGATCTCTTTCGGCCAATACCACGAACGGACAAGATAGACGCCGATACCGCAAAAAAGCGCACGCGGCGGAGCCGGTGCGCGTATCGTGACGCAGTGGACTAGAGCATGGGCAATACGTAACGGACCAGGAAATAGAGAAAGCCGAAAAAGATGACCACGTAAGCCGCGTATTTGATGAAGGTGGAAGCGACCATACCGGAATCCATCCGTTTCTCGACGCTTTTCTTCTCGATGTCCACGCTTTTCATAGGATCCATCTTCAATCACTCCTTGTCTGAGCTGAAGTTTTTGGGCGCCTCGTTAGTGATGATTACCCCGGCAGCTTTTCGGTGAATCAGCAGACTTCCCTGCGGAGTGCCGTGAAAAACTTGCTAAAATCTGCTATTCTACAAATAATGATTGATTCAGGGGGAGGTAAAAGCGGATGGACAGAGACACGCAGAAGTTCCATGTCAAAGTGCTGAATACGCCGGAAGCGAACGTGTTGTTCTTATCCGGTGAGCTTGATTTGAGCACGGCCGAGCAATTCCGTTCCGTCGTGGAGCCGCTGGCGGGTCAGCGGACGGTGCCGCTCAAGCTGAACTTGCGGGAGTTGACTTACATTGACAGCACGGGGATCGGGATTTTCGTCTCCGTCCTTAAGAAACGGCAGCCGGAGGAGGCATCGTTTGCCGTACAGGAAGTGCCGGCCAAAATTCGGCGGCTGTTCGACATGACCGGGTTGTCCCGTTACCTGACGATGGAAGGGGGCGGACTATGAAGGGGCAAACGGAGGCCGGCTCGAAAACCGTTGTCTTGTGTGTGCCGCTCCTGGCGGACGATCTGGTCACGGTCCGTTTGGCGCTGTACGGCGTGGCCGTCCGGGTAGGGTTGTCGTACGAAGCGATCGAGGACTTGAAGGTAGCGGTAACCGAAGCGTGCAATTATGCGATCCTGCAAGCGGGCGAAAGGGAACCGCTGCCGATGCTGCGGCTGGTCTTTACGTTGAGGGAGACGGAGCTCAAGATCCGGATTGGAACGGATTCGCCGGATGTTACGTTCGGGGAAGCGCTCCGTCCCGTGAAGCTGCCGCAAGAGGGGGCGGAGGCTTTGGAGCGCCTCGAAGACTCGCCGATCGGCCTGTATTTGCTGCAGGCGTTGGTGGATGAGCTTCGGATGGATCCCGGAGACGAGGGCGAAGATGCGTCGGAAGCTATCGTCCTGATCAAGCGACTTGCGGCCGGGTGAACGGGCTTTCCGATCATGGAGCGGAGATTCCCAGGCCGAATATGCCCTGCATGGAATGCAATTAGGCTGTTGAAAAGAGGATTTTGACCGAAATAGA
>NZ_JTHN01000420.1 GCF_001399685.1 Paenibacillus sp. A3
GAAGGTTACTCTTTGTTTTGACTCATAGCCTCATAGAGCTGGGCTACATTCCGTTCCAGCTTCATCAAGATTTGCTTGCCCGCCGTCTCGGTAATCAGCTCCGCCCGGATCGCAAAGTCAATCTCCCGCGACAACCCGTAAATTTGCGTATCTAACACCTCTTCATACAGAGGACATTTGCGCGTGGTTAAGTTTTCCATCTGCACTTCGATCAGCTTCTCGATCTTGTCCGCATCTTCTTGCAGCAGATGCAGGGCCTTCTGCGACAAGCTGAGCAGCACATCCGACGACATGGTGCTCCCCCCCTGTAATCCAACCATTTGCGTTCACCGGCGGTCAACCGGACGAACATGCGGCCCCGGTTCTTATCCGAAGCAGGCGCTTAAACGCCGATAGTTTTATATTAGTCGAAAACGGCGCAATACACAAGTCGATAGACCAAGATAGACGCCGTACCATGAGAATTATTCTCAAAAAAACAAATAAAGGCATCTTCGCCTGCGCGAAAATGCCTTTACCTGGAGATCATATGGATTAGTCTTGAATGCTATTGATCTTAAGACCGTGCTTTTCGAACACTTCGGCCATCGCTTTCTTCGCTTCGTCAGCATCCGGTCCGTGAACATGAAGATCATAGTTGCTGGATGTGAGCAGCGTCGTAAACAAGCCGAGAATGCTCTTGACATCGATATACTTGTTATCATACTGAAGAACAATCGAAGATCTGAATTTATTGGCGGTTTGAGAAAATTTCACGATTTCGGGGTTATTGGCGTTTGGGATACAAAAACCCTCCATGCGTCTAGTGACGGACAAGATAAAACGCTTTCTTCAAATAATTAAAC
>NZ_JTHN01000421.1 GCF_001399685.1 Paenibacillus sp. A3
GTATAGCTCGCCGTTATAGACGATGGTTATTGTATTATCCCCGACTTTCCGGGTCATGGGCTGAGCTCCGCCTGCCGGATCCATGACGCTCAGACGGCGGTGGCCGAGCGCGCAGCGGGGCGTGATCCAGCTGCCGGAGGCATCCGGACCGCGCGAGGCGAGCGTATCCGTCATCGTTTCGAGAACGGACGGATACTGGGTCAAATCTTTGTTCCAATCAATCCATCCCGTGATTCCACACATAGCTTTCATCCTCTCCGGTCTTCCAGAATCTGTCGCTCCCACAAGGGGTCCAAAGATGACAGCAAGATGTTAAAGGTTATGCTTGGCGGGAGCGGATGATGTCTGTCCGAGCGAGACGCGCCTTGGAAAACTTGATGAAAAAATGGACAAACGGCCGAAGAAAAGTTACACTTAGCGTATAGGTGTATTTTTATAACGGCCTGCGTTTTGGAAACCGATGTATAGAAAGCGCCGGTTTTGCCTCACGCTATAGAGGAACGATAGGCAGGAAGACAATTGATCAACAGGTAAAGGTGGTTCATCATTAATGAAAAGAACGTTCTCAGAACAGCAGAAAGAATACAAGGAAGCCAAAGAAAACTTCGAGAAGGCGAATAAAGAGTTTGAGCAAAAGCTCGCTACGACGAAAAAACTCGGTAACGTAACTCCGGAAGTGATGGAGCAGCTTGTCGGCGATACGGGACTTCATATTGCATTGAACCGGCTCGGTGCGGCGGAAGCTGCGCTTCTGAAATGGTCGCACGAGATGATTCAAAACGAACGCGACTATCTGCAAAATAAAGAGCAGGTCGACCGCATGTACGGTTTCATCGATCAAAATCCGCATATTAAAGCGCAGCTCATCCAAGCCGCGATGAAAATGGAATAGATTTCGGGAAATCGAACGCTGAACAGCGTCTGCATAACGAGCAGCCCGGATGCCGTGTTTATTAGGCATCCGCGGCTGCTTTTTCACGTCCGCATAACGCGCGTCCGAATCCGGCATCCTAATTTAGGCAAGCAGCTCGCGGCGGGAGATTTTGCTTTCGCTTCTTTTTTGGGGTACACTGGCATTCATAAAGAAGCTCAGCAAGAAAGGCGGTGTTTCATGAGCGGGCAGACCAATGACAATGTGATTCTTTTTCCGAAAACCGTCGAATTTTATCAATTCGAACTGACCCGGCTCCTTGAAGCGGAACGCTACGGAGAAGCAATGAAGCTCCTCCGCTTTTTGCTTGCCTGCCAATCGGACGACGACCGGGCGCGGGAAGAATGGCGGTCCTTGCTCGACTGGCTGCAGGTCATGTTCCCGGACCTGGCGCTGGGGCAGGAGGACGAAAGCGAAGAGCTCAGCGAAGCGGACCTGTTGCGGCAGCATATGCACGCCAAGGGCGAGCAGAAGGGCGACTATGCGAAGCGGCTGCTGGCCAGCCTGCGGGAACAGCTGGCCGTGGACAAGCAGCTGCTGGCTTTGGATCAGCTTGCGTTTCTGGAAGACGAAGGGATCGACGAAGAGCTGAGCGGGTGGTTGAAGGAGGATGCCGG
>NZ_JTHN01000422.1 GCF_001399685.1 Paenibacillus sp. A3
AGGGGGATTTAGGGGGTTGTAAACCCACTTTCAATCTCCCGCAGCAGCGAAGCCGCCCGGTCCACCCACTTGTCTTCTACGGTGCCGTCTTTATCAAGCGGCTCCTGAAACTGATCCATTAACGCTCCATAAGTGCGAGCCTGTGCCTCTTGATCTAATCCTTCATTATAAACATGCTTGAGTACAAACGGGGTACCGATTCGGACAAAAGCGTCCGTAGAATCCGTATCTCCGTCCAGTACGCCGCTTGTGACTTCAAACGGAATGCGCAACCACACTTTATGCCCCTCATCCAAATAGCGGTCAAAGGAACCGTGCTCGTAATCCCAGTTGCCGCCCAATGCGAACTCATGCTCGTGCAAATAGCTTCGCACATGTTCAAAAGGCTCTTCCCGCCCTTGCAATGTCGAATCTAAAGGAACCATCGGCATCTCCTCCAAATGATGATCGCTGCAACAAAATCACGCTTAGCATGCACCGGCGCAAGTAAAATTATGCCCATCAAGGAGAATATAAGAAGTTCTTACGAAAAACATCCGAATATTAACCACCATATGTAAGAATACCTGACGTAATTCGTTGACATAAATTCCACGAGAATCGTATAATGATAAGCAAAATAATCGCTTTATACGTTATTAAGCGCTTTCTGAAAGGAGATAGCATCGATGGATTTGAATACGCTCGCGAGCGGATTAGATACCATTTGGGTTGTACTTAGCGCAGCGATGATCCTGCTGATGGAAGGCGGTTTCGCCTTGCTGGAAGCGGGATTCGTACGGCAAAAGAATGCCGTCAGCATCATCATGAAAGTCTTTGTCGACATTACGTTCGGCGCATTGATCTTTTTCTTCTTCGGCTTTGCCCTGATGTACGGAAAAGATGCCGGCGGGCTCATCGGAACGACCGGCTTTATGATGGGAGGAGACTTGACACACATTAACCTCACCATCACGCATGATACGTATTGGCTGTTTCAATGTGCGTTCGTCATCGCCGTCATTTCGATCGTTTCCGGTGCGGTAGCCGAACGAATCAATTTCCACGCCTATATTTTGTTCACCATTGCCATGACCGGCTTGATTTATCCGGTTACCGGACATTGGATTTGGGCCGTAGGCGGTTGGCTTGGCAGTCTCGGGATGATCGACTTTGCGGGATCGTCGGTCATCCACGCCCTCGGAGGCTTTGCAGCTTTGGCTGCCGCCATCGTCATCGGACCGCGAATCGGCAAATTTTCGGAGAACGGCACGGCAAACATCGTCCCTCCTTCCAATCTTCCGCTTGCATCGGTCGGAGCCTTCATCCTTTGGTTCGGCTGGTTCGGCTTCAA